>CAIYOB010000287.1 GCA_903927685.1 uncultured Planctomycetaceae bacterium
CGCTCGTGTACCAGTCCGCCGCCCCATCTGCGACTTGCGTTTCCCCAGTGATCGGCCTGGCACCGGTTCGCTGCTGCTTAATCGAGCGTTACTGTGCCAAGTCTGTAGCTTACTCGGAGGTCGTGGCCGTCGAGTAACACGGTTCCCAGCAAAGGATGCGTTCCTTCGTTGCCGACAACTTGAGTTCGACACTGGTGACCAAACCAGTCCAGGTGGCACGTGTATGTGGGCAACACCACCTCCTGACCGTCAGCCAAAATGGCTGGCGTGGAAGAGCATTCCTTCAGCCCCAAACGCCGAATCTCGTGGTGCGGCAACACCAAGCCGCCATTGAACGCCGTGTCCACCCAAACGAGTATGGTTGACTTTACACCATCGAGCGTGCTGCCGATTTGCACTTCGAGCAATGCACGAAGATCCTCATCCACCTTTCCGTTCATTGAGTCGTCGCTCCAAGGTGAAGTGCAGCTGAATGGCCCACCCGTAGCGTGTGGGTCAGGCGATGAGGATGGGCATCAAGGGCTTGGTTCACGGCGTCATCCAGCGTTTTGCCAAGGAAGTACTCCCCCGACTCCGGCTCAATGCAAACATAGGCACCCCAATGATCTATTTCAAGTGCCGGCCGGTACTTCGCCTCGTACAGCCGTTTGGCCTGTTCGGCAACTCGTTGTGATTCCACTGTCAACATCGACATGCTCCCATGAAGTGGACACTTTTCATTTTACCGCATTTCGACTTCCGGATCACCCCGGAAACTCTGCGGATATTGGCCGGACCCCAGTCACCCGGCTCCGATGCTCAGCCATACCGACGCACCAGCGCCGCACGCAGGTCAGGTCGTCAGCCGGTACTCGCGTTCGACAATGCTGGCCAGGCTGGGGCCGCGCCAATACGGTTCGATCCAGCGCAGGGACTGGTCCGCCCAGTTGGCGCCGGGCCGGCGCCAATGGCCGCGGACCATGAAGCGGTGCATGAGCGTGCGACCGCTGGGGGCGCGGGCCAGTTGCTGCAACTTGCGCATGTGCGAGATCTTGATCTTGCCCGGCAGGTAATAGACGTCACCGCTGGGCAGGCACTCCGAGGACTCGTCGCGTTTCGGCGGGGGCCGGCGGTGCTGGTCGAGCTGGACGCTGGCACTGGTCGTGTACAGCGTGGCATTGAGCACCGCCTCGAGCAGCGGCTGGAACAGGCCGGCCGCCGGGGTCTGGGCGCGGGCGAGCGCGTCGGTGACCGCTTTTTCCAGGGTCTCGCTCGGATCGATCTGCAGCTCCCAGCTCAGCATCTGCGGCGGCTGCCCTGCCAAGGCATCGAAAGTCAAGCCGATCTTGACGCGCGAGCTGTCCGGCGCCAACTCGCTGATATAGGCGCACAGGATGGACAGCATCTGTCCGCGCAACGGGCCGACTCCGCTGCCGGCCAGCGCCCGTTCCGCGGCACTCAGCGTATGGCGGTCGGTGTAGACCAGGACGAAGCTGGGGAAGGGGAGGCGAAACAGGCTGGCCTCCGCATCCACTTGGGTGTTGGCCAGCATCCAAGCCAGCGACTCGTCGACCCAGAACGTCTTGCGGCGGTGCAGTTCGTAATTGCAGTAGAATTCGAGCTGGGCGAGCAGTTCGTCCGGGGTTACGCGGCCTGCACTGCGACGGATCAGCTCCTGGACCTCGGCTCGGGTCCGCAGGTCGGCCGGTGTAAAGGCCGTGCGCAACAGCTGGTCGCCTTCCGCCGGAGGGGCTTCCACCACGGCTCGGATGACCTGCAAGACGCCCGGCACCAGCTGTTCCAGCGACTCGTGAGCCAACTGTACGGCATGCCGCACCCGCGGCGCGTCCTGATGCTCGCTCAGTCCCAATTCGTCCCACATCCATGTGGGATCGAAGGCCGGCTCGCCGGCCGCGAGCGATCGCAAGTATTGGTTTTCGATATCCTTCAGCAATTCGACCAACCGCGGTTGGAGCGTCGCGGATTGGGCCGCGGCCCGCGGCGTCTGTAGATCAAGAGCGGGTATCTGGTCATCGAGCCACTGCTGTGAATGCTTGGCCATGTACTCCTGGAACAGCTTGTCCTTGACCTCCGGTGAAAGGTCCGCCTCGCGTGGCGGTTCGGGCCGTTCTCCGCGCCGATGGGCTTCGAGCACTTTTTCGTACAAATCCACGACTTCGCAGCTCTGGTACGCGACCGCGTCCGAGGCAAGCCGTTTAAGCAGTTGGCGTCCCCGTTCGCTCCGCGGTTCCGAATGGGCCTGAAGTCGCAGCTGCCCGCCCACCAGCTCGAAACTCGCCAGGCTGGATTCGTTGACGACCCAATCCCAGATGTCGCCCTGGGCAACCAGAGCAGGTTCCGAGTCAAGAGCCGCCCGGAGCCGGGGCTTGTCCAGCACCTCGAACAGCATGGACACGGACCTCACTGGGTCTCCCTCGGGGGTGACCGGCCGGGGGAACTTGGGCTCGACGATGGACTCGAGCCAGATCACGTGGAAGTCTGCGCCAAGGTCCTTGAAACTCCGCAAACGTTCATCCGGATCCGTCACGTGCGGAAGTTCATCCGCCACAATCGCTTTGATCTCGTCGTACGACAGCGGCGCCGGGAAGAATGCTCCCGCCTCGAACTCCGCTCCGCCCGAAGGCCCCAGGGGATTGATCCGCGCCACCACCAGATCCCATCGTGCCAGGACCTTGGAAGCCGTTTTCTCACGCACTTCCGTCTCTTCCTGAGTCACCAAGCTGCGCACGAGGACGGACTCGCCCGGCCGGACGTCCAACACTTCGTAGGGCAGCATGGCCGTGTCCCGCAACTGTTCGAGGTACCGCTGCTCACCCGCAGCCAGGACCGTGTTTTCTTGCAGAATCCGGTCCACCAGCAAGGAACCGTCAGCCAGCTCATAGTCGAAGACCAGCCAATACAAGAACGCGGCGTAGCTGATGGCTCGGAAGTCCTCGCTCATCGCAGGCACGTCGATGTCAAGCCCGTCGAAGAAAACGTCCATCGCGTCGTTCCGGTCTGAACAATATTCGCCGTACTGTTCCATCAGTTCGATCGCCATGGCGCGATCCAACTGCGTGATCCGTCCCCGGTTCTGGTAGCAACACTTCTTGTACTTGCGGCCGCTGCCGCAGGGACAGGGATCATTGCGGGAGGCTCGTTCGAATTCCATGACGCGTCCTTTTTCGGCAAAACTCGGCCGTATTTCGCTGACGGCAGGCTGAAAAGTATAGCTCACGCCGCAGCGGAGGATCACCGTCAGCCGCACCGTCAGCCGCCCAGGGATCTTGCGGACCAGGGATCTTGCGGACCATTGTTGACATCGCGTTGCGGATCGGTACCGTAACAAGACAGCCAGATAGTGCAATCAACCGATCCCGAGGTAGGCCACCTCGCCGCCGGAACAGCCGCCAGCCCACTCCCTGAAGGAACACGCCCATGAGTCCTGCTGCAAAATCACTGCTGTTTGCGACCTTCGCCTTGTTGTGGTGCCCGCCGTCGGCACTGCCGGCCGAATCTTCCACCGCAGCAATCCGCGTCCTGATCATGACGGGACAGAATAACCACAACTGGCAGGAAACGACGCCGAAACTGAAGTCGATCCTGGAAACCGGCGGCCGGTTTACCG
>CAIYOB010000288.1 GCA_903927685.1 uncultured Planctomycetaceae bacterium
CGAGCGTTCGCTGGGCTGGCGACCAGGAACACGTCGCCGCACAGGCCGCGGCGCGGCACGGCGCCCTGGACTTCGCGCGCGGCATTGCTGTCGTTGTAGGACAGCCGCACGCCCTTCAGCGGCATGGCTACCACCAACATGCTCAAGACGTGAGTCGCGCCGGATCGGCATGCGGCGGTGAGCTCAACTTCGCCTGCCGGGAAGCGGATCTCGCCCACCCGCTGGCCATCGAGAAATACCGCCGCGTACGAGTTCAAGTACTCCGCACACAAGGCGATCCGACGGCCAGTCCAGTCAGCCGGAATCGTGATCTCGCGTTGATACCAGGCTGCTGTGATCGCGGCCAGCCGCTGATCCTGCCAATTCGGATGGACATGGACGGTCTGACAGTCCTTCTGCAGATAGTCCGTAATCCCAGGCCAGCAACCGGGAACCTTAAAATACCCCCAGTCGCCCGTCGGCACCTGATCGCGCTTCGCCTCCGCGGGTTGCCATTGCCACAAGCCGTTGATGCAGACACGCTCCCGAGTCGGTGTGGTCTCGCGAGCTGCCAGGCTCGAATCCCAAACCGGCCGGACGCCGGGCGGTAGCTTGACGGCGACCTGGGCGGAAGAGGATGATGCGACGATTCCCCACGCGACCGCAAGGGCGGTCAACATCCGGACCGGCAGGTGCTTGTTCATGGCTCGTCTTGTTTCGCGGGTTCGACTCCAGAGATTTCGTGGTTGCTCCAACCGCGGGACGGGTGGACCCGCGGTTGATCGTCCTCGACGCAGACCATCAAGGCCGCTGCGTCCGGCGTACGTTCGACCAGCGCCAGCCCCTTGTCCACTCCCAGCACGCTGACGGCGGTCGCCAAGGCGTCGGCGGCCATCCCCGTGGGGGCAATGACGGTCACGCTGCTGCGCGTGGTCAAGCCGAGTCCGGTTCTTGGATCGACGATATGCGAGTAACGCTGGTTGTCGATCTCGACGAATTGCCAGGCGTCCCCCGAGGTTGACACGCCGCAATGGGCCAGCCGCAGAAGGCGACTGGGCGGCTGGTCGGGCTCCAAGGGCGCGACGCCGATCCGCCAACCGGTTTCCCCCGGCGGAGGATCTCCCAGCACAATGTCGCCGCTGCCGTTGACCAGGACCCGCGTCAGACCATGCTGCTTCAGGACGGTCAGCGCTTCATCGACCGCGAAGCCGACGCCAATTCCGCCGAAGTCCAACCGCATGCCCGGGGCCGACAACCGCACCGAACGGTCTGCGGGATTCAGTTCCAGATGCCGATAGCCCACGCCCGCTAACGCTTCGTTCAGCCGCTCCGGCGCCGGCATCTGCTTCTGCCGCCGCGCTCGCCGCCAGAGTCGACTGACCGGCCCCACGGTGACGTCGAAGGCGCCGTCGGTGGCCTGGCTCAGTTGGACCGCGTAATCGAGCACGGCAAACATCTCGGCGCTGACCGGCACCGCGGCCGGCATGGGCGCCGCGTGGCTCAACCGGCAAGCTTCGCTTTCGGAATCGTAGTCACTGAGGACTCGGTTCAACTGGTCGATGCGGGCGAACGCGGCGTCCAAGCCACGCTGGGCCGTCGCCGCATCGGGCGCATACACGATGATCTCGAACGTCGAGCCCATCCCGGGGCGGAGTTCCCGGAACCGTTGCAGAGGCTCTTCGGCCGCGGCGCCAACCGCCGCGACCGCCATCAGGACCAACGTGGACAGCATCGGGTCCCCCTGCCGGTACCAAAGATCGCCAAGGAACGCCGTTTTTCGCTCCGCGAAAGAACGTCCTTTCGCGGCGCGAAAGGCGACAAGGCGACGGTTATTGACTCGCCGGACCTAACCATGCGACGTATCCACATGCCCAACCGTAGGACGGATTGGCAATCCGTCCCACAGAAATCTCCCGTGCGGACGCTACCGCGCTGCCTTGAGTTTCTTGACCGCCTCGGGCAGGTCCGGACCAACCAGCCCACGGCCACCGCGGCCTTCGCTCAGCCGATTCTGAACCCCGTCCCGCGTGTCGCTATCGTCGATGGCCCAATACCGCTCCTTCGCGTCCCGCGTCGCGGGTTCCGTCAACGGGCGGATGATTCGGAAGCCGACGCCGCGGGTCGGATCGCTGGTGAACCACCACGGGCTGAGCGGCAGGTTGGGGTCTTCGGTCTTCCAGTCGCGTTCCTTCGATTCCAGCCGTGCAGCGCTGCGGCACTTCTCGGCATCGTCGTCCCAGTGCCCGCCACGGATGGCCCGCGGAGTGATCGTCTTCGGCCAGGCCAAAGCGTCGGCGGATGTCACCGTCTTGCCGGCGAACTGCTTGTAACCGCCCTCCAAGACCTGGTCGATCGTCCACTCGGCCACATTGCCGTGCATATCGAACAGCCCCCACGGATTCGGCTTCTTCTCGCCGACCTTGTGCGGCTTGCTGTCGGAATTCTCGTAGTACCAGCCGTAATCGCCCAGTTGGTCCGCGTCATCGCCAAAGTGGTAGGCGGTCTGCGTGCCGGCGCGGCAGGCGTACTCCCATTCGGCTTCGGACGGCAGGCGGAAGAACTGGCCCGTAATCCCGCTCATCCACTTGGTGTACTGGCGAGCCGAGTACTGGGTCATGGTGACGGCGGGCAGTTCGGGCTCTTCGCCGTGCTCGAACGTGAAACTCGGATCGTACAGCTCCGTCGGCGCCGTGATGGCATCGATTTCGTTCTCCGCCGTGACTTTCCGCTCGCCACGGGTCTCGAATTCTTTGAAGATCCCGTACAGGGCCATGTACTGCCGGTATTCGGCCCAGGTGATCTCGTACTTGCCCATCCAAAACGGAGCGACGTCAACCTCGTACTGCGGACCTTCGTTGTCCGCACGCCCCTCCTCATCATCCGGGCTGCCCATCTTGAACTTGCCGCCCGGGATCGGGACCATCTCAAAGGTGACGTTGGTGCCGGGAATCGTGACCTTGTATTCGATCATGTAACCGAGGTCCGTCTTGATCGCGCGGCCCGCCGCCGGGGCGGTCGCCGACAACCCCGGCGTCTCGGCAGCGGAGCCGCAGACCCCCATCGCCAGACTCAGCATCGTCACCAATCCAGTCGCTGGAAACAAACGCATGATTTCCTCGTCGCCTTTCTCTCGGGTGTGATGAAATTAACTGTGTCGCGTCGCCTCGCGCCGACGGACCAACGTCTGGACATACTCCAACAGCAAGGCGGCTACGTCAAGGTGCAGCGTCGCCGACAGGGCTTTCCAGCCGGGCACTCCGTTGACTTCCAGGACGTGCTCCACGCCCTTCCTGTCCGGCAGGATGTCCACACCGGCGAACGGAGCGCCGATCGCTGCGGCCGCCCGGCGCGCAGTCTCAACCTGCTGCGAACTAGGCGTGTAGGGCTCCGCCCGCGCCCCCCGACTGACGTTCGTTCGCCAGTCCGCGGGGTTCACGCGGCGCATGCCGAACACCTGCTCGCCCAGCACCAACAGCCGCAAATCAAAACCGTTATGGGGCAGGAACTCCTGAAGATAGATTACGGAGCGGAATTGTGCCAGGGTACTGAAGACGCGCCACGCCAGGGCCTCGTCGTTCACTCGGACAATCCCCCGCCCCTCACCGCCGAACAGCGGCTTGACGACGACGTCCCCGCCCAATTCCCGAAACCCAGCCAGTGCATCCGTCAGCGACTGGCAGACCAGGGTCCTCGGAGTCAACAGGCCGGCAGCGTGTAACTTGGCTGATGCCAAGTACTTGTCGACTGCCGCCTCGATCGCTCGCGGTGGATTGATGACGACGATGCCCGCGTCGGCCAGGGCCCCTAACGCATCCATTCGAAAAACGACCTGCTCGAGCGACCCTGGGGGCATCGTCCGCACGATGATCGCATCAAAGTCGTTCAAGAGGCAGCCCGCGGCAGCCACACTTCGTCCGCGGCTGTCCAGACGCCCCGTTAGCCGATCGAAGCCAGCCCCGACGACTTCGTGC
>CAIYOB010000289.1 GCA_903927685.1 uncultured Planctomycetaceae bacterium
AAGCGGGAATCCGGTGGGGCGATCGGGCCGGCGGAATATTGTCCCAAATGCGGCTCCGTGCTGCAGCTCAAGTTGCGGTCCGGCGACGGCCTGGCAGGCTACCGGCAGTACTGCCCGGAGTGCCGGCGGTAGGGCGAAAGATGCATATGCTGTCGAGTGTGTCGCCCGTGGGTTTGATGTCCAACGCGATGCTCGTGCTGGGCATCGTCGTCGGCACCGCCTTGTCCGGCTGCTCGCCGGCGCCCGCCCCCCGCTCCGACCGTGAGGAACAACCTCGCCCGAGCCTGCTGGCCCGGCAGGCGGCTTCCGTCCGCGCGGGCCGGACCGACTGGATCGCCATCGAGTCGGAACCGGTGACGGACGAAGACCTGCGCCAGCTTGGCGACTTGACCGCGCTCCGCGAATTGCTGATCGAACAGGGCTCGATCACCGACGCGGGCTTGGACCACCTGAGCCGCATGGCCGGACTGGAGCATCTCCGGCTGCGCGGTGCCGCGGTCACCACGGCCGGCATCTGCAAGCTCACGCACCTGAAGCGGTTGCGGATCCTCAATCTTCCGCAGGCGGAATTCACCGATGCCGCCTTGGCCGAACTGGTCCGCTTGCCGGATCTGGAACTATTGCGGTTCGGCAGCCCGCACGTGACGGATGCCGGCCTGGTCCACCTGCGGCGGATGGCCCAACTGCGGTTCGTCCACATCATCGGAACGCCGCTTACGGACGCCGGCCTGCGGCAGTTCGAGGGCCTGCGGGAGCTCGAGTCCCTGTACCTGGACGGCACCCGGGTGACGGACGCTGGCATTGAATGGCTGCTGAACTCCCTGCCTGACCTGCACGTGCACATCAACCAGCAGCACGCGGATTTCGATCCCCGCCGCGGCGACCACGTACATTAGTTCAATCCGAGCGTCTCAGGTCAACAGATCCACCGCACCCAGCGTCAGCAGGGCCATGCTGACGATCCAGTTGACGTGAAAGAAGGCCAGGTTGACCCGGGTCAGATCGTCCGGCCGAACGAGCGCGTGCTCGTAGCCCAGCAGGATCGCGACGCCCGCGATTCCGCACCCGTAGATCGGCCCTAAAGGCAATTGGGGCGAGACCAGCGGCAGCAGCACCAGCGCGGCCAACATGCCCAAGTGGCAACCGGCCGCCAGCCGTAAAGCGTTGCGCACCCCCAGGCGAGCCGGCACGCTGTGCAGCCGGGCCCGCACGTCGAACTCGACATCCTGGCACGCGTAAATGATGTCGAATCCGGCGACCCACAGCAGGACGGCCAAGCCGAGCAGCAGCGGAGGGATCAGGTCCGCCGGTTCCGCCAGCACCAGTTCGCCGCGGAGGGCGATCCAGACGCAGAGCGGGGCCAGCATCAGGGCCGCGCCCAGCCAGAAATGAGCCAACATCGTGAATCGCTTGGCGTAGCTGTACCCCAGCAAGAACGCCAGCACGGGCACGGCCAGGCCGACCGGCAGCGGGTTGGGCCAAAACAGCAGGGTCCCGGCCACGAACCCGAGTCCGCAGGCGAACGTAAAGGCCACGACGCTGCCGACGCTCAGTACTCCGGCCGGCAGGTGCCGCTGGCGGGTGCGCGGATTGGCGGCGTCCAAGGTCCGGTCGGCGAGCCGGTTGAAGGCCATCGCGGCGCTGCGGGCGCACACCATGCAGACCAGGATCCCGGCCAAGTGAATCCCGCGGAACCCGATCTGCCGGCCGCTGGGCGACGGCGTCGTCCACGCCATGACCGCAGCCAGCAGCGCGAACGGCAGCGCGAACAGCGTGTGGCTGAAGCGGATCATCTCCAGAATGTGACGCAACTTGGTCAACATCGCCGCAGGATGCCTCAGATTCTGACCAACGCCGGGGCCGCGACGTCCGGAGTCTCGTCGGCCGCGCCGTCCGCCACGCCCCAGCGGCGCATCAAGGTGTGCTCGATACCGACCTGATCCAGGATGCGGGCCACGATGAAATCGATCAAATCGCCGATGGTGCGGACGCCGTGATACCAGCCCGGCATGGCCGGCAGCACGACCGCGCCCGCGTCGCAAGCCCGCTTCATGTTATCCAGTTGGATCGACGACAGCGGCGTCTCGCGGGGGACGAGGATCAGCTTGCGGCGTTCCTTCAAGTGGACATCCGCAGCCCGCTGGATCAGGTTGTCGCTCGAGCCGTGAACCACGGCGCTCAGCGTGCCACCGGAACACGGGCAGATGATCATGCCGGCGGTCAAGAACGAGCCGCTGGCGACGGGCGACATGAAATCGCTGGGATGATGATAGACCACCTGGCCGGAGCCCACGTCGGGATGGCTTAACGCCTGGTCCAGTCCGGCCAGCAGCTCGCGGATCGTCCGCGCCATCTCCGTGCCTTCGCCCGCCGGTCCGCTGCCGATCGGTTGGGTCAAGTCGCGGAGCCGGAAACGATCCAGGTTGACCAGGACGCCCAACTCCTGCTGCAGCACGATCCGTCCCGACGGGCTGATGGTCAAATGCACGTCGGCGCCTTGCCGGAGCATGACCTCCAGCAGGCGGATCGTGTACAGCACGCCGCTGGCGCCGGTGATGGCGAGCACGATGGGTGGTTTCATTTTCGGCCTACGTACAGCGTCGCAATGCCGCCGGTCAAGGGATAAAGGGTTACCGCGCCCAGCCCCGCCGCGCGCATCCGACTGGCCAGCGCTTCGCCCGAGGGAAACTCGCCGACGCTGCTGGGCAAGTAGTGGTACGCGCTGTGCTGATTCCTCGCCAGCAACTGCCCGATGCGGGGCAGGACGTTGCGGAAGTACCAGCCGTACAGGGCTCGAAACGGCTGCCATTGCGGCAGTGAGAACTCGAGCACCGCCACCTGCCCGCCGGGCTGGCACACGCGGGTCATCTCCCGCAAGCCGCGGTCGGTGTCCGCCACGTTCCGCAGCCCGAACGCCACCGAGACGATCTGGAACTGGTCGGCGTCGAACGGCAACTGCTGGGCGTCGGCTTCGACAAAGGTCAGCCCGTCGGCGATACCGGCTTGACGTTTCTTGGCTTCACCGATCTCCAGCATCTGCGGACAGAAATCGGCCGCGACGATCGGCACGCGGCCTTGCGTCCGGCGGTAAAAAGCCAAGGCCAAATCGCCGGTGCCCGTGCACACGTCCAGAATGGGGCGTTCCGGCTCCGCCTTCACGATCCGCACCGTCCGCCAGCGCCAGTAGCGGTCGACATTCAGGGACAGCAGGTGGTTCAGCAAATCGTACCGCGGGGCGATTTCGCCGAACATCTGCTGAACGCGTTGGCCGGATTTGTCGACGGGCATGAGCGGTTGGGCGGACTCGCAAAAATTGAATTCGGTACGTCGGAGCCTGAACGTACGGCGTAGTATACTACTGCGGGGCGTCGCCGAAAACGGCGCCGGCCGGCGGGACGCCCCTTGAATCTCGCCAAAGCGTGAATCAAGCTGGACTTCCGTCAATTTCCGCGAGCTGTCGCGGGCTTCGCATCGAGTGCTGCAACAAGAGAGTAAGACATGAGTTTGCGTATTTCCCTGTGCGGCTGGGTGGTCACCTGGGTGGGGCTCTGTTCCGGGAGTCTGTTCGGCAACGAGTACCTCGCGCCGCCGGATGCCGCCAAATTCGCGATCACGGACCCGGCAGACGTGGACGCCGACTATGCGTATCAGGGCGAATATGCGGGCAGTGTGTTTGAACCGCGACGAGGCTGGATCTGGACCGGCTTGCAGGTCATCGCCCGCGGCGACGGCAAGTTCGAGGCCGTCGAATACCACGGGGGACTGCCGGGCGCCGGCTGGGATCGGCAGACGAAACGCACGCTGGCCGGCCAGCTGCGCGACGGGGCCCTGGAACTGACCGCCGCAGATGGCCGCTCGGTCGTCAGCGACGGTCAGTCCGCGGTGGTCCACGGCAGCGATGGCCGAGTGCGAGGCACGCTGACCAAGCGGCAGCGCGTCAGCCCGACGATGCACGCCGCGGCCCCGCGCCACGCGCAGGTGCTGTTTGACGGCACGTCGGCCGACCAGTTCGACGGCGCGAAGTTGACGGCCGATGGTCTGCTGGACGTCGGCGGCCTGACCAGGTTTCCGGTGCACGATTTTCGTCTGCATCTGGAGTTCCGGCTGCCGTACATGCCCTACGCGACGAGCCAAGGCCGCGGCAACAGCGGCGTGTACATCCAGCAGCGGTACGAGGTGCAAATCTTGGACTCGTTCGGGTTGGAAGGCGTGGCCAACGAATGCGGCGGCCTGTACAAGCAGCAAGCGCCGGACGTGAACATGTGCCTGCCGCCGCTGGTCTGGCAGACCTACGACATCTGGTTCACCGCCGCCCGTTTTGACGACGCGGGCAACAAGGTCGCCAACGCTCGCCTCACCCTGGTCCACAACGGCGTGGTGGTCCACAACAACCGGGAAATCCCGGCCAAGACGGGGGCCGGCAAGCCGGAGAGCGCCGAGTGGCTGCCGATTCTGCTGCAGAACCACGGCAATCCGGTCCGGTTCCGGAACGTCTGGATCGTGCTGGAACCCGAGTACGAGAAAGTCGTTCCCTGCCGCCAGCCCGCCCGTTGCCGGCCGTTGCGGAACCTCCTTCGCCAGCATTGCGGACGCCGTTAACGCCGTTCAGTTGCGTTGCAGCAGCACCAGGCACATATCGTCGGTCTGGGAGCCGGTCCCGATGTGTGCCAGCACTTCGTTAACGATGGTCTCGCCAATCGTTTGCAGGCGGGTAGCGCCGGCCTTGACATGAGCGCGGATCCGCTCGATCGAGTACTGCTGGCCCTTGGGATTCATCGCCTCGTTGATGCCGTCCGTGTACATGGCCAGCACGTCGCCGGCTTCGAGCTTGATGGTCGTCTGGCGGTATTTCACCCCGTCCATGATCCCTAGCGGCAGACCGGACAGTTCCTCGCCGGGTTCCTCGATCACCGCCCCGTTCCGCCGCCAGACGGGAGCCATGTGGCCACAGTTGACGATGGTGGCCTCGTGCTGGACCGGATCCAGCACGACCGCGACGAACGTCACGAAGCGGTCGATCTGCATGGCGCTCAGGCGACTGTTCAACATCGTGACCGCCGTGGCGGGATGGCTTTCGCTGGCCAGGCAGAACTTCGCCTCGGCGGAGACTTTGGCCATCATCATGGCCGCGGCGATGCCGTGCCCGACGACGTCCGCCACGATCACGGCGGTCCGCCCGTCGGGCAGCGTGATGTAGTCGTAGTAATCACCGCCCACGAAAATCATGGGGCGATAGAAATCGAAGAATTCGTAACCGGCCAACTCGGGACGGTTCTGCGGCAGGAAGGCCTTCTGAACTTCCTTGGCCAACTCCAGATCCTGCTCGATCTCCTTCTGTTTCAGGGCCCGCTCGTGGAGCTGTGCGTTGTTGACGGCGATGCCCGCTTGAATGGCGACCGCGATCAGGACCTCCAAGTCGTCGTGCTGAAAGTGCTTCCGCTGGTCCAGCGTGTCGACTTGCAGCACACCCAGCGCGTTGCCTTCGGAGTCCAGCAGCGGGGCGCACATCATCGAGCGAATCCGCAAATCGGCGACGCTCTGGCTCATGTCCAAGCGTTCGTCTCCCGCGGCGTCCCGCGACAGAATCGCCTCCTTGGATTCCATGACGCGGCGGACGATCGTCCGGCTGATGCGAATCGTCTCCTCCTGGCCGGGCCGGCGTGCCCGCGCCCAGCGAGGCACCAGGGTTCCATCCTCCGCCTGCAGGACGATGAACCCGCGATCCGCCTGGAGGAAGATCTTGAACAGACTGTTCAGGACCTTCGGCAAGACATCGTCCAAGGCCAGGGCGCGGCCCAGGGCGCGGGTGATTTCCATCAAGGCGTTCAGACGGGCTTGCAGATTGGCGGTCACCTGCAGGGATCCGTCTGTACCGCTCACCACGTCCAACGCCGCCATGACCGTCGAACTGGACTCGCCGACGGGGTCTTCTTCCAGCAGCACCCGATTGAAACTTGACTCGTCGCCCGGCGCCCCCGGCAAGGTCACGGTACTGGCCGACGGACCTTTCGTCACCCTGACGGGTTGTGGCAACCGGAACCGGTACTCCAGATCGCAGATCCGGATCCGATCGCCGTCACGCAGCGGGTGCAACTGATCGTCGAGCAGCCTCTCGTCGTTCAAGTACGTGAAATTGCGGCTGAGCAGGTCCTTGAGGAAATAGCCGTCCCCCTGCCGGACGATCTGGGCATGCGTGCGGCTGACCTTCCCCGAATCCTTGACAGGAATCTGGCAGTTCGGATGCCGCCCAATGGTGACCTCGTCCACCTCCAGTGGATAAAGAGCCCCCGTGTCGGGTCCATTTTCGGCAACCAGGTACGCCTTGGTCGGTTCGGATGCAGTGACGGACATAGTGCAAGCGTCGCCAAAAAAGAAGTATAAAGGAACCACTCGGCCTGCAGGACAGGAGAGCCGAACCAGCCCAATCCACCGGCGCAGGGACTCGTTCCACCGCACCGGAGAATTCTACCTGCGGATTCGCTTACCCGTCAATCAACCAGAAATGACTTCAGTCCCAGTTTGCGTCAAAGACCCCTTGACCCAATTCCGAGGCTTCGCATACATTACGGACTGGCCCGTGGTGTAATTGGCAACACGATGGATTCTGGCTCCATTGTTCTAGGTTCAAGTCCTAGCGGGCCAGCCTTGCTTGGCTGAGGTCGCCGAAGCTTGCTTCGGCGACCCTTTTTTTGCGCCGCCAGTCGCCTACCACGCCCTAGCGTGGCGCGGGCAGCATGATCGTGGCGTTTTCCTCGAACGTGGCTTCGCCCGCCTTGCCGTCCATCCGGTACTGGATCTTCAGTTGCTTGACGACGCCCCCCGCCGGATCGCCGCCGAAGGCCGCGTTGTAGCCGGACGACGGCAGCGCGATCAAGGGAAAGGCCCGTACATGCTTGCGGAGGATCGCCGTCACGTCGACTCGCTTCTCGCCCGCCCCGTATTCGGCCTTGACGATCTCGATCTTGACCGGCGCCTGGCCGACCTGGGTCAGCAGTTGCTGGACGTCCGCCGAACCGCCGATCTTCTGGGCGATCGCCATGGCCGCCGCGGTCGCATCCGCCTTCAGCGCCGGCACTTTGGCCGTTTCGACCGCCAGCCTCAGCGTGTCGATGCTCGGGTACCGCTCCAGGACCTCCAACACGAGCTTCTTCTCCGCGTCCCGCTTGGCGGTCTGCAACGCGGTGCGACACATCTCGGCCCGCTGTTCCTCCGGCATCGTGAACTGGCGGGCCAGGCGGATGTACCCGCGCAAGGCCCGCGTCTCGTATTTGGCATCCGTCGCGGTCTTGGCCAGATCCAGCAGGACCGGAGCCGCGTCGACCGTCATCCACTCGCCGAGCAACCGGCTGGCCGCGTCCTGCAGTTCCGGACTTGGGTCTCGCGCCGCAACCCCGATCGTCTGCAGGGCCTTGTCGCCGCCCATCGCGCTCAGGATCTCCAACAGGGTGCCCTTGGCAGCGAGGGATGCCGCGGGCAATGCGGCGGCCAGTTTTGCCGCGCACGCTTCCCGATCGGGCATGCGAACGCACGCGGCGCGCAGCGCCTGCTGGGCGGCGGACGAGTCCTCGGCGTTCGGCGGGGTCACAACGCGGGTGATCAGCACCGCGACGTCGTTCAAGCCGACGGTCTCGCCCATGGCGGTCAAGGCGGCGGCGCGAACTTGCGCGTCCGAATCGTCCGCTGCCTTGAGCAGCGCCGCCACGGCCTCGATGCGGCGCAGGCCGACCAGTTCGATCAGCAGCAGACGCAGCTTGCCCTCGGCTTGCGGCAAGCGGGCGGCCAAGTCCGCGTTGACGCCTTCCCCGGGCAGCTCCTCCAAGGCCCCTTTCGCCGCCTGCGCCACGCCTTCGTCGGCGACGCCCGCAACCTCCAGCAGGGTCGGCACACACGAGGCGTCGCCCAGGCGTTTCAACACGTTCACCGCGGCAATCCGCACGGAATTCGGGCCGCTCTTGGCCGCCTGCAGGACGGCGGGCAGAACCGCCGGGTCGCCGCGATCGGCCAAGGCGAGCGTCAGCAGGGCTTGCCGCTCCGGCGGCAGCTTGGCCAACTCGGCGACCAACGCCCGGGTGACGTCGCCGCCCGACAGCTCGCGGGCCGTCGTCAAGCCGATGATGAACCGATCCTGATCGGCCGACTGCAACTGCTCCACCAACAGCGGAACTCCAGCCGCCTGGCGGGCCAGAATCGCTCCACGAGTGGCTTCGATCACCCGCGGCTTGGGCACCTCGGCCTGACGGACCGCGTCGTACAGCTTGACTGCCTCCTCCGCCTGGCCGGCGGCCAACAGCCGTTCGGCGCACAGAATGCATCCCTCGGCAACGGCCGAGCGGACGGCGGCCGGCGCCGACGCCAGGGCCGGTTTCAACGCCTCGGTCGCCGCCGCGTTTCCAATCCGTCCCAACGCGACGGCTGCGGCGGACGCCACGTCGGCGTCGGCAGCTTGCAGCGATTGCGCCAGACCCTCGACCGCCTGGGCATCGCGCCGCACGCCAATCGAGTTGATGACGCCGATCAGCAAGCGTCCCTTCACTTGGCTCAACGCCTGGCGCAGCGCCTCGTCGGCGGCTGGTCCGGGAATGACCTCCAGGGCAATCCGAGCCCACGACGCCAGCTGTTCGTCGGCCAGCAACGGGGCCAAGGCCGGCACGGCGTCGGCCGTGCCGTAGACGGCCAGCCGCTTGCAGGTGATCGCCTTGTCCGCCGCCGGCGCGTTCGAGGCGAGCACCTGGATCAACTGGCGTTCCTGATCCCGGGCCGCATTGGCATCCTCGGCCGCGCGGCCCGTCCGGGCAAACGCAACGCTGGCCACCACGGCCAGGGCAATGAAGAAATCAGAATATCGACTCTTGAGCATGTGGGTTGTCCTTGTTGTCGGTAAAGCCGTGATCGGCATTGGTTCTTGGTCAGTTGTCATTTGTCACTGGTCATTTGTCAGTGGTCATTTGCGTGGTCAGGCGGGGCTAGATCCGCCAGGGTTCGCGGAGTGCTTCGGACCGCAGGCGGTTGGCTTGTTCGTCGCCGACGAACTCGTGTTTGGCGACGTCGTACTGAAGCTGGCGGCCCAGGAAGATCGCGATATTGGCCGCGTGACAGGTGATGTGCGACCAGCAGGCCACGTCGGCGTTGCACAGTGGTTTGCCGCGGGTCTTGACGCAATCGAGGAAATCGCGGACGTGGTAGGTCGCCGGGTAGCCGCCGATTTCGGCGACCTTGCGGCCGGCCAGCAGCGCGGGGGAGCTGAGCACCAGCTTGCCGCTGTCGCCCGCCTCGACCCAGCCCTCGTCGCCTTCGAACCGCACGGGGCACGAGCCCAGGGGCAGCCAGCCGTCGTTGCGAAGCACCAGCTTGACGCCATTGGCATAGCGCGCGGCCAATTGGCCGTTTTCCGGCGGGTTGTACTCGACGGGCGCGGTGCCATCGGCGTTGTTGGCCCACTGGCACAGGTCCACGCAGTGCGAGCCCCATTCCAGGACTCCGCCGCCGACCATTCCGCCGCCCTTCTCGAAATTGAAGCCGTCGAGCAGGGCTCGATTAAACGGCCGCCAGGCCGCGGGGCCCAGGTACAGATCCCAATCGACGTCTTCCTTGGGCGGCTCGGCTTCCGCCGCGGCCCAGCCGCTGCTGTTGGTGCTCATTCCCGCCGGATGCGCGTAGATCGTCTGCAGCTTGCCCAGCCGGCCGGTCCGAGCCAGTTCGCAGGCAAAGGCAAAGTGCGGCAGATTCCGCCGCTGGGTGCCGGCCTGGAAGACGCGGCCCGTCCGCCGCATGGTCTCGGCCAGCGCCAGGCTCTGGGCGATGTTCTTGGTGCAGGGCTTTTCGCAGTAGATATCCTTGCCGGCTCGGGCGGCCTGGATCGCGGCCGTCGCATGCCAGTTCGGGCCGGTGGCGATCAGCACCGCGTCGATGTCGGGGCGGTCCAGCAGTTCGCGCATGTCGCGGTAGGTGGCGCAGTCCTGGTTTTCGTACTTGGCGTCCGCCATCCGCTTGACGGCTTCGCGGCGCGCCGCTTTGACATCGCACACCGCCACAAATTGCACGTCCGGTTCGGGCAGGAAGCAGCCCAGGTCATACGTGCCGCGGTTTCCGATGCCGATCCCGCCGAGCACGATTCGTTCGCTGGGCGCGACGGCGCCGTCCTTGCCCAGCACGGCGCCGGCGAGCACCTGGGGCATGGCGAACATCGTGCCGGCCTGAATTGCCGTCTTAAGGAACTGCCGCCG
>CAIYOB010000290.1 GCA_903927685.1 uncultured Planctomycetaceae bacterium
CCGCATCGCAATCCGCCGCCGACAAGTCGTACTTCGTCACCGCCAACCGGCTGTGCGAAGGCCTGGAAAGAACGTTGGCCCGCTACGAAAAAGACGCCAGCCCGGCCAAGCGGCAGCTGTTCGCTCTGTTTCAGCAGTCCGCGGCCGAGTGAACCCTCGGCGTCGATTCGCGTTGCGTCCACGTAAGATCAGCAGATTCAAGGGCTCGGTCGCGGATCGGATTTCGGCCGGACCTCGCATCGAGTATGATTTGACGAGACACCAAGCCGCAGACTCCAGGAGAAATGCACATGAGCAACGACAATGCAAGAACGAGCCCGGGGCGATCAGCCGCTCCCCCGCCGCTTCTGGCGACGGTTCTGGCGACCGTGGTGACGTTGCTCGGCGGTCTGTCGACCAACGCCGCCGAGGCCGTCAAGAAGACGGTGATCGCGGACAAGACGCTGGTCGCCTGGGTGTCGCCCGCCAACCTGACGCAGCGGGGTGGCAGCGTGCTGACACTCGAGAAAAACAACGGCATCTTCGACGCCGTCGTGCTGGGCGAGATTGCTCCCGCCAAGTGGATGGCCGGTAGCAACGGATTCGCGCGCACCCAGAAAGACCAGGCGGCCAGTCCGACCGAAACGGCCGACAGCCAATCGCGGGTGCAGATCGCGATCGCCTACCAAGGAACGCAGGTCACGCTCTACCGCGACGGCGCGAAATACGCCGACTACACCGCGCCGGGGGCGGAACAGTTCAGCGGGGACAGCCTGATGGTGCTGGGACTGCGGCACCTGGGCGCCAACCCCGAGAACCGCTTCTTCACCGGCACGATCGATGATGCCCGGATCTACGGGCTGGCGTTGACGGCCGAGCAGATTGCCGCGCTGCAACCTAATCAAATGTCGGATCCTGCACCGCTGGCGTGGTGGGATTTCGAGCAGGGCGTGGCGACGGACCGGATGGGCCTGTTCCCCGCCAGCACGCTGCTGGGCGGCGCGCGACTCGCGGACGGCCGGTTGTGCCTGGACCACGAGGGCGCCTACCTGGTGGCATCCAAGGAACCGCCCTACGCCTCGCTGGATGTGAGCACTGCCGACAGCGCCAACCGCGCGTTTCGGGAGAACTTGCTGCACGATCCCTACCGGCCCGGCTACCACTTCGCAACCCCCGAAGGCCGCTGCATGCCCTTCGATCCCAACGGGGCGATCTACTGGAAGGGCCGTTACCACCTGTTCTACATCTTCCAGGACCAGCGCGGGCACAACTGGGGACACGTTTCCAGTACCGACCTGTTCCACTGGCGGCATCATCCGACCGGCTTGATTGCCGGGATGTTCAGCGGCAACTGCTTTCTGAACAAGGACGGCCGTCCCACCATGTGTTATCACCAGGTAGGCCAAGGCAACGCCATGGCCGTGGCCGTCGACGATGATCTGAACGAGTGGCACAAGCTGGAATCGAACCCGATCACGCCGAAAACTCAGCCCGGCGATCCGCACCACGACAAGTACCGTTCGTGGGATCCCTACGGCTGGCTGGAAGGCGACACCTACTACGCGATCTTCGGCGGCCAGCGGCCCGGCCTCGTGAAAGCGCCCGCCCTGGAAGGCGAGTGGAAATACGTCGGCGACCTGCTGGCCAATACGGTCCCCGGCGTGGCCATCGACGAGGACGTTTCCTGTGCAGACTTTTTCCAGTTGGGCGATCGCCACATGCTGTTGTGCATCAGCCACCGACTGGGCGCCCGCTACTACCTGGGCGACTGGAAGAACGAACAGTTCCAGCCGACGTTTCACGAGAAGATGAGCTGGGTGGACAACTCGTACTTCGCTCCGGAGAGCCTGCTGGACGACCGCGGCCGCCGGATCATGTGGGCCTGGATCTTCGACGATCCCGGCACGGGCGATGACTGGAGCACCAAGATGCGGACCGACTTTGGCTGGTCAGGCACGATGAGTCTGCCACGCGTCCTGTCGCTGGCTGCCGACGGCACGCTGCGGATGAACCCGCCCGCGGAGCTCGAGCGTCTGCGCTATAACGGCCAGAAGCGAGTAAATCTGGCCGTGGACGCCGACACGGAATTGGCCGTGGAAGGTGTGGGAGGCAACAGCCTCGAATTGTGCCTGGAAATGAACGCTCGCGACGCCACGCAATATGGCGTCCAGGTTTGCTGCTCGCCCGACGGGCAAGAACTGACGCGGATCTACTACGATGCGGCCGAGAAGAAGCTCAAGGTGGACACGACGCAGTCCAGCCAGGCTGGCGGCCGCAAGACCGTCGAGGCCGGCCCCTTGGCGCTGCAACCGGACGAGCCGCTCCAGCTGCGGGTGTTCGTCGACAAGTCGGTCGTCGAGGTCTTTGCCAACGACGGCCGGCAAGCCGTCATGCGGCGGATCTATCCGTCGCGCCCCGACAGCGTGGGCGTAAGGTTGTTTACGGTCGGCGGCCCTGCCGCCGTCCCGGCCCTCGAAGCCTGGGAACTGATGCCGTCGAATGCGTACTGAATCGTGGTCTTTTTCCGACAGCAATTGACTCGCCGGTTCTCGACCGGTTTCGCCGAAAGACGAGATGCCATGAACTCACGATTGTCCCTCGTGCTGTTGCCTCTCTTCCTGCTGAGCCCCGTAGCGGCTCAAGAGCCCCAGTGGGCGGATTTCGCGGTCGATTGGAACCGTCGTCCCCAATCGCCCGCCAGCCTGGCGGGGCTGCTGGACCGGCCGGCCGGGAAGGACGGGTTCCTTCGCACCGAACAGGGACACCTGGTCCGGCCTGCGGGCGGTCGGTTTCGTATCTGGGGCGTGAACATGACCGGGCGGGCGACGGTGCCCGCGCGGGAAGCCGCTCCGCAGTTGGCAGACCACCTGGCACGCTGCGGCGTGAACTGCGTGCGGTTCCATTTCCTGGACCGGCTGGCTCCGAACGGACTGATCGACGCCAGCCGCAACGACACCCGCACGCTGGATCCGGGACAGCTCGAACGCCTGGACTTCTTCATCGCGGAACTCAAGCAGCGCGGCATCTACAGCAACTTGAACTTGAACGTGGGGCGCACGTACAAGGCGGGCGACGGCGTGCCGGACTGCGAACTGCTGGGATTCGCCAAGGCATTGACGTACTTCCACCCCCGGCTGCTTGAACTCCAGAAAGAGTACGCCCGCCAACTGCTGACGCACCGCAATCCGCACACGGGCAACGAATACCGCCACGAGCCGGCGGTGGCCCTGGTCGAACTGGTCAACGAAAACTCGATCGTGGAATCCTGGTTCAGCGGCCGGCTGCTGGGCAAGCATACGGGCAAGAACCCCGGCACTTGGACCGACATCCCGGCCCGTTTCGAGCAGGAACTCAGCGAGCTGTACAACCGCCATCTGAACGAACGGTTCTCAGAGGAGACGCTGGCCGAACTCCGGGCGGACTGGAAGCTGCCTGCCACAGGCCCGATCCCCCGGCTGACGCCCGGCGAGTTCGCTGCGGCTCCGCAGACGCGGTTCTTCACCGAAGCCTCGTTCTACATGGAACTGGAGCAGCGCTACTTTGCGGACATGCGCCGCTACCTGCGGGACGAACTGGGCGTCCGGTCGCTGCTGCTCGGAACGTCCGATCACAATCACGGCAAGAGCGGCTATCCGCTGCTGACCGCCACGTCGCTGCTGGATGTCGTGGACGGCCACGTCTATTGGCAGCACCCGAAATATCTGACCGACACGGCCAGCGGGCGGCGGGCGGGATTTGAGATCGGCAACACGCCGATGGTCAACGAGCCGCAGCGTTCGACGGTCGTGCAACTGTCCCGCTCGGCGCTGGCCGGTCAGCCCTACACGGTATCCGAAGTGAACCATCCGTTTCCGAACGCCTATGCGTGCGAAGGGATCCCGATCCTGGCCGCCTACGCCGCGCTGCACGACTGGGACGGCGTGTTCTGGTACACGCTGGGCCACGAGCAACTGGTCGGCGAGCCGGCCCGCGCGATCGGCCATTTCGACCTCGGCCCGGACCCCGTGAAGATGACGCAGTTGGCCGCGGGCGCCTTGCTGTTCCTCCGCTCGGACGTCCGCCCGGCCACGCAGACGGTCACGCGAAGCTACACCGGCGAACAGGTACTGCAAAGCCTCCGCCTGCCTTGGTCCGAGGCGCCCTATTTCACGCCCGGCTTTCCGCTTCGGCTGCCCTTGATCCACGCCACGCGGATCGCCTCGCTGGACGGACCGCCAACCGGCGTGTTCGAGGCCGTTGCGGACGCCGAGGCGATCGTCTCCGACACGGGCGAGTTGACCTGGTCCGGAGCCGCGGACAAGAAGGGATTGGTCCAGGTCAATACGCCCCGCTCCCAAACGCTCGTGGGCTTTGTCCGAGATCAGGTTGGCGCGACGCGCAATCTGGTCGCGCGCCCCACGACGCCGTTCTGCGCCCTCACGCTCAGTTCGCTCGACGACCAGCCGATCGCCGAGGCCGGCCGGCTGCTGCTGACCGCGACGGCCCAGGTGGCGAACACCGGCATGCGTTGGAATGCCGAACGGAAGTCACTGGACGCCTGGGGCACGCCGCCCGCCCGAATCGAAGTCGTGCAGGGCACCGTGGTGCTCAAGGATCTCGTGTCCGCCACGGCCGTGAAAGTCGAACCCCTGGACGGTGTCGGGCAGCTCCTGGGGCCGGCCCAAGACCTCCGCCGGTCGGACCAGGGCTGGGAAGTGCCGCTGGGGACCTGGCCCACGACCTGGTACCTGATCACGGTGGCGAGGTGAATTCCCCGGCGTCCGCAGCGAAGAGGACAGCCCGATGCGTCTGCTCAAGTTGGCACTGGTTGGCGGCCTGGTCCTGTTCACGCTGCTCTTGTTGGCCGTCGCCGCCCTGCTGTGGCCACCGCCGCGGGGAGTCGACCTGGCCGGCGGTGTACGCCTGGTCTACGAGGTGCAACGCACGCCGCCGGAAATGGCTGGCGATGACGATGCCGCGTCCGCCGACATCGACTGGCCGCCGGTGCTGGAGGCCGTCCGGAACCGGGCCAATCCCGGCGGAGGCGGGGACGTCGCCGTGCGGAAACTGGGCAGCCGGCAAATCGAGATCGTTCTATCGTCGGCCGATCCCGCTCTGCCCGAGCGGGTCAAGCAGCTGCTGAATGCTGCAGGCCGCCTGGAGTTCCGCGTGGTCGCCAACCGGACCGACGACGGGGCGCTCGTGCAGCAGGCCGAGCAGCAGGCCCTGGATTCGGAGCGGTGCAAGTCGCCGTACGTGAGACTGGCCGGGCGGTCCGCCGGTCTTTGGGCGCACGTCGGCCGCGAGTCCCGGGAGACTGCGGGGGGCATTCGGCCGCTGAAAGTGAATGTCATGTCCGCCGTGCTGCGCAACGCCGCAACGGGACAGGTATTGAGCCTGCCGGAGGACCTATGGCACGGCGGCGAGCATGCGTTGGAGTTGTGGCTGAAGCAAAGCGGCATCGAGCAGGTCGATGTCCTGCTGGTGACCGGCGACGGCTTCGACGTTACGGGCGACTACTTGACCCGGATCAGCCGGGGGTACGATGAGCTGGGACAGCCATGCGTGCTGTTCGAGTTGGACTCACAGGGAGCCGCGCTCATGGCGGGCTTGACCAGCATCAGCCTTCCGGACGAAAAGCAGGGGACCTATCGCTTGCTGGGCATCGTATTGGACCGGACGTTGCTGTCGGCGCCGCGGGTCATGAGCACGATTTCGGATCGCGGGCGAATCACGGGCCAGTTCACTCGCGAGGAAGTCGACTTCATCGTCGGCGTGCTGGAGGCTGGAACGCTGCCGGTGGACTTGGGCGGTGCGCCCGTCGCGGAGGAGTCGTTCGGTCCCAACCCGGCTCGGCGGCAGACGGTGTTCGCGATCGCCGGCGCGACGCTGGGGGTGCTCGCCACAATCGGGACGCTAATGCTGGTCCGATACCGAGCGTTGGGCCTGGCCGCGGCGTGGTGCAGCCTGCTGCAGATGCTGCTGGTGCTGATCTCGATCGAGGTCGCACGTCTTCCGGTGACGAGGCTCACCGTCTTGGCCGCAGCGGCCATGCTCCTGGTCGGGGCCGTCGGAAACGCGTGGATTTGCGAGTGGGTTCACCGTGGAACCCGTCCAGACGACGCCCGGCCGGGGCAATGGGCGCGGACTCTGGGCCTCAGCGCGGCGACGTTGGCCGCCCTGCTGGTGAGCCTTTGGCTGATCTCCGGCTATGCCTACCATGCGCTCGCCGGCGAACTGCGTCAGGCGGCGGCTGTCGCGAACCTGGGAAGCCTGGCGGCCGCGGCGACTTCCTGCCTGTGCCTTCCGCTTGTGATCCTCATCTCGGCGTTTTCCCCGCCCGCTGCCACCCGAGAGGCCCCCGTCGTCCTGGCGGAAGTTGTTGGCTCGGACACGTCGTCCCCCCCGTAACCTGCACGGTCCCCGGCAGACCGCGGGCCCCTGAGACAGCGGGCGCCTCCGAACGTGGTGAGCCCCCGCACGCAATCTGCTCCCGCGGCCCGCGGCGGACCTTCTTGTCGGCTTCAGCCGACACCCCGTCTGCCACCGGCTTCAGCCGGTGGTCCGCGGCTCCCGAGGACTGCTTGTCCATCAGCCGGCTTCAGCCGGGCTTCTCGATCACGGTTTCAACCCGAGCCCGCCTGCCGGAGTGCCGCCCCCGCGGCAGCATGTCTGGATACACACCATCGGCACACCATCCCGCCCGCACCATCCGCCCGCACGACTTGACCGCGCGGGCGGGAGTCCGTAACCTGCATGCGTTGCACACCGCAGATCCGTCGTTCGTCTCCAACATCACCAAGGACCCCGACGATGAAAAACTTCTTGCCGATTTTGGCCGCGCCGTTTTTCCTCTGGCTGCTGGGCTGGGGCGCCCTCGGCTCCGCGGCCCAGTCCGCGGACAAACCCAACGTCCTGTTCTTCGCCGTGGACGACCTGCGTCCCGAGTTCGGGGCGTACGGCAAGTCCTACATTCACTCGCCGAATCTCGACCGCATCGCCCAGCGCGGGCTGACGTTCGACCATGCCTATTGCCAGCAAGCCGTCTGCTCGCCGTCGCGGTCCAGTCTGCTGACCGGCACCCGGCCTGACACCACCAAGGTCTGGGACCTGGAAACCCATTTCCGCAAAGCGCTGCCGGACGTGGTGACCCTGCCGGAGCACTTCAAGCAGCACGGCTATTTCGTCCAAGGCATGGGCAAGCTATTTCATGGCGGTTTTGACGACCCGCAGTCGTGGTCCGTGCCGTGGCAGTCACCCAAGACCAGCCACGGGACGTACGGTCTGCCGGAGAACAACGCGTTGACCAAGCGTGTCCCGGAGGCGGCGGCCGACACGGCCGCGAAGAAGACCGCGAAGAGCGGCAAGAAGAGCAAAGCGTCCAGCCGCGGTCCGCGCGGTCCGGCGTTCGAGAGTTCCGAGGTCCCGGACAACACGTTTCACGACGGGGCGTTGGCCGACATGGCGGTGGCGGCGCTGCGTGAATGCGCCCGCCAAGACCAGCCGTTCTGGCTGGGCGTCGGCTTCATCCGGCCGCACCTGCCGTTCGTGGCCCCGAAGAAGTACTGGGACCTGTACGATCCGGCGGCGATCCAGTTGGCCCCGAATCCGTTCCCGCCGCGGGGCGCGCCGGACTACGCCGTGCTGCCCGGCGGCGAACTGCGCAGCTATCACGGGATTCCCACCGGTCCCATCCCGGACGACCTGGCCCGGCAGTTGAAGCATGGCTACTATGCGGCGATCAGTTACATGGACGCCCAGGTGGGCCGCGTGCTGGACGAACTCGATCGCCAGGGGCTGACCGAAAAGACGGTCATCGTGCTCTGGGGCGACCACGGCTGGAAACTCGGCGAACACGGCGGCTGGTGCAAGCACAGCAACGTTGAGAATGACACCAACGCGCCGCTGCTGATCTCTGTGCCGGGTATGAAGACCGCCGGCCAACATACGGCAGCGCTGGCCGAATTCGTCGACATCTACCCGACGCTGGCCGAATTGTGCGGCTTGCCGCTGCCCGGGCACCTGGAAGGCGCCAGCCTGGTCCCCGTGCTGCGCGATCCCGCACAGGCGGTCAAGCACGCCGCCTTTAGCCAGTACCCGCGCGGCGCCGACGGCCGCCAGCTGATGGGCTATGCGATGCGGACCGATCGCTATCGGTTCACCCGCTGGGTCGACCGCCAGGACCATTCCCGAGTCGATGCCGTGGAACTGTACGACCACCAGGCCGACCCGCAGGAGAACGTCAACATCGCCAACGCGCCGGAAAACGCCGAACTGGTTCAGCGGCTGACCGAACAGTGGCAACGCGGCTGGCGCGGGGCACGGGTGACCAACCGCTAATGCCTTGGCAACGCGGAGAATCCGGAGCGTGGAATCGGCGTCAGGTGCCCGGGGTCTTCGAAGTTGCTCAAGTCTGACAAGGGGACTGCCCCCCCGGCCCCGCGGGCTGTCCCGATGTCAGAACTGCGCACCTCCGAAGTCACCGCCCGCTGGAGTCGTCGACGCGAGCCCAGAAGGGGTGCTGGCGGTCGCCGCGGGTCCGGGCATCTTCCAACAGCACCTGGGCGCTGGGCTCGATCCGCTGCCCGTACGAACGGCCGTTGATGCTCACGCCGACCCGTTGCGTGAAGTCGACCATGTCCGGGGACAGCCAAACCGTCGCCCGCTCGGCGCCCGTTCGCAGCGTGACCCGGCTGTTCTCCAGGATCCGGCCTTCGGTCACCGCCGGCCGGACGCCGCTTTCCGGCGGCCAGTTGACCGGCAGCACCGTCGACCGGCTGGGCAGAGAATTCAGTTCAGCCCACCAGAAATAATTATCCCAAGGCCGCATCGAGACGCAGGTGAACTCCTTGGGAAAGAATTCGCGGCGGTGCAGATCCATCCAACTGAAGATCCGCTGGACCTCGTCGATGAAGTGCTCGTGCCCGCGGCCCTGGTAGACCACCACGATGACGTCGTAGGTGTGCTTGTTCAGGTAGCGGTCCAGGTCCATACTGTTGCGGCTCATCTTGTCCCCGTCCATTTCGCCGGCGACAAAGTACATCGGCACCTGGCGGCCGTTCTCCCAGTAGCGGGAGACGTACTTGTCGGCCGTGGCGACGATCGGGATCACCCCGGCCCACAGATCGGGGTGCGCCAAGGCGAGGTCCCAGACCGCGTCGCCGCCCATCGAGTGGCCGCTCAGGAAGACGCGGTCCGTGTCGATCGAGAATCGCCGGCAGGCGTCGCGCAGGGGATACAGCACGGCGGCATGCTCGCGGGCCGAGTACTCGTATGCCGTCTGATGGGGCCGTGACCATTGGGGCGCGACCACGATGTACCCGTGCCGGGCGGCTTGCCCCAGCCGCAGCTGCGCCTGTTCGTTGTACGCGCCCGCCCACCAGTCGATCTGCTGGGCAGGCGTGGTGCCCGCGCCGTTGAGCGTCACGACGCAGGGGTAACGGCGATAGGGATCATACTCCGGCGGCAGTTGCACCAGGTAGGTGATTTCCGGCTCGCCGGTCAGCCCGGCGACGGTCAGCTGATAGGAGCCGGGGACTGCATCTGCGGCAACTTCGGTGTCGACCGGGGGCTTCATGTGGGCCAACAGCTTGGCCAGATAGCTCGGCGAGCTGCCTTCCAGGCTGGCCAGCTGCTGGAGGACTTCGTCGCGTTCGGCCTGCTGGGTGCTGGCCATATATTTGCGCACCAGTTGGCGGACGCGATGCAGCGATGTCGCCACGGCCACGTTCTTGTCACCCGAGCCGCTGCCTAACAGCCAACCGCTGATCGCCAAGGCGAGCTTCTGTTCGGGCGTCATCGTCGCGTCGTTGGCCAACCGC
>CAIYOB010000291.1 GCA_903927685.1 uncultured Planctomycetaceae bacterium
GCTCGTCGAACACGAATCGCCGCCAGCGGGCGGTCAATGGTTCCAACCGCCGGGCGCGGCGGGCGTCACAGGCTTGCAGGTACAGGTTTTTCCACTGCGGATCGCTGCCCGGCGCGCCGGCTCGCACCAGCGCGTCCCGGGTCTGCCGGACTTCGTCCGCGGCAGGACCGGCAAGTTCATCCAGCACGCGCGCCAGCATCCGCTGTTCCGTGACCGAATCGTCGCCGCTGACAAAGCAGGCCACCTGCGGCAGCACTGGATCGTCATGCCGGGATTCGGGAGATTTCAGATGCGTGTTGCGCCAGTCGGTCTTCTGCTGTTCGAGCGCAGGGGCCAACGTGATTCGGGCGTAGTCCTGCCGCATCCAGTCGATTTCAAGCGCCAGGCGCGACGCGGCGTCGCGGGAAGGGGCCTCCGCGGAAAACGTCCCAACGGGCGCTGCGAGGACGACGAACAGGACTGCGAATGGCGTTTTCATGGCGGAACTTCGGTTGCTAAGCGTCGCTCGAGGAACAACTGTCCGTTGTCACCGTGGCGTAAGCTTCCAGCTTGCGGGAGATTGTGACATCGCAAGTTGGAAGCTTACGCCACTTGACTTTCGGACATCTCTAACGCCCGCTGTCCCGCACGGCACGGAACATGGCCAGCAGGTTCTCCGTGGGCGTCGGTCCCTGGATGTTGTGAATCGAGTTGAACACAAAGCCGCCATCCTGATTGAAGATGTCGATTCGCTGCCGGACCTCGTTGTACACCTCGTCGGGCGTGCCGAAGGAAATCGTCTTCTGCGTGTCGACACCCCCGCCCCAGAACGTGACATCTTTGCCGAACTCCTTCTTCAGCCGCACCGGATCCATTTCGGCGGCCGAGCACTGAACGGGGTTCAGAATGTCAAACCCTGACTCGATAAAATCGGGAATCAACTGATAGACCGAGCCACACGAGTGGATGAAGGTCTTCCACTTGGACTTGGAGTGAATCAGCGAATTCACCCGTTTATGAAACGGCTGGAACAGATCCCGGTAGGCGGCCTTGGAGATGAACGGTCCCCGCTGGGTGCCGAAGTCCGTACCCGTGATCATCGCAGCGTCGACCAGGTCCCCGAACAGGTCGATCAGCGTGGCGAGATTCTGCTCGGCGATCTCGCACTGCCGCTCGAATACCGTGCGCACATAGTCCTTGCGGGTCACCGTCGAGACGTACCATTCCTCGACATCACGGATGCCCTTGGGGTGCTTGAGGAAAGTCCCTGGAACCAGGGCGATATCGCCAAACGCGGCCCCGGGAACCACGAGCATCGCGCCACAGTCTGGCCGCTGCAGCAGCCACTGACGCATCCCGCGATAATAGGTCAAGTCTTCTTCGCTCAACAGGCCAAATTCTTGGAGGTTATTCTCCGGGTCCAGTTGGTCCTCGTCGATCGGGTCCTGCCGGATCACGGCGTCGAAAAAGTAGCCGGTGGCCGGCATGCGGCCGCTGGGCGGCACCGACATGTCGCCTTCGGGATAGATGTACGTGTCGCCGGCGTCATCCTTGGTGACATTGAAGTCGCCGGAGACCAAGGCCGGCGTGCCATCGTTCAGCGTGAACGGCTTCCAATGGTCGGACACGGTCCCGAACAGCGATTTGCGGCCGGGGATCCCGATCACGTCGATGCCCAAGGCGCTGCGCAACTCATCATCCACTTCGCCCAGCATCTGGTAGGGCTCGATCACCTTCACACGGTATTCGCTTGCCCCGAGCACCGCCTGCCGCAATCGCGTTACGGCCGAGACGTGAATCCCCGTCACGGCCGTCGCCCCAAAGTCCACGCAAACGCGGTCCGGTTGCTGGTGATTCAAGGTGGCCTGTAGGCGTTGACGGCTGGTTAGCGAACCGGCGGTGGAAGCTGACATGCGAATGTCCCTCGGTGGAAAATCGGCCTCAAACATAAACGAGAACTGGCCCACAATCTACCACACGGCTCCGCCCCCGGAAAAGTCAGCCAAATGCCGATTGGCCACGGTCCCAAGGCAGCTCTGATCGGATAGAATGCGGCAAAGATTGCCGATTAGGCGACGAATACTGCGGGAGAAGAAGAGCTGCCGCGGCGTTGCTCAACGCGGATTTGCCATCCAAGTCGTGGGGTAGGCCACCAAGCTGTCAGCAAGAGAAGACAGCGAAGACGCCTGTCCCACATTTCCAGTTCGTGTATGGGAGGTTCCGTTCCATGTCCGTGATTCCGTCGAGGTTCTGGCTGCGGGCGATTTCTTGTCTGCTCGTGGCGTGCTCTGCGGCGACAGCTGCGGCAGATGACGTTCTCAAGTCGGTTCCCGACAACGCGTTAGGCGTGGTCGTGATGAATCGCATCGGCGAGACGAACGACAAGATCCGCGGTTTGGCCCTGCGTCTCAAGGTGCCTCCGTTCGATCTGCTCAGCACCGCCAAACTCACCCTGGGGCTGCAGGAAGGCTTGGACGAAAAGGGCAGCGTCGCCTTGGCGGCCGTTCCCAGCTCGCCCAACGGCGTACCGGTGATGGTCTCTTTTGTTCCCACCGGGGACTACGCTGCGTTGCTTAAGCAACTCAAGGCCGAGGCCGGTGACGGCGGCATCGCGACACTGTCGGCCGGTAATAAGCAATTCCTCGCGGCCCAGAAAGACGGCTATGCCGTGGTCGTCGAGGACGGCAACAAAGCCACTCTGCAGGCGGTCATCGCCGCCGACAAGAGTATCGCGGCCGCCTCGCCTGCTTTAGATGCCTGGCGTGCCGAGGCGGACGCGTATGCGGTGGCGACGCCAGCCGGAGTCAAGTTCGCCCAGCAGCAGATCCAGGTCGGACTGCAAGTCGCCAAATCGCAGATGGCGAATATGGGCGAGCAGGGCAAGATGGCTTTGGCCGGCCTGAGCATGTATGATGGCTTGGTCGCGGCGATGGACAAGGAGATTCAGCATTCAGCCATCGGGATCCGCATCGCGGACGATGGCGGCATTCACGTCGTCAGCCGAACGCTGCCGGTCGAGGGCGGCACCCTGGCTCAACTGGCTGCGCAAGCCAAGCCGCCGAAAGCCAGTCCGTTGGCCGGGTTGCCACAGTCGCCGTACTTCATCGCCGGCGGCGGCGTAATGACCGCCGCGTCGATGAAATCGTGGATGAACGCTTCGTTCGGCATGATGCGCATGTACCCGGGCGGCGACAAGCTGAGCGACGAAGACATCAAGCAGCTGTCCAAGACCGCGGTCAAGTCGATGCAGGGGCTGCGGTCCATGGGACTGCTGATGGGCGTCGGCGAAGGGGATGAACCGCTGTACGGGCGGATGTTGCTGGTCATGAAGACGAAGGACGCCAAGGCGTATCTGGAACAGTACGAGGCGAGCCTGACCGAGATGCGCAAGGTCTTTGAAAAGGCGGATTCGAAGTTGTTCTCGTTCGAGACCCAGCGGATAGAAATCGACGGCTTGCCGGTGCTGAAGTTGACGATGGACATGGAGCCGTTCTTGGGCGGCCAGGCACAAGGTCCCGAGGCCCAAAAGATGCTCGAACTGATGCTCGGCAGCGGCGGCAAGATGGACGTCTACCTGGCAGCGGCCGACCAGCAGACCGTGATCGGCGCGTATGTCACGCCGAAGCAACTCACTCCGGCGGTGAAGGCCATCCAGGAAGGCAAGCCACAATTGGCCGACGAAGCGGGCGTCGCTCAGACGGTGGCCATGCTGCCCAAGGGCGCCCAGTGGCTGGGATTCCTCAGCCCGCGAGGGGCGGCGGCGTTCGTGTCGCGGCTGGTTACCACGGTCACCCCGCCGGGCGTTCCGGTTCCGAACATTCCGGAGTTCCCGGAAACGGCGCCGATCGGCTTCGGCGTCCAGCTGTCAACGTCCGGACTGGACACCGACCTGGTCGTTCCCGCCGCCGTCTTGGAGGCCGTCTCCCAGACCGTCCGCAAAGCGATCGCCGAGCAACGCGGCAAGCCGGAGGCGTGAACTGGCGTGCCTGGGGTCGAGTGCAGCGAGCCCCCAGAACTGGAAACTGGGGGCTCGCCACTCGTCCCCCGTGGCTCGACCCCAGGCACCCAATCGTGCTGTGGACCAACGAGTTTTACGTCTTCTTCCCGCTATTGGTCCTTGATCCACACGATCGACCGCCCGCCGCGGTTCAGGCGGGCGTAGTTGGGGATGGCGGTCAGCGGAGCGCCGGTGGATGTCGCGCCCTGGATGACCAGCACGCCGCCTAACAACTCCGGTTTCCATTCCGTCGTGAGCTTGGCGTCTGCGGGGAGTACGCAATCCACGTCCTGGTCGACGCTCTCCAGGTTGTAGATCAGCGGTCCATAACGCAGGGCGACTCGCCCTCGCGTGGCGGTGATGCGTTCGCTCGCTTTGACGCGTTGGACCTCGAGCGGCAGGACGAATTCCACCTTGTCGCCAGCCTTCCACAACCGTGACAGCACGGCGTAGCCTTGTTCGATCGCGGGCGTGACGGGGGTGCCGTTGACCGCCAGATCGGTCAGCCCGCCGGACGTGGGAGCGGCCGTATACAGCTGGCTGACGGTCCGGTTGGGGACGCGGATCCGGAGGTTGAATCGTCGCGCTTCGGCGGGGTTCACGACGAGCGAAACGCGGTCGTCCCAGGGATAGTCCGTACGCTGCTCCAATTGGACGCGAGTCCCCGCGACCCCCTCCACCGCAACCTGGCTGCCGATGAACAGATTCACGTACAGGTCGTCGCCGCCGGCGGTATACATCCACGTTGGCAGGCTGAGCAGCGTCCGCGGGATATTGCCCACACAGCAGGGGCAGACATGCCAGGGGTAGCGGCTGCCGGAGGAATCCAGAGCGTTGGTGTACGTAAAGTTCTTGCCTTCCAGATCGATACCACCCAGGATCGCGTTGTACAGCGTCTCTTCATACAGGTCGGCGTAGCGGGACTCCTGGTACGCCCGCTGCAGCTTGTGCTGGAAGAACAGTTCGCCGCAGCCGGCACAGGACTCGCAGTACGCGTGATTCGGCAGCGAATAGTCCTTGCCGAACCCCTCCGACGTCTCGCCGCTGCCCACGCCGCCGGTTACGTAGTACTTGCGGTTGACGATGCTGTTCCAGAGCGACATGACGGCGCTGTGGTAGTCGACGTCCCCGGTCTCCATCGCGATGTCGGCCATCCCGGCGTACGAGTAGACGGCGCGGACGGCGTGGCCCACCGCTTCGTACTGCCGCGTCACGGGCAGGTGGCTCTGGTCGTACTCTTCGCCGTCGCGGCGCGAGTCCATCAGGAACTTGGCCAGTTCGAGGTACGGCCGGCCGCAGCCGGCGCCCTCGCGCTGGTCCACGAAGCGGCCGAAGCGGACCAAAGCCTGCTCCAGTTCCTGGTGGCCTTCGTACCAAGCCTGCTTCGGCGCCGGCCCGATGTTGCGGACCCAGCAGTCAGCCAGTCGCCGGGCGGCGTCGTACATCCGCAGGTCCTGGCCGCCGGTCATCAGGCAATGGGCCATAGCCGCTTCGAGGAAGTAGCCGGCCTGGTAGCCTTCATGGTCGTGCCGGTTGCTCCAGCGGCGTTGCCCCTGGATGGTGTACATCGTGTGCAGATAGCCGTCCGGCTCCTGGGCGCTCAACAGCTTGGGCAGCCAGTCCTCGATCGTCTTGCGCTGGGCCGCCAGGGCCTGTCGCAGGTCTGCGTCGCCCGCCGGGTCCACCTGCTGGGCGATGCACATCGATTCGAACGTGTTGTAGACCCAGGTATTGGCGAACACGGGCCCGACGTGTCGCGCCGGCTGGCCGGCCAACTTGAGTCCGGCCTGGACGAAGTTCTCGATCCCGCCTTCCGGGGTCTGAGGATCCTCGATTTTCCGCACACAATGGGGAATCCAGTTTACAATTAACGCCTTGGCTCGGGCCCGCCACAACGGACTGGTGATCGTGTAGGCGGTCGTCGGCACCGCGTCCAGGTGCGTGGCTGGCGGCGGCGGGGCCACGGTGACGGCCACGGCTGCCGATGCACTGGCTTGGCCGTCGTTGGCGGTGAGCTGCAAAACGTACTCGCCCGGTGCCGAGAACGTGGCTGTCGTTTCCGCGGCGGAGGCGGCGGCGAAGGTCACCTCGCCGGGCCCGGATTGCTTGCTCCAGCAGACGCTGGGAACCGCTTGCGGCTTGCCGTCATCCTTGACCGCGCCCGCCAGATAAGTCGGTCCGTTCAGCACGACCACCCGGTCGACGCCGGCCGCCACCGCCGGGGGAAAATTCGGTGAGTTTCCGCTGTCGTAGACCCGCCATTCCAGGATGCCCGTCGAGAACTTTTCGACGCCGTCCATTTCCAGCCGCAGCCTGGTCGTCGTCAGTTCGGGAAACGTCGTGGTGTTGAACCGATTCTTGGCCAGGCCCAGGCCCGCGGCATCCGGAACGGGGACGAACGCCTCGCCATTCCACGACTTGAGCCGGCACGCCTGCGGCAGCCGCACGCCGCGTTGGTCGTCGAACCAATACACGTCCATCCGGTTGACCTTGACCGGCTGGCTCCACTCGTATTGCACCCACTGAGTGCCGCTCTGCGGCCAGTTGCCGTACGCTCCGTGGCTCTTGTCGTCCGCATGCGCGGGGCTGGAGCCATCGTTCAAGGCGGTGAGTGTCTCGTGGCCGGAGACGAACGACGTCGAGGTCGTGGCCACCAAGGCCAGATTGGCGGCGGGCTCAGCGTCTTCCGCCGCGGCCGCACAAGGGGGCAGGGAGGGCAGCGTCGCTGCCAGTGATACGAGGGACGCTAGTACGGAAAGACGGACTTGATCCATGGTGCTGACTCCGCAAAAAAAGTGGTACTCACTCGCGCCGCAAGACGCGTAAGCCGAAGACGCCCCCGGCGATGTTGCCCGGGTGCGCCTGGAACCGGACCGTGACCTGCGACTTGCCTTGCGTCAACGTGTCCGGCAACGGGTAAACTACGTCAAGAAACTGGTCCGGCTTGTTGCTCTGCAGCTTCTGCGTGGCAAGCTTCTCGCCGTCCACCAGCACGTCGAAGATGCGGCCGACGTCGCTGCCCCAGTACGTGACGCTCAGGTCCTGCGGCTGGTCGGGCTGCACACGAACCCGCCACGAGAACCAGCCCTCGGGCGCGTGCCGCCATTTGCGACCGCCGAAGTCCCCGGCGGCATGCCGCTCGCCCTGCAGCTGATGGTCGCGTTCGCTCTGCTCGTGGCCGACATCCACCCAGTCCACAGTGCGGGCCTGCAACGCCTGTTGCCAGGCCTGCTCGGCGCGATACTCGGCCTCCCGAGTTTGCCATTCCGCGGGCGTGAAAGCGTCCCAGTAGACGACGTAGGGACGCGGGCCGTGCAGCTTGTAGAACGGTTCCAGGGTCACGCCGGCGTCGTCCTGTTGGCCCGCCACACGGAACACGGCGGCCGAGCCGCGGAACGTTGACGGCTGGTCGGCCACCGGGCTCAAGCCGGCCAGGGCCTGATCCGGCTCCGCCACGACCGCCGGGCGCAGCTTGCCTTCCGCGACTGCGGCGCCCAGGACCAAGGGGCCGTGCAGGAACGCGAACCGCCGCGGATTGTCGCGGAAGCCTTCGGCCCGCAACGTGAACGGAAAGGCCAGGTCGACGGTATCTCCGTCTTTCCATGTCCGCGTTACGACGGCATAACTGCCGGGCTGGCTGTCGAGGGACAGCAATTCGCCGTTGACCCGGACCTCCAGGCCCTTGGTGGCCCACCACGGATGCCGGACGTGCAGGCTCCACTCTGCAGGCTGTTGGCAGCTCAGCACCAACCGGCTGGACGCCTGGTCGGGATATCTGGTCTCCTGCCGCAGTTTTACGCCGCGGGTTTGCCAATTCAGCTCCGAGGCGATGAACAGGTTGACGTACAGGGTCTGGTCCCCGTTGTGGAAATAGATGCTGTCGCCGTACTTGGCGTGGTTCTCGATGCCCGTGCCGGTGCAGCACCAGAACGAATCGAGCGGTTCGTTGTAGGACTTGTGCGACCCGGACCGCAGCGGCACGTAGTAGCACATCATGCCGGTCTCGGGATTCTGCGAGGCCAGGATGTGGTTGACCAACGCCCGTTCGTAGAAGTCGGCGTACTCGGCGCGCGGTTCCCAGCAGAACAGGTGCCGCGTAAGCTTCAGCATGTTGTACGTGTTGCAGGTTTCCGTGGTGCTGGGGCCCAGCGCCTCGGACAGTTTTTCCTTCGGCGAAAAGTGCTCGCCGTCGCTGTGCCCGCCGATCACGTACGAACGCTCGTTGGCGACCGTGTTCCAAAAGAAGACGGACGCCGTCTTCAGCTCCTCCGCGCCGGTCAACTCGTACTGGCGCGCCGTGCCGACGAACTTGGGGATCTGGGTGTTGGCGTGCAAGCCGGTCAGCTTGTCTTCGCAACTCGCGCAAGGGCCGATCACGGCCTGATGATTGAAGCGGTGGGCGATCTGCAGGTACTTCGCATCCCCGGTCAAGGCGTACAGATTGGCCAGCGTCTCGTTCATGCCGCCATGCTCGTTGCCCAGCATTTTTTGCATCTGCTCGTCGCTCAGCTTGCCGTTCCGGGCGATCACCCAGTCGGCGAACTTGCGGCAGGTCTCCAGGGCCAACTCGTTGTCGCAGTAGACGTACATGTCCAGCAAGCCGGCGTAGATCTTGTGCAGGGTGTAGTAGGGAGCCCAGACCGGCTTCAGGGCCTCGACGCGATCGAAGAAATCCTCGGGATAGGCGCTCAGATAGCCGTTGCCGAGCTTGGCCTGGCATTCGGCCAGTCCCGCCACCAGGGAGTTGCCCTTGTCCCGCAGGCGTGCATCCCCCGTGCTGGCATACATCAACGCACAGGCCGACAGGTAGTGTCCGGCGAAGTGCCCGCGGACTTCGCTCTTGGGTTCCTCCCAGCCGCCCAGCGGCTGCGCGGAACTGGGCAGACCGGCGTTCAGCCGGAAGGTATGCAGCAGCCGCTCGACGTCCAGGGCCAGCAGGTATTGACGGTCCAGGTCCAGCGCGTGCCGGAATGGCCCGTCCAGCAAACGGACGTCTTCCAGGGCGAACGGCTGCGCCTGCAGCGGCGCGGCGGGGGCCACGCGCTGCTTGCCCCGGCTATCGGCGACGCCGCCGGCTGGCAGCCCGATCAGGATCGCGGCGGCGGTGATGACCCAAAGTACGACACGCGAAGGGCGGGCAGGTGTTTGCATGCGAGCGTTCTTCCAGGCTGGAGGGCAGGTTGTTGGTGAAGGCTATCCTCGGGTGTACCGTGTTCGGCTGGTCTCTGCAATCCACGAATGCGCAAAAAAATGTTACAATCGCGCAGCCGCGGCTGACAAGGGCGCGAGGTGTGATCGGCCGGAAGACCTGCCGGAGGGGAAATCGAGGAAGTAAGATGAGCGGGATTCCGCACGTTGTTCTGTTGATCGAAACCGCCCGCGGCTACGGGCGCGACCTGCTCCGCGGGATTGTCCGCTATGCGCGGCTGCACGGCCCCTGGGCCTTTCACATCACGCCCGGCGACTTCAAGCAGGCCGTCCCGCGGATAACCCAGTGGGGCGGAACCGGCATTATCGCCCGGATCGAGACGCCCGAGATCGGCCGAGCGCTGCTGGCCACGCGCCTGCCCCTGATCGCGTTGGACCTGAGCGAGCAGCAACGCGCGCACCCCCATCCGCTGGCCGCGGTGTCCGAAGTGTCGTCCGACTCGCGCCACGCCGCCCAATTGGCGGCAGAGCACTTGTTGGACCGAGGCTTTCGGCACTATGCGTTCGTCGGCATCGCCGGACGTGTCTGGTCGTCGCGCCGCGAGCAGGGGTTCTGCGAGCGGATTCGCGCGGCGGGATTCGAGCCGCACCTGTACGCCGCTCCCCAACGCCGACGGGACTTGGAGGCCACCCAGGAGCAAGCCGGGCTGGCCGCCTGGCTGCGCCGGCTGCCCAAGCCGGTGGGCGTGATGGCCTGTAACGACGACCGGGGCCGGCAACTGCTCGAAGCCTGCCGCGAGGCGGAAGTCCAAGTGCCCGAGGAGGCTGCGGTGGTCGGCGTCGACAACGACGAGTTGCTGTGCGAA
>CAIYOB010000292.1 GCA_903927685.1 uncultured Planctomycetaceae bacterium
GCGTCGCACTGGGCCACGCCCATCTTGGCCGCCTCGCGTTCGGTGCCCACGTCGTACAATACGATCGTATTGCCCCGCCGGCGAAACGTATCCAGGACCGTGTCCAGCGCAAATGTGAAAAGATTGTCCCCGTTGACAACCAAAAAGTCCTCCCGGATGTCGCCGTGCTGCAGCCCGAACCGCAGATCGCCGATCGAGCCCAGGCGATTCGCGTTCGAAGTCGCCCCGTCGTCGAAGACTTCCAGTCGTAGCGGGCGCGGCCCCGCCGCCCAATCGACAAAGGCGTCCATGAACGTGTGGTTCGAGACCACGACCCCGCTCTCGATCCCCGCCGCCGCCAACCGCTCGACCACATAATCCAACACCGGCCGCCCCGCCACCTTCAACAGGTGCTTGGCGACGGTCAGCGTCAGCGGATGAAGCCGCGTGGCAAAGCCGGCACACAAGATAACGCAACGCATGATCGACCATCTCCGGGGAGTTTTTTTCCTGGTGGCAAGGGCATAGGTCAGCGGCGCCGTGGATTGCCCCTGAACGTGTCCAGTGCCCGCCGCAACGTTGGCACGCCAGTTCCACTTCGCCGCTCGGCTTCCGATCCGGATTCTAACACAATTGCGACGGGCGGGAGAGTGCCGCAGAGCTGAAATGGAACCGGCGCCGTCTGTGCCGGGCTGCGTCCTAGCACCAAACGGGATATCGGAGGTTGGTCGGGAGCTGTATGAAATCACGGCTCGGCCCGATTCGCTGAGCACCGCTCGAGAAATACTGTCGAGAGTCTGTCACGGTCTGGGGAATGGGATGCCCACGGCTTGTCCGTGGGAGTTTCACGTTCGTCGCTACACCGGCGGACACCCCACCACCCCGTTTCCCGTTTGGTGCTGCCCAATCGGCAGGAAGAAATCTGCGGCTCAAGGTTGACGAATGATACAGACGATGATACAAATGTAACATGTCAACCGAACAACCATCGCAGGAGCGGATTCTCCAGGCCGCGGTTCGACTGTTCCTGGAGCAGAGCGTGCGGAAGACGACGGCCGAGGAGGTGGCGTTTCAGGCCGGGGTCACGCGGGTGACGGTCTACCGCTATTTCACGGACAAGAAGGGGCTGGTCCGCGCCGTCTGCATGCGGGTTGCGGCGATCTTCGAGCGGGCCGCCGCCGACAGCCGCGGACGTTCGATCGACGAGATTGACGCCTGCTTGAATCAGATGGGCAAGGAATTGAGCGCCCTGGGACCGGGGAACGTGTTCGGCTTGTTCGACGAAATCCACCGGCTGTATCCGGACGTGTACGAGGAACTACGGGCGGCTCGCGAGACGGCCATCGACACGATCTTCCAGCACGCCTTGGCCGCGGCCAAGCGGGATGGGGCACTGCGCAAGGGCCTGAATCAGGAAGTGATCCGCGCCATCTTCCTGTCCGGTGTCGTGCGGCTGATCGAGACGCCGTCGCTGATTTCGTCGAACGTGCCGCCCGAGGAGGTCGTGGCCACGGTGACGATGGTCTTTCGCCACGGGATTTTGAAGGACAAGCCGGCAGGGTGAGGGAGGATTGATTGTGAACGCCAGAGTCGTGCCCTACGCCGTCCTGCTGACCGCCGTTCTTGGCTGTGGCGGCAAGCCGGAGCCGGCGCCGCTGCCGGTCGCGGTCCAAGTGACAACCCTGGCCAGCGAGACGGTGGCCTGCCAGATGCGGTTCAGCGCGATTGTCCGCGAGTGGCAACAGGTGAGTTTGTCGTTTAAGGTCCCCGGGACACTGAACCAGCTGCTGCAGGTTCCGGTGGCCGGCGGGAACCCGCGTGACGTCCAGGAGGGCGATGTCGTGACGGCGGACGCCCGGCAGCCGCTGGCGCGACTGGACGATGCGGATTATCAGCGGGCCCGGACGGCGGCCGCCGAGCGGTTGGCGCAGGTGCAGGCCAAGGAGCAGGCGGTGCTCGCCCGGCTGCCGGCCGCCGAGAACGACTATCGTCGCATGAAGACACTCTGCGAACAGCGGTCGGCTTCCGAGCAGGCGATGGACGAGGCTCGGGCACGGCGGGACGCGATCGAAGCCGAACTCGAGGGCACGCGCCGCGAGATCGCCGAGGCCCGCGTGGCGCTGCAGCAGGCGGATGACGACCTGCAGAACTGTACGCTGCCCGTGCCGATCCCGCGGGCCACGGTCGCCAAACGGCTGGTCGAGCCGCACGAGCGAGTACAGGCCGGTCAGCCGGTGTTTCAGATCATGGATCTGTCTCGACTGCGGGTCGCTTTCGGCGTGCCGGACACCAAGTTAGGCGAGTTTCATTTGGGCCAGACGTTGAAGGTTTTGGCGGACGCTTTTCCCGGCGAGAGTTTTGCTGGCCAGGTGACCAAGATCTACCCGGCCGCCGATCCCAAGACGCGGACGTTTGAAGTCGAAGTCAGTATCGACCAGCCGCAGGGGCTCAAGCCGGGCATGGTGGTGACGATCCTGGGCGGCTGCGACCAGAGCCTGCTGCTGCTGCCGCTGACGGCGGTCCAGCGCGGCGACCAGCCGGATGAATTCGTGGTGTACGCCGTCCGCCAGGAGCAAGGGCGTCCGACGGCGCGGCGGTGCCGCATCCACTGGGACGGCGTGTACGACAATCGGTTGCGGTTGCTCGATAGCCCCGCGACCGAGCTCCGCGCGGGGGATCAGATTGTCGTGTCCGGAGCCGCGCGGCTGATCGATGGCCAGGCGGTTCGAGTGCTGGACGCTCAGCCGGATCAGACTCGGATTTGATGCCGCACTCCCTGTTTGTCGAAAGGCACTGCTGTGACCACGGCTCAATTCTTCGTGTACAAGCGGCCCGTCGCCTGGACGGCGCTGGTCGCGACGCTGTTGTGGGGCGTCTACGCCTACTACAAGATGCCGCAGCGGCATGATCCGCGGATCCCGGTGCGGATCGGCACCGTCGTCACGGCCTATCCCGGCGCCGAGGCGGAGAAGGTCGAGCAGGAGGTCACGCGGAAGATCGAAAAGCAACTGAGCGAGAACCCCGCCGTCGAGAACGTTCACTCGGTCAGTCGCCGCGGCGTCTCCGTGGTGTTCGTCGAGTTGTACGACACCGTCCGGGACACGGAACTGGTCTGGCAGGACTTGCAGAACAAGCTGGATTCGCTCGGCGACTTGCCCAAGGTCCGCAACCAGTCCCTGCGGCCGAAGCTGGACAAGGATTTCGGCGAGACGGTCGCCGTGATGTTGACGCTTTCCAGTCCCAAGGTGTCCGACTTCGAGATCCGCCAACGGGCCGACAGCATTCGCCGGACGCTGGCCGAATTCCGCGCCGGGCGGCCGCCCGAACTTCGTGAGCACCGGATCAGCGCCGTGCTGGTCTATCCCCAGACGGTCGCCCGCTCGTACGTACTGTGGCTGGGACAGAGCCTGCTGCGGCGGCTCACCGAGACGGGACTGGTCGAGGACGCGGCGATCGTCGAGGCGCCCAGCACCGGCTGCCTGGACTTTCGGCTGGCGGCCGGCAAGAGTGAGGCGGAACTGATCCGCGAGGCCTTGCGCTGGGAACGGGACACGGCCGGCACCGGGATGACGCATCCGGATATGTGGCCCGGCGTCCTGGTGCGCGATTTGGACACGCTGGAACAGCGACTGCGCAACTCGCCCCGCGATCCGCTGGGCGGCCCGGATCGCTACAGCTATCGGGAACTATCGCGTTTTGCCGACCAGGTCCGCGATCGGCTGAAGGCCTACCCGACGATCGGCCGCATCGACGAGATCGGCGTCCAGAACGAGGCCATCCACTTGTACTACAGCGGCCGGAGGTTCTCGGCCCTGGATCTGTCGCCCCAGGCCATTGCGGCCCGGCTGGAGGCCCGGAATATCAACTTGCCGGGCGGCCGGATCGAGATTCCCGGACAGAATCTGGACGTGCATCCCAGCGGCGAGTTCCGCAGCGAGCAGGACATCGGCGACGTCGTGCTGGACGTCCAGCACGGCTACCCCACGTACCTGCGGGATCTGGTGGATGTCGTCCGGGGGTACGAGGACCCGCCGGGCGTGATGAACTTCCAGTCGCTCAAGTTCGACGCCGGCAATCCGCCGCGAGCCAAGCTGCCCGGCGAGTTGGTCTACAAGCCAGCCGGCCTGGACGGCGCGGACTCGCCGCTGCCGAAGGACGCCTTGCTGCAGACCTCGCGAGCCATCACGCTGGCCGTGCGTCAAGTGCCCCGCACCCAGGTTGAACAGTTCGGCCGGGACGTCGACGCCGCCTTGGCTTCGCTGCACGGCGTCCTGCCGCCCGATCTGCAAATCGAGCGGACGCACGACGAACCGCACGAAGTGCGTCAGAAGATCGGCCAGTTCAACCAGAACCTGATCGAAGCCGTCGTGATCGTGGTGGTGGTTGCCCTGCTGCTGATGGAATGGCGCAGCGCGTTGCTGGTCGCCTTCTCGATCCCGTTGACCGTGGCCATGACCTTGGGCCTCTGCCAGTTGGTCGGGATCGACCTGCAGCAAGTCTCGATTGCGGCCATGATCATTGCCTTGGGACTGCTGGTCGACGACCCGGTGGTGGCCGGCGATGCGATCAACCGGGAATTGGCCCACGGCACGCCGCGCGACGTGGCCGCCTGGCTGGGGCCGCAGAAACTGGCGCGGGCGATCCTGTACGCGACGCTGACGAATTGTGTGGCTTTCCTGCCGCTGCTGTTGGTCCAGGGCAAGGTCGGCGAATTCATTTACTCGCTGCCGGTCGTCGTGACCGCCTCGCTGGTGGCCAGCCGGATCGTCTCGATGACGTTCATGCCGCTGTTGGGCTATTACTTGTTGCGCGGCCAGAAGGGCTTCGAAGCCGGCTTGACCGAAGGCGGCCGCGGGGCGACGTTTGCCCGCTATTATAACGGGTTCTCCGAATGGTGCCTGCGACACAAAGCCCTGGCGTTGGGCGTGTGCAGCTTGCTGCTGGCTGCCGGAACCGCGGTCCTGCCGCTGCTGGGAACGTCGTTCTTTCCCAAGGATCTGCACACCGCCTTTACGGTCAAGTTATTCCTGGCGGAAGGCTCGTCGATCCGGCAGACGCGGGACGAGACCCTGCGGGCGATCGATCAGATCGAGGCGATTGCCGGCCGCGAGATCCGTTCGTACACGACGTTCATCGGCCAAGGCGGGCCGCGGTTTTGGCTGTCGATCGTGCCCGAACAGCGCGCGGACAACCATGCCCAGATCCTGATCCGCACTGTGGATCGCGAAGTGACGGAGGCCATTGTCCAACGCTTGAAACGCGAGTTGCCCCTGCGGATCGCTTCTGCCCGCGTGACGATCGAGCAACTGGAGACGGGGCCGCCGGTGGGAATCCCTGTCCAGGTGCGGATCTACGGAGACGATATCCAGACGCTCCGCCGCCTGGCGGCCCACACCCGCCGGCAATTGCGCGAGGTCCCCGGGACGGACAACATCCACGACGATTGGGAGCCCGAAGTCCTGCAACTGGCCGCGCAGATCAACCCGGACAAAGCGAACCTGGCGGCGGTCAGTCACGAGGACGTCGCCCTGCTGCTGCAGACCGGCCTGTCCGGCACGGCGCCGACCTACCTGCGCGAGAACGACAAGCTGATCCCGATCAGTTTCCGGCTGCGGAGCGACGAGCGGGCGCGAGTCGAGGACTTGGACAGCCTGGACGCCGTCAGCACGGCGACGAATGTCCGCGTGCCGCTGAGTCAGATCGCGAGTTTCGAGCCGCAATTGGTCAGCCCCAAGATCTGTCGGCGGCACCATCAGCGCTGCGTGACGGTCAAATGCGACGCGGTGCCGGGCGTCTTGCCCAGCCGCATCGTGCGGGACATGCAGGCGCGGCTGAGCCAGGCGTCCGCCGCCTGGCCGCCGGGATGTCGCTTCGAGTTCGGCGGCGAGCACGAGGAGCAGATCAAGGGGTTTCGCGCGGTGTCCGTGGCCTTGCTGGTCTCGCTGGCGATGATCTACCTGGCCTTGGTGCTGCAATTCAACAGCGTGACCAAGCCGCTGGTCGTATTCGCCGCCGTGCCGTTTGGGCTGCTGGCCGGGGTCATGGGCCTAGCGGTCTTCGACGCGCCCTTTGGGTTCATGGCGTTCCTGGGTGTCGCTTCGCTGGCCGGTGTGATCGTCAGTCACATCATCGTGTTGTTCGACTATATCGAAGACGCGTGCGAGCGGGGCGAGTCGCTGCACCGCGCCGTCATTGACTCGGCGCTGGTCCGACTCCGCCCTGTACTGGTCACCGTGCTGGCCACCGTCGGCGGCCTGATCCCGCTGGCCATCGAGGGCGGCCCGTTGTGGCAGCCGATGTGCTACGTGCAGATCACCGGCCTGCTGTGCGCCACGCTGGTAACCAAAGTGATCGTCCCCGTCCTGTACGTGATGTTCGTCGAGAACCTGGGCTGGATCCGCTGGGAGCCGGAGCCGTCGCCGGGAAGAACCCACCAGCCGGCCCCCCCGTTTGCGTCCCCGGCGGCGAGCGCCGAGCCCTGCGGCAGTCTGGCGTCGGGCTAGCCCGACGCCAGACCGAATCCCGGGGTGCCGAATCCCGGGGTGCCGAATCCCGGGGTGCCTGGCGTCGAGTGCAGCGAGCCCCCAGAAGCAAACAAGCTCCCAAGGCCCTTCAGAGGAACAATTTTAGCGACCCTATTGACAAGCGAGATTCCCGGCCGTCCAATTCTGGATAAGTGGGGCCGCTTAAGCCGATTGGCTTCGGCGACGCACCAAAGCCACACATTCACCTGCTTTGCCTATCCGACCTATTCTGAATTGCATTGCGAACAAATCGGTGAAGCA
>CAIYOB010000293.1 GCA_903927685.1 uncultured Planctomycetaceae bacterium
CGTGGCGGTCCCGCATGCCGCGGCAGCGATCGCCCGAGCGTTGGAGTATCGCCAGTTGGCCTGGCTGCCGTTTTCCAGCCTACTTGCCGCTGCCGGACGGAATCTGACCGCGGGCCGGCTGCCCAAGGCGGTTGCCGCCCTGGCGGTCGCCGTCGTTGCGGTGGCCGTCTTGGTGCTGGTGCCTGCCGACTATGACGTGAAAGCTCGCGGCGAGTTGCAGCCGGATGTCCGCCGCGACGTCTTCGCGCCGGCGAACGCCCTGGTGCGGGACCTGCTGGTGGACCACGCCGACCAGGTCGAGGCGGACCAGACGCTGGCCGAACTGCGGAACCCGGAGCTGGATTACGAGTTGCAGCGGGTCCAAGGGGAACTGGAAACGGCCCGCCAGCGCCTGGCCACGGTCGAGGCGGAGCGGGTCCAGGACCGCGTCGAGGAGCGGGATGGCCCCAGCCGGTACGGACAGCTGACCACCGAACAGGAAGAGCTTCGCGTCCGCCTGGTGAGCCTGGGCGAACAGCTGGCGATCCTGCAGCAACAGCAGGGCGAGTTGACCGTCCGCAGTCCGATCCGCGGCCAGGTGGTGACGTGGCAGGTGGAAAACCGGTTGCGGGCGCGGCCCGTGGTCCGCGGCCAACGGCTGCTGCGCATCGCGGATTTGAGCGGCCCCTGGGTCCTGGAACTGCAGTTGTCGGAGGATCGCATCCAGCCTGTGCTGGACGCGGCGGCGCGGCAAGCGGAGCCCTGCGAGGTTTCCTTCCTGCTGGAGACCGAGGCCGACACGGTGTACCGCGGCCGCGTGCGCCGAGTTGCCATGTCGGCGGAACTCGATCCGCGCCAGGACTTGCGGGTGCTGGCCGTCGTCGACGTCCCGCGAGTGGCCGGGCTGCCGCTGCGTCCCGGAGCTGGCGTGGCCGCCAAGATCCACTGCGGCCGCCGTTCGTTGGGCTACGTGTGGTTTCACGACCTGTGGAACCGGGTTCGATCGCACTGGTGGTTCTGACAGGTGACTGGCGAGAGGGGGCGGAGATGACCGATCGGGGGTGGTGCGCGTGGTTGCTGGGATTGACGTTGGCCGCCGGGCCGGCAGTTGGGGCCGATGAGCCGATTCCCGTCCAGTCGGTCTTGATCCGGCTGCGGGACGAGGCGGAAGTGCCGGCGCGCGAGGCGGGCGTGCTGGCCATCCTGTCCGTCGTCGAGGGCCAGTTGGTGGCGGAGGGAACGGAGCTGGCTCAATTGGACGACCGGCAGGCTCAATTGCTGCACCAGAAAGCTCAAGCGGAATTGGAAGTGGTGCGGAAGGAAGCGGCCAGCGACGTCGAGATCCGCACGACGACGGAGGCGGCCAAGGTGGCGGCTGCGGAACTGCGCCGGGCTCAAGAGGCCAAGAGCCGCGTCGCCGAAAGCGTCTCGCAGTCCGAGCTGGATCGCCTGGGCTACGAAGCTCAGCGGACGGCGTTGGAAGTTGAAGCGGCGCGGCAGAACCAGGACGTCGCCCGACTCAAGGAGTCCGTCAAACAGCACGAATTGGCGATCGCCGCCGAACAGGTCCAGCGGCACCACCTGGTCGCGCCGTTGGCCGGGATGGTCGTCAAGCTGTATCGGCATCGCGGCGAGTGGGTCGAGCCGGGCGACAAGGTCGTGCGGATCATCCGCCTGGACCGGTTGCGCGCGGAGGGCTTTGTCAACGCGGCCAGCTTGCGCGGGACGCTCGCCGGGCGTCCGGCGACGGCGACGGTCGCCTTGCCCGGCCAGCCCCAGGCTCGCTTTCCGGGCACGGTCACGTTTGTGGATCCCGAGATCGATCCCGTCAACGGGCAGTTCCGGATTTGGGTCGAAGTCGAGAACCCGCGGCTGCAATTGCAGCCGGGAATGC
>CAIYOB010000294.1 GCA_903927685.1 uncultured Planctomycetaceae bacterium
CCGGAGAACGTTTTGTTGCAGGATCCCGAGTATCCCAAAGTCGGTGATTTAGACCAAGAAGCACAAGCCGGACGTTCTGCTGATGGACGTGTTGATGCCGGAGATGGACGGGTTGGATGCCTTCGAGCGGATCCGCAAGGCGTCGCCGATCACCAAGGTGATCATCATGTCGGCCCACGACAACCCCAGCTACGTGGCCCGCGCCGTGGCCCTGGGAGCGTGCGACTTTCTGAGCAAAGCCACTCCGAGCAAGGGTTTTCTCGCCGCGATCAAGCGCGCGGTTCGGGGCGAGTCGCCGGGCGAAGACACGCCGTTCAGCAAGACCAGGGTAATCCTGCAGCGACGCCCGGATCCGAAGGCCGACGACGTACCGCTGACGCGGCGCGAGTACCAGGTCCTGTTGCACCTGGCGTATGGCTTGAGCAATCGCGAGATCGGATACTCGTTGTCCATCAGCGTGGAAACCGTCAAGGAGCATGTGCAGAACATCCTGCGCAAGTTTGACATGCCGGACCGGACGGCGGCGGCGGTCTGGGCCGTAAAACGCGGACTGGTTTGGCCCTAGACCATCCCGTCCTGCTAGCGGACCACAAAAAGTTCGAGACTCGCCTTGCCCTTTTGGCTCGTTTTTCCGATAACTCCCCGCCAGCGTTCTAAGTGGAGATTGGGATGTCTCCTCATCGTGGCGGGTGAAACCAGTGAAGCTGCGCAATGCATGGATGATTCGCCTCGCGGCTTTTTCGGCGGCCGGGCTGGTGCGACTTTGGCTGTCGACGCTGCGCGCCCATGCCCGGTCCAGCGACGGCCGCGTGCATCCGCCTGACCCCGATGTCGAGCGTTTGATCTATGCGTTCTGGCATGAATCCTTTCTGGCTCCGGCCAAGATCCGTGTGCCGGTCAAGGTGCTTATCAGCCAAAGCGCCGATGGAGAACTGATTGCCCAGATCTGTCGGCATCTGGGCCTGGGAACAATCCGTGGCTCGTCCAAACGAGGCGGCGCACAGGCGTTGCTGCAATTGCTCCGGGACGGCGCGAATTCGCATCTGGCAATTACTCCGGACGGGCCCCGCGGACCGCGGCGGCAAGTCAAGACCGGCATCGTGCTGCTAGCGTCCCTGAGCGGCCTGCCCGTCGTGCCTTTGGGCGTGGGATTCGACCGCGCTTGGCGATTCAACAGTTGGGACCGGTTTGCCCTGCCGCGTCCTTTCAGCCGCGTCGTGGGTGTTCTGGGTGAACCGCTCGTGATCCCGCCGGATTTGGACCACGCCGGGGTCGAACGGGAGCGCCGGCGGATCGAAGAGGCGCTGTTGGCGGCGACTCGAGCGGCCGAGCAATGGGCCGGTGAGTTCGCCGCCGGGCGCGGTGGCGTTCCGGAAGCCCCGCCTGCAGAGAACCTCTGTTGGCAACTTGCCTCAGGCCCCAACGCTGTGACAGCCGCGAGCGTTTTCCCGGATTCACAATCCACTTGTTCACGAACGTCCGCTTGAGTACCCCCAAAAGAAAGGAACTGGAGAGCGATGGACCGCAATCAGATTTCCGCACTGCTGTTGGAATTGGTGGAAGAAGAGACGGGCGACAAGTTCACGGATCTCGACGACAGCACCGACCTGCGTTCGGGGCTGCGGCTCGATTCGCTGGACATGGTCAGCCTGATCTTGAAAACCGAGGTTCGGCTGAACATCAAGATCGACAGCAGCGAACTGAACGGCGTCTCGACGGTCGGGAAGATGCTGGACTTGCTGCAGCGCAAGCTGGCGGAACCGCCGCAGCGCAAAGCAGCCTGAGGCTGGCCCCCCGGGATTGGAACTTCAAATCTGCGACTTGGATTCGGGACTCGGTTTCCGGATTGGAAGTCCGGGATTTGGGATTTGATCTGTCATTCTCTATTGTCGAGGTCCACCATGCCTGCTGGACAACTAGCGGCGTCTGCCGCAACGTCCACGTGTTCCGTGGCCGCAACCGGTGTCGTCGCTGCTGCGCCGGCCGAGTTGTCGGCGTTGCGCGATCAACCGGGCGGGCCCGTCCCGCCTCGCTTCCTGCGCCATTCGGACGAACAGACCGTCGTCGGACTGGCGGCCGTGTTGCAGGCGATGGGCAGTCCGGCGTTACGAGACGAGTGCTACGACGAGTGGGGCGTGGTGGCGGCGCCCGTGTTTCCCGGACGCTTGAGCGGCGCGGGGACGTTCACCAAGTTTCGTGAAGGCGGCTGCGCGGCCATCTCGCCGCACATCATCCCGCAGAACTCCTTACATTCCGTGGCCGGGGCGATCAGCATTTGCCTGGGCATGCACGGCCCGAACTTCGGCATCGGCGGCGGGCCGCATGCGTTGGCCGAGGGGCTGACGGTCGCCTTGAGCCTGGTGGACCAGAGCAGTTTGCCCGGCCTGTGGTTGGTCCTGACGCAGTGGTCGCCTGAACCCGTGCCAGACGGACGCGGAGGCACCCAGACCGAGACGACCTGCCAAGGTGTGGCGCTGGCTCTGCGGCCGGGTCGTGAACAGGGAATGGCGTTGCGCATGACGCTGCCGGGCGCGGGGCCGGCGGCGGGTCCGGCGACGTTCCTGGCACCCGCTCCGCACACCGCAGTCGATCCTGAGACGCCTGCGGCCGGCCGGGAGAGCCTGGCCCGATTGGCTCGCTGGCTCACCGCCGACGAGCCGCGGCAGATCGCGCTGCCGTGGTCTTTCGGCCTGCCCTGGGGGGGCCACGTGGACTTGATTCAGCAGCAGTACCAGCAGCAAGCGAAGGCGGCCTGATTATGAAACAACGGGTTTGGATCACCGGGGTCGGCGCGGCGACGCCGCTGGGGCATCAGTTCGAGACGTTCGCGCAGAGCCTGTTGGCCGGCAAGTCGGGGGTTGAATCCCGGCCGCTGCTGCCGCACGACCTGGGCGGCCGGCAGAATATCGCACCCGTCGGCCAGATCCCCGTGCCCTCCGGTTGGGACGAGGGGGCTTTCGGCCGGTTCAATCGGATGGAGCAGCTGACGCTCAGTTGTGCCGCGCGGGCGCTGCAGGACGCCGGCCTGGCGACCGAACGCGGCGATCTGCGGATTGGGATTGTGCTGGGACTGGGCGCGGAGTACTTGCGCGTCTGGGAACTGGACACCCTGGCCGGCGGGAATCGCGTGTACACGCCGGAGTCGGATGTTACGACTGCCGCGCACTTGATTCATCGCGAATTGGGTTTGAACGGCCCTGCCGCCGCGACTGCGGCCGCCTGCGCCAGTGGCGGCTATGCCCTGGGCGTAGCTCGCCGGTGGATCCAACTCGGCTGGGTCGACGTCTGCCTGGCAGGTGGCTGCGACCTGATCACGCCCATGTCGTACGGAGGCTTCTACAACCTGCGGGCCCTCTCGCGGCGCGAGGATTCGCCGCAGGCCGCCTCGCGTCCGTTCGACCGGGCGCGCGATGGGTTCGTCATGGGCGAAGGCGGCAGCCTGTTCGTGCTCGAGTCCGAGGCCAGCGCGGCCGGCCGAGACGCGTTCCGGTACGCCGAGTTCGCCGGATTCGGCGCCAGCAGCGATGCGACGCACATGGTCATCCCCAGTTCCGAGCCGGGGCCGGCAAGCGGCGCGGTCAAGTCCGCGTTGGCAGACGCCGGGGTCGGGCCGGACGAGGTGGACTACGTGAACGCCCACGCGGCCGGCACGCCCGTCGGCGATCGAGCGGAGAGCCGCGTGCTGCAGTTGGCGTTTGGGGAAGCGATTTCGCGAATTCCAGTCAGTTCCACCAAGAGCATGACGGGGCACCTGCTGAGCGGCGCGGCCGCGGTCGAAGCCTTGGCGTGCCTGGTCGCGATTCGCCATCAAGCGCTCCCGCCGACAATCAACTTGGACGATCCGGACCCCGAGTGCGAGTTGCTGCACGTGCCGCACCACGCCCGGCCGGCCCCGGTCCGCGTCGTCGCCTCCAACTCGCTGGGCTTCGGCGGCAGCAACACCTGCCTGGTGCTGCGGAAAGCAGCCTAGGGCAGCGTCACGGCTGAACGTCAGGGTGCCTGGGGTCGAGTGCAGCGAGCCCGCACAGGCATGAACGGGGGCTCGCCACTTGCACGCCCCCCGGGCACCGAACCCCAATCCTTGGCCTTGACGAACCACCGGGACGCCGCCAGGGCCACGCAGGTGCCCGGGACCAATGTTCTTCTGTCTTTCGAAATGATCCCAATGACCATGGACCAACTCACCAATGTCAGCGGACTGGTTGTCGTGCAGCGCAAGGAATGGGGCGAAATCCTCACCGGATTCGAGACCCAGAACAAGTACGCCGTCCTGGATCCCGAAGGGCGGCAGCTGTTCCTGGCGGCTGAAGAGGGCGGGTCGCTGCTCCTGCGCTGGATTCTGAAGGCCTCCCGGCCGTTCACCATCGCGGTGCTCAGCCTCACCGGGCACCCGGTGCTCCGCGTCCAACGCCCGTTCCGCTTCTACTTTCACGAAGCCGACGTTGTTGATGCCGCCGGACGACGCTTAGGAACTATCCAGCGGCGGTTCTCGCTGGTTCGCCGCATCTATTCCGTCCTGGATGCGGCCGGACACGAGTTGTTCGAGCTGTTCGGACCCATCCTCCATCCGTGGACGTTTGAGATCCGCAAGGACGGCCGCGAGTTCGGCAAGATCACCAAGCGGTGGAGCGGCTTGACCCTGGAGGCATTTACGGACGCCGACAAGTTCGGTGTTACCTTTCCAGCGGAATGGGATGCGACGGTCAAAGCGATTTTTCTGGGGGCGGTGTTCCTGGTTGATTTCGTCCACTTCGAGAATCGTGGCAACTAACTCGAACGCGATGTGGACACGCCACCGGCCTGTGACGCACCGGAGCCGGCCGGGCGTCGGCGTTGCGAACCGCGCTATCCGCGGCCGTCCCGGCTCCTTTTTTTCAGCGGCCAGTCAGGAAGACTTGGCCCGGCGCCGGCAGGGATTAAACTGAATAGTAGGCCTGTTGATTGCCCGCGAGAACTCCCGCATCCAAGGTGACCTTATGCGTTCCTCTTTCTTGTCCTTTTCCAGCTGGTTGCTTTCCTGCGCCGCCGGCCTCGGCTGGGCGGCCGACGCCGGCCGGACTGCCGCGGAACCGAACCCATCCGCGAGGCCCGCCTTGGCAGGCAGCGCGGAGCAGGCCAAGCCCCAAGATGCCGAATACCTTCCCGCGCCGCTGGATAAGATTGCCTGCAATATCTCGAAGCTCGAAGAGAGCGGTTACCTGGCCTTGAACGACGTGGTCTTGGGGCGATCGGAGGATTTTGGCGAGGAAGCGCTGGTCTGGACGGTCACTGTGCTCAAGCCGCTCAGCTGCCGTCACGCGTTGATCCTGCTGCGGGGTTTCAGCGACGTGCGGTTCTACCACTCCGAAGAAAAGACGGTGAAGGAGCTGTACTCGACCAATCTGCTCTGCTCCACACGGCTGACCGAAGGTGCCGTGAACGGCGAAGTCCTCCAGCAGGATGAAGAGTTCCAGGTGTGGGTCGTGATCAGCGTGAGACACTTGGATGTCTTGACCCGCCAGGCGGCCGACGCCGTCGTGTTCGGCAAACCGCAACTCGTGCGGGTGCGTCCCCTGAGCGCCAGTGACACGCGCTGGACCACGGCCGGCACGGGCATCCCGCGCTGGTTCTCCAAGCGGCAGGATCCGTTCCGGCTGCCGAAGTAGCGACCTCAGCCCTTCTCCGGTCCCGAACTGGCCCAAATCCGTCCCGGGAAATCTTCGATTCGCCGTCCTCGGCACATTCGCGTGAATTCGCGTTGAAGTGTAAAGTCTCGGGCGGTGAACCACGCGATGGCGTCCGCGTTGTCCGTCGGAACATCGACAAACACGGGGCCGGAGGGACATCGCTGCAGCAGTTGGCCCAGTGTTTCCGCGCCGGCCCGAGTGGAAAGGGCCATCGCCGGACCGATCTGCGTCGCCCGTCGCCCCGGGCGGTACAGGGCGTACCCAGCCAACCCTTCGTCCGTGACCGCCGTGACGAGCGCCTCGCGGTGCTGGTCAACCAACGCCTGGATCAACCGCTGCCGCGGCGTACCGGTGAGGTGTTGATCCAGCGCGCCGATCGCCCCGACCTGATCGGCTGTTCGCACGGTGATCCGGAAGCCGCCGATCGCCGTGTGGACGACGCCCTGCAGGCGTACCAGCGAGTACTCGGGCACGAAACCGAGCCGTTCGTAGACCGGCCGTCCCAGAGGCGTGGCATCCAGGCGGATCGTCCGCACACCGCGATCTTCCAGGAACCGGATCGCATGCTCGACCAACTGCGAAGCAATCCCGCGGTGCCGAAACGGCTCGTCCACCAGCACCATCGCGATCCAGCCGACAGGGCCGAAGGCAAACGCGGCGGTCGTCGCGACCGACCGTGCCGCCGTCGTCCGCCTGCTCCCCGCGGCGATTGCGGTGGCTTCCCCCGACGCATCCACCCACGCGGCCACAAAGCATCCCTCGGGCTCCAGGAACAAGAAACGACGCCAGTCGGCTGCGGTCTGATTCCAGCCGGCTTGCGCCGAGAGTTCCAGCCCCAGCGGAAGGTCTTCCGGCGTCATCCGGCGGATCGTGATCATGCAGCGTGTCTCTCCAGCGCCGCAGCCATTGTAGATTCGGCCGATCCTGGGCACAATTGGCAACGGGCGCCAAGTGAGGCGACGCCCCTGCGACACGACCGCCAAGTGATGAGAGGCAACGGATGCGAATCGAGCAAGTCGACGTGTTCCCGCTGGAGTATCCGTTCTACGGCTATTTCAAGTTCATCGGCCCGCGCTCGGTGCGGGCTGCCATCCTGATCAAAGTCACCGCCGAGGACGGCACGATTGGCTGGGGGCAGAGCGTCCCGGTCCACACCTGGAGTTTCGAGTCACTCGAAGCCAGCCTCCCGACGCTGCGGCACTACTTCATTCCGGCGATCCTCGGCCGGGACGCCCTGGACATGCCGGTTTTGCAGTCGGCCCTGGACGGAGCGTTAGCCGCCTCGTTCAGCACGCCGATGCCCATCACCCGCGCCGGGCTCGAACTGGCGCTGTCGGACCTGCAGGGGAAGCTGACCGGCCGTTCGCTGGGCGCGATGTGGGGCCGACCGGTAGGTGAGACCATCACCTTGAGTTGGACGGTCAACGTGCCTACGCTGGACCGACTGGAAGCCGAGGTCGAGACCGGCTGGAACCGGGGCTACCGGAACTTCAACCTCAAGGTCGGCAGCGGCGATCCGGCGTTCGACGTCGAGTTGGTGCGTCAAGTCCGGCGACTGGCTCCCAACGGCTTCCTGTGGGCGGACGGCAATTGCGGCTACGACGTCGCCGGCGCATTGGAGATCGCTCCGCGGTTGGCCGACGCGGGAGTCGAGGTGCTGGAATCGCCCCTGCCGGCCAACCGTATCAGCGGCTACCAGGCCCTGCACCGTCAGGGTGCGTTGCCGATCAGCATGGACGAAGGCGTGATTTCGCCGGTGGACGTCGACGAGTTCATTCGCTTGGGGATGCTGGATGGCCTGACGATCAAGGTCTCGCGGGCCGGGGGGCTGGAGTCGTCCCGCCAGCAGATTGAACGCGTCCTGGATGCCGGCCTGTTCTGGCTGGGTAGCGGCCTCTCGGACCCGGACCTGTCCCTGGCCGCGTCGCTGGCCCTGTTTTCGGCCTACGGACTGGAAAAACCCGCCGCCTTGAACGGCCCGCAATTCCAGCGCGACAGCGTCCTGGTCGAACCGATCTGCGTCACAGGCGATCAGGCCCGCGTCCCCCGCGGCCCGGGACTGGGTGTCGCAGTCGACGAGCGGAAGATCGCACCGCTGCTGGCTCGCGACGCATGAACGGGTTCGAGTGCTTTGGCTAGCCCTGACGAGCCTGTTCAGTCGCTGAGGCCGAAACGTTTCAGCTTGTTGTAGATGCTCTTCTCGCTGATCCCCAACCGTCTTGCGGCCTCGGCCTTGTTTCCCCCCGTGGCCTGCAGTGTGTCCAGGATGGCCTGCTTCTCGAGGTCATCCAGGGTCGAGCCGGCCAGTGTGGGCGGAGCGACTCCCGGCGGCTCGCCGAACGGGCTGGACCCGATGCCTGGCAGGCCCAGGTCTTCGACCGTGATCGCCGTGCCCTCACAGAAGGCGGAGGCCCGCTCCAGCACGTTCTCCAATTCACGCACATTTCCAGCCCAGGCCTGGTGCTGCAGGGCCAAGACCGCCGCCGGCTCGCAGGTCAACGGAGGCTGGCCGCGCCGCCGGCCGATCCGGTGCAGGATCTGCTGGGCCAATTCCGGGATGTCGTCGAGGCGTTCGCGGAGCGCGGGCACGTGCAAGGCGATGACGTTCAGCCGGAAAAACAGGTCCTCGCGGAACCGCCGTTCGCGGCACATGGCGGCCAGGTCCTGGTGGGTGGCCGCGATCAGCCGCACGTCGACGGTGTAGACCTTGTTGCTGCCGATCCGCTGGAAGGTGCGGTCTTGCAGGAAGGTCAGCAGCTTGGGCTGCAGTTCCAGCGGCAGGTCGCCGATCTCGTCCAGGAACAACGTCCCGCCGTCGGCGATTTCCGCTCGGCCCGGACGATCATTGACCGCCCCGGTGAACGCCCCCTTGGTGTGGCCGAACAGTTCGGCCTCGACCAGATCCCGAGGCAGCGAGGCGCAGTTGACGGCCACAAACGGCTTGTCGGCCCGCTCGCCCGATTGATGGATCATGCGGGCCACGGTCGTCTTGCCCGTCCCGCTCTCACCGGTCAGCATGACCGTCGAATCCAAGCGGGCCGCCTTGCCGACTTGCCGCAACAGTTGCTGAGTAATTGGCGCCCGAGCCACAAAGTCGAACGAGGGCGGAGCGGGCGCCACGGCCTCGCGCAGGGCCTCGTTGTCGCGGGCCAGTTGCGTCGCCCGGCAAGCCTGATTCACGCGGGCCATCAACTCGTCGCGGTCGAATGGTTTGGTGATATAGTCGAAGGCGCCTTCCTTCATCGCCGCCACGGCGTCCTGCAGGCCGCCGCGGCCCGAGATCATGATCACACTGATGTGGCGATGGTTCTTCCGCACGTGGCGCAAACAGTCCAGCCCGGAAAAATAGGGCATTTCCAAGTCGAACAGGGCCACGCTGATTTCCCCGTCCATCCGCTGGATTGCTTCCCGCCCGTCCTCGGCCGTCAGCGTCTCGTACCCCGCGTCCGTGAGGTGCTGGCTGAGGACCATCCGCGTCACGGGATCATCATCGGCAATCAGGATGCGGCGTTTCTCCGCGGCCGCACGTCCAGTTCGCGCTGACGATTGAGTCATTTCCACCTCGCTCCCAGAAAACCACGGTTCCGTGTTGCTAATTTGTACCGCGAAACGGCCGGCGGAGAAATACCTGTCGGGCCGAGATTGCCGCCTGGTGCGCCGTCGAAGCTGAGTGCTGGGGATGCCTGGGGTCGAGCCACGAGGTACGAGTGGCGAGCCC
>CAIYOB010000295.1 GCA_903927685.1 uncultured Planctomycetaceae bacterium
CGTCGGCGAGCAGCAGCAAGACCATTTCGGTTTCATGTCCCGGGAATCCTCCCAGGATCTGAACGGCGACGGCATCGACGATCTGCTGATGGGGGCGCCCGGGGCCAGCAGCAACCTGGGCGGCGTCAGCATGCAATCCGGCAAGTTGTATCTCGTGCCGGGAATCGCGGCCCCGGACGCCGGGCCCGGCCTGGGCCCCACGGCGACGCAACCGCCGCAGACGTACGACCTGCTGACCAATCGCTCGGTCACCGGCGCCGGCGATTTCCTGGTCGACCCGCAGACCGGCCAGCCCGAAGTCTACCAAGGCACACTGAACGCCGGTCAGACGGAGCATTGGTATCGGTTCACGAGCCTGGGCGCCGGCCAGGCGGGCGACTACGTCTACGTCTCGTCCGCCAGCCGCGCACCGGTTTCGGGCACGTGGACCGGCAACCAGGACGAGGACCCGAACGGCTATTGGCCCGAGTTCGCTCACAGCAACTCCGTCGTCCTGGCCGAGCTGTACGATGCCAACGGGGCACCGGTCGATCCGCTGCGTTTGGGCTACAGGCCGGACGCCTACTACGACGCCAGCCGCGGCTGGGTGGGCGGTCTGGTGGAGAACCGCAGGGCGCTGCTCGATCTGCGCGGCCTGGCGGCGGGGACGTACTACCTGTGCGTCTATGGCTGGACCTGGGCTGTGGACGCCAACGGCCAGCCGATCGGGTCGGAAGGTCTGACGGCTTCCATGGATTACTCGCTGGCCATCGATGCGCCGACGGCGGGTGCGCACCGGAGCCTGTCCGACCGCGACCGAATCAGCGGCGGAGACGGGGATGACACGCTGATCGGCAACCAGCATTTCGACATCCTGCGCGGCCAAAGCGGCACCGATTCGTTCGTGGGCGAGACCTTGGAGGTCCTGGATCCGGACACCGGCGAAACGCGGACCGACCCGCCGTCCGGCGAGCGGATCGGTCCGCGGCAGTTGGACGACCCGGCCGTGACCGCAGCGGACTTCGGCGATCCGAACCTGGCCCGGGCGGTCCTGGTGGCGGCAGCCTTCAACGCCGGCGTTCCCGTGACGGATCTGGCCGACGGCCGGCCGGTGATCCACGGCACGATCCATCGTAGCGACGTTGCGGAGATCGCCACGCTGGACCTGCGCGGGCTGGACATTCAAAGCTTGGCCGGGATGGAGCTGTGCCTTGGCTTGCGCGGCTTGGAACTGAGCGGCAACCGCGTCCACGACCTCGCGCCCCTGGCGCCGGGAAGCGACTCGGACGGGCGGCCGGTCGGCGCGGCGCAGTTGCAGTGGCTGGACCTGGCCGACAACGAAGTCGCTGATCTGGGACCCTTGTCGTCGCTGCACGGCCTGCGCTGGCTGAACATCGACCATAACCCGCTCACGTCGTTGGAGCCGCTGGCGGGTCTCGAACAGTTGGAACTGCTCAGTGCTGTGGGCTCGCAACCCGGCGTGCCGGCCGGGAACTCGCAGAACCCCGGATTGTCCGACCTGAGCGGGCTGGAACGATTGACGGCCCTGCAGGCATTGAACTTGTTGGACAACCCGCTCGGCGATTTGGGGCCGCTGGTCGGGCAGCGAGTCCTGGACGACGGCGACCCGGGGACCACGGCCAGCGGCAGTTGGCTGGGCAACGTGAATCGCGTCGACGCGGCCTACGGTCACGATTACCGCTTCAGCACGCCGACCGCGACGGCCGGAGCCAATCGGTACAGCTGGAAGTTCGCTGATCTGCCGTTCGACAAGTACGAGGTCCTGGTGACCTGGCCTGAGTTGGCCAGCAGCGGTGGGCATGCGGTGTATCACGTCTACGACGGGACGAGCCAAGTCGGCACGGCGGGGCGGGAGCATTCAGTTGCTCCGGCGGGCGTCACGTTCGCCGGCCAGGCGTGGGAGAGCTTGGGCGAGTTCAGCGTGGCGAGCCAGACGCTGACGGTCGAACTGCTCAGCGCCACGCAAGGCTTTGTCGCGGCCGATGCCGTCCGCCTGGTGCCGGTGGAGCGTGTCCTGCCGCACCTGACGCGGCTGCGTCTGGGCGGCGTGCCGCTGGATAACGTCTCACGCGACGACTATCTGCCGCAGATCGAGGCGGCTCAGGTCCTGGTCGAGGGCGTGCTGGCCGATCCGCAGGCACCGGTCTTCGTCTTCGATACGACGCCGGCTGCGACGCACGTCAGCGACGGCGGGACGAAGCAGATCGACGTTCGCTACGAAGCGTACGATCCGGACGGCGGGGCAGTGAGCTTCGCCGCGGCCACGGACAATCCGGCCGTCACGGCCACGCTGATCCCCGCAGACGACGGCGTGGCGACGGTCCGCCTGGTCTCCTCGCTGGCGGACACGGTGGCCCGTGTCACGGTCACGGCCACCGACCGGTACGGCCGTACCGCACCGCACGCTTTCAATGCCCATTTCGGCACCGCCAAGTACGCGTACGGCGCCATTTGGCACGATCAGGATCGCGACGCGGTACGAGACTGGAGCGACGCGAACGCCAACGGCCGGTTCGACCCGAGCGAAGGCGAAGCCGGATTGGACGGCTGGATGGTACAATCGC
>CAIYOB010000296.1 GCA_903927685.1 uncultured Planctomycetaceae bacterium
CATCTTGCGCAGCAACCTGCGGCGTCCACTGCGGCAGATCGTCGAGAAACACATTGGCAGCGAGGTCCTGCACATTGAGCTGTCCCAGCAGGTCAGCTTCCTGAATCGCGTGGCGATCTCCAAGGCGCTGGACGCCGTGCCCCGCGGCGGGCACGTGCTGATCGACGCCCGCGACACCGACTATATCGACGCGGACGTGCTGGATCTCCTCCAGGAGTACCAACGGGAAATAGCGCCCGCGCGCGGCGTGCAGGTGAGCTTGCTCGGATTCAAGGAACATTACGAGCAACTCGAAGACCGCGTGCAGTACGCGGACTATTCCACGCGCGAACTGCAAGCCAACTTGACGCCGGACCGGGTCTTGCAAGTCCTGCGGGACGGCAACGAGCGCTTCTGCACAGACCAGTGCCTGACACGCGACCTGACCCGCCAGCGGGAAGTCACGGCCAAGGACCAGCATCCGCTGGCGATCGTGCTCAGCGGGGCCAGCTCGCGAACCCCGGTGGAGATGATCTTCGACATGGGGCTAGGAGACATCTTCTGCGCCCGGGTGACCGGCAATCTGGTCAGCGTCGGCGTCCTGGGCACACTCGAGTACGCCTGTGCCGTGGCGGGTGCCAAGCTCGTCGTCGTGCTGGGACACGCCAACAGCGCCTTGATGCGCATGGCCGTTGAGGCGTTTTTGTCCGGGGAACGCACTGCGGACACAACGGGCTGCACGCATCTGGAGCCGATCGTGGCCGAGGTCCGGAAGGCGATCGATCCGCAGCAGGTCGCACGCTGGACGGCCCTCTCGCCGACGGAACAGCAGGCGTACCTCGACGAGTTGTATCGCGCCCACATCCAGCGGGTCCGCGGGCGGATCCTCCAGGAAAGCTCGGCCCTGGAAGCTCTGGTCCGGACCGGTCGAATCAAGGTCGTGGGAGGGATGTACGACGTGCGCACGGGCCAAGTCGACTTCTTTGGCTGAGCGACCGTGCAGAGCCAACTGGTGCCGCAGCCAGGATCAGTAGTTCACCTGGAATTGGAGTCGGATGATGTCGCCGACGAATTGCCGGTACGACTCGCCTTTGGACAGCGCGGTGGTGTTGGTGCGGTCGGTGAAGGTGTATTCCGCTGTCAGTTCCATCTGTTTGTTGAACTGCCATTCGCAGCCCAGCTCCCACTCGTCGACCAGCGTGTCCGGCGCGTTTCGTTCCGATTTGTAGCCGCCGTCGTAGTGGTGGTAGCGGACGAAGGGAAACAGCGTGCCCCAGCAGTCGGTTTCGTGGCGATACATGACCATCCCATATCCGCCCGTCAGCGAACCGTCGACGACCGCCGTCTGTGCTGCGTTCAGCACCGGACCGCGGCCGACGTTCCATTCCGCCTGGAAGCCCAAGGGCTGGGGATAGTACACCAGCGTCCCGCCGACCCGTTCGTCCAGGTAGCCGCCGGGTTGCACGAGCGGAGCCGCCGCCAGGCCCTGCCCCAGGGGCTGAATCGCCGAAGTCAAAACGTTGTATTTCCCGGTGTAGCCCTGGAGCCCGAGTTCCACGACCTGCTCGTTGGCAAACTGGACGGGTACCGCCAACCGCGCCACCAGGTGCAGATTGTCGTTCTGTTCGCGGAACGAGCCGCCTTGACCGTTGTACACTCCGAAACCGAACAAGCCGTAGTTCCCCGAGCCCTTCAGGCCTTCCTCGAGAACGTACTTGAACAGGTCTTGCGCAAACTCCGGCGTGTAGTAGTAGAAGACCCCCAGATCCCGCTCGTTCTTGGCGGCGCTGTTCAGCCCATCGTTGCGGTCCAGCGGTATCCGGTTCGAACTGGACTGCAGATTCTCCCAGGCGAAGGGGATCTTCGACTGTCCGATCCGCAACCGATGGACCTTCTCGCCGTCAAAGTAGATGTCGCTGTAGCAGTCCCTTAACTGAGCGAAATGATTGGCGTCGGGACTGCCCGGCACGGACGCGGCAAAGTCGGGCTGGATGTAAACGTACATGCGGTCGGAGACATCGCCGGACAAGATCATCCGCGCCCGGCGAATCAGGAAGCTCTGGTCCTGGCTGACGGAACTATCGCCGAGATGCTGCGGCGGGGCTCCGTCATGGTCGTACCAAGGCACTTCATTGAGCCGGAATTGAGCGTAGCCGCGGATACTCAGGCGGTCAAACCAGTGCCGCGTCGTGCCGGCGGGCCGTGTCTGTTCCTGGACCGTGGTGATCGCCGGATCCTGAATCCGCCCGATCCAGCCTTGAATCAACTGTCCCGCTTCGTCGCTGTCCACGGTGGGCCGCGTCTGCTCGTCAACGGTTCGGATCGCCGGATCGCGAATTTCATCCTGCGGTTCGCTGGCTGCGATCGGCGGCTCGGCGACCTGCAGCGCTGGAACCCCGCTCACGGGAGATTGCCCCTGCTGTTGCAGACGGGCGCTTTCGAGTTCAGCGACGCGAGCTTCCAGTTCCGCGAATGCCGCACTGACCGCCGCCATGTCCGGTGCGGCAGCCGAAGCGGGCGCGGAACCGCTGCCGGAGGCGGCGCCCGTCGGGGACTGTGCCCCGACGCCCGCAGCGCCGGCAAACGTTACAATCATGGCCAGCAAGCCAGCAAGCCTGTGCTTCATAGGAGAACCCCATCCAGCCTAGAGTTATCCGTGGATCCGGCCTGATTCGACTCGATACGTCGGAGCATCTCGCCCCCACGGCCGGTTTTTCTGGCATCGGACTCAGCAAAACCAATCCATCACTCAAAACCGCTATTCATGGAAAATTCGCTTGATCTTAACAGTGTCTTAACATTGGCGAGTATGATACTTATGAAATTCAAGCCTTTCTTGGAGGATGGAATGCGCTGCGTCTGGATAGGGAAACGAGAGTTGTTTAGGCGAATACTGCTTGTTGGGATGGTCCTGGCCGGATGTCAGGCCGAGCTAATGTCCGATGAGTTGCCGAGCTACCAGCAAGTCCCAGAACTGCAAGGCACCGTCAGCAGCATCGGCTCCGACACACTCAACGGCTTGATGGCCCACTGGGCCGGAGCGTTTCACCTCATCTACCCGGATGTCCAATTTCAGATCGAGGGCAGCGGCTCCGCGACGGCCGAACCGGCGATCGAGCGCGGCATTGCCCAGCTGGGCCCCATTTCCCGCAAGATGAAGTCCGAAGAGGAAGAAGCGTTCGCGAAGAAGCGCGGGTTCAAGCCAACTTGTCTGAGCGTGGCCTTGGACTGCGTCGCCGTGTACGTCCACAAGGACAACCCGGTTCCAGGATTAACGCTGGCCCAGGTCGACTCGATCTTCTCCAAATCGCACAACAGCGGCTTGGGAGATATTCTGACCTGGGGCGACGCCGGTCTGGCCGGCCCCTGGGCCGACGTGCCGATCACGCTGTACGGACGCAGTCCGACCAGTGGCACGCATGCGTACTTCAAACAGAACGCCCTGCTCAAGGGCGAATACAAGGAAACGTTAAAGGAGCAACCGGGCTCCGTGGCCGTCGTCCAGAGCGTGGCCTCGGACCGCGCCGGCATCGGCTACTCGGGGATCGGATACAAGACGCCCGGCGTGCGGGCGTTGCCGCTCGCCAAGACCGAGGACTACCCCTTCATCGAACCCACCCTCGAGAACTCGCTGGCCGGCACGTATCCCCTCGGCCGCACGCTGTATGTGTATGTGGCCAAGCGTCCCGGAGAACCGCTGCCCCGCGTGAATACGGAGTTTTTCAAATTCGTGTTTTCCAAGGAGGGACAGAACGTGGCCGTCAAGGCCGGCTTCGGCGCACTGCCGCACGACGTGCTCGCCGAGCAGCGTCAACTGCTGGACGATTAGGGACTGCGGCCGGTCTGGAACGTCAGCGCGGCCCGGCGGGTCGCATAGTCGTACTTGGCGCTGGCGTGCTTGATGGCGGCCGTGGTTACGTTCAGCTGGGACTGGTTCAGCTCGATGATGGAACTCGTCCCCGCCTGGTACCGTGCATCGGCCAATTGGAACGCGCGTTCGGCGTGCGCCAACAACCTGGCGGTGATGTCCAGCCGCTCGCGGGCGTTCCTGGCGTTCAGCCAGGCGATGCGGACATCGCGGGCGATGTTCAATTCCTCCGCCCGCAGTGACTCTTGGGCCTGCTGGGCCCGCAGTTCGGCCTCCGAGGCCCGTGCGGACAACCGGTAGCCCTCGAAAATCGGAACCGTCATCATCACGCCCGCTACGGCGTAATAGTCGTTGTCGAGTTGAGTGCTGTGGGCCGGAATCGCGCCCACCGTGCCTTGGGCGCTGATCGTCGGATAACGCAACCCCCTCTCCGCCGCCGCGGCGTGCCGAGCGGCACTGGCGTCGCAGCGCAGCCGCTGCAGTTCCGGCCGCTGGTCCATGGCTTCCTCGATCAATGGTTCAGCCGCATCCTCGAGAGGCGGTGGGTCCGGCTCGTCGGCCAACTCGAACTCCTGGCGGTCCGGGAAACCGAGAACATTGGAGAGCACGGCCAGCGCGGCCTGGGCGTCGTTTTCGGCGGTCGCCGCCAGCAGCTCGGCCTCGCCCAGATTCACTTCCGCAAAGCTGACGTCCAATTCCGATTTCAGTTTGTTGGCCGCCAACGCCCGGACCTGATCCACAATCAACTGCCGCGTCTGCACTGTTTCCTCGACGACCTTCCGCACCGAGTTCGCCTGCAGGGCGAAGAAATAGGCCGTGTCGACCTGCAGCAGCAGTTGGTTCCTCGTCGCGGCGGCATTGTTGTCCTCGGCCGCCGCTCGGCACTGGGCGCTGTTGGCCAGGTGCTGCGTGCGGCCAAAGTCCGTGAGCAACTGGCTGACGGTGACGCCGGTCGAGACCCGATCGTGGGCCGAGGACGTGGTCAGCGTTGCGGCGGCAATCCGGTTGTCCTCGACGGTGTTTCCCACCGCCGTGACGTGGCCGCCGACCTGCGGCCAAGCCGCTGCCGCAGCGATCACGACCTGCTGCTGGGCCGCCAACGCCCGCAATTCGGCGATGGAAATCTGGGGATGCTGCCGCAACGCCACGGCGCGAGCTTCCTGCAGCGACAACGGGGCGGGCGGCTCGGCCGCGGCGGCCAGCGTCATCCAGATCCCAACCAGCAGTAGGGCCTTCCAGGAATTCCGTTCCATGCGGCTACCTCGTCAAGGAACATGGCCCGGGCTGGCATCCGTCCCGGCCGTCCGCTCGCTGCGGCGGTGCACCAGATAGTACGCCGCCGGCACCACGACGATCGTCAACACCAGCGAAACACCCTGGCCGCCGATGATCGCCAAGGCCAGCGGGGCGTAGGCCTCACTGCCAGCTCCCCATTTGAAGGCCATCGGCAACAGGCCGATCATCGTCGCCAGCGAGGTCATCAGCACGGGCCGCAAACGCACCTGGCAGGCCAGCGAGACCGCTTCCCGCAAAGGCTTGCCGTCCGCCCGCAGCCGCCGCGTGAATTCGACCAGCAGGATGCTCGTGCAGACGACGATGCCCACCATCATGACAATCCCCATCAGCGACATGACATTCATCGTCGTGCCGGTCCGCCAGAGGATCAAGAACACGCCGCCCACGCCCGGCGGCACGGCCAGCAGAATCAGCATCGGATCGCGGAATGATTCGAATTGGGCGACCAGGATCAGGTACACGAGCACGACCGACAAGATCAAGCCCAAACCAAACGTCCGGAAAGAGACCTGCATGTTCTCGACCATGCCGCGGAGCTTCACCTCGGCGCCTTCCGGCAACTGGGTCTCGGCCAGGATCTGGTGGATGCCCCGCACGATGCCTCCCAGGTCTTCGCCGGCGGGGGAAACGTAGACGTGCACCACGCGGCGGATCTGGTAGTGGTCGATTTCGGTCGGTCGCGTCACCCGCTTGAGCGTGGCCACGGCATCCAGTCGCGTCGACTGGGGGGCGCCCGGAGCACGAATGGGAATCGCATTCAGCATCGCCAGGTCCTGGAGGTAGTTCTCCGGGTACTGTACGGCCAGGTAATAGTCATTGCCGCTCTTGGGATCCGCCCAAAACGTCGGCGCGATCATGCCGTTGGACAGCAGGGCCGTGATGACGTTGTGAACGACTTCCTTGGCCGTCAGGCCCAGTTCGCTGGCCCGTTTGCGGTCGATCTGCAACTGGATGGCGGGATAGTCCATGTCCTGGGGCAACAGGACGTCGCTCACTCCCGGCAACTCGCGGACGCGGCGGGCGATATCGGTCGCGGTCCGGTACGTCGCCGGCAGATTTGAGCCGATGATCTGGATATCGACCGGAGCGGGCGAACCCAGGTTCAGCACGGCGTCGACCAGGCCGCCCGACTGGAAATAGGCGTTGCAGTGGGGCAGTGCTTGCCGCAGTTGGCGGCGAACGCGTTCCATGTACTCGTAGCTCCCCAGCCGCTTCGTCTCTTTCAGGCTCACCTGTACGATCGCCGTGTGCTGGGCCGCATTGCTGTTGTAGACCGCCGTAAAGTCCGGCGTGATGCCAATCGTCGACACGATCAGCCCCAGATCCTCCGCCGGCACCAGCTGGCGAACGATCCGCTCGGTTTCCTCGACCAGCTTTTCGGTCAGTTCCAGCCGGGTCCCGGAAGGCGCTTTGAGGTTGATCACGAACTGGCCGGGATCCGTGCGGGGAAAGTAAGATAGGCCCAGGAGCGGGTAGACCGCCAGGCTGGCCGCGACCAGCACGCCGGTTCCCAGAACAGTGCACCAGGGGAAGCGGAGGGCCTGTTCGAGAAACCAGCCATAGACGCCGCGCAGCTGCCGGAATCTCCGGTCGAACCAGGCATTGAAGCCGCGGCGGGGCGGCGGCTGGTGCGTCGCATGCTTGGGGCCGTGGACCTGTGTCGGCTTGATCAGCTTTGCGCAGAAGAGCGGCACCACCGTCATTGCGACGAAATACGACGCCAGCAACGCCAGGACCACCGCCAGTGCCATGCCCATGAACAGATAGCGGCTGGCGCCGTACAGGAAGATCACGGGGAAGAACACGACGGCCGCCGCCAGCGTGCCGGCCAGCACCGGCAACGCCACCTCGCGGCCGCCCTTTTCCGCCGCCACCTCCGGCGTCTCACCCAACTCGAGGTGCCGGAAGATGTTCTCCAGCACCACCACCGAATTGTCGATCAGCCGGGAGAACGCCAAGGCCAAACCGCCCAACAGCATCGCGTTGAGCGTGCCCCCACCCAGCCCGACGATAATGAACGTCGCCAACGCCGACAGCGGAATCGACAGGAACACGGCCACCGTGCCCCGGAAGCTGCCCAGGAAGATCAGGATCAGCAGGCCGGTCAAACCCAACCCGATGGCCGCCTCGTGCGTCAGGTTCGTGATCGCGTTCTTGACGAACACGGACTGGTCAAACACGACGCTGGCCAGCAATTCCCGGGGAACGTCGACCAGCTTTCCGACCGCTTCCTTGACCCCGTTTACAATCGCGATGGTGTTGGTGTCCCCGCCCTGCCGCAGCACCGGCAGGTAAGCCGACCGCTGGCCATCGACGCGCACGATACTGTACTGAATCTGTGCGGCGTCCCGCACGTCGGCCACGTCGCCGACGAACACCGAAGACTGGCCGACCGTCTTCAGCGGGATCCGATCGATTCCCTCCAGATCCTCGAGTTGGCTGTTGGCGTAGATGTTGTAGTCCAGCGGCCCGATGCGGATATCGCCGGCCGGCAGAATCAGGTTGGCCTCGTTGACGCTCCGGACGACGTCCATGACGCTCAACTGATGGGCCTCAAGTTTCAACGGATCCACATAGACCATGATCTGGCGATAGCGCCCGCCGAACGGTTGCGGCAGCGATGCGCCGGGAACTGTGGCAATCTGGTTGCGGACCTTGTAGTGCCCAATGTCCCGCAGTTGCGACTCGTTCATGCCTTCGCCGCGCAGCGTGATCAGGCAGACAGGCAGGCTCGAAGCGTCAAATTTCAGCACGACCGGCGGCAGCGTGCCGGGCGGCAGCCGGCGGAGTTCGGCGATGACCAGATTGCCGATGGCGCTGACGGCCGAATCCGGATCCGTGCCGGGTTGGAAGAACACTTTGATCAAACTGACGCCGGGCAGCGAGCGGGATTCCAGATGCTCAATTCCGCCCGCCAAGGTCAAGAATCGCTCCAAACGCAACGTGAGATCCGCCTCGATCTGCTCCGGCGGCATGCCCGGGTAGAAAGTCGCCACCACAACCACGGGGATCTTGATCTGCGGAAACAGATCGACCGGCATCCGCACCAGAAAGGTCGCGCCCAGCACCGCCACGATCAGGCAGACGACCGCGACGAAGTACGGATAGCGAATCGCAAACCAGGACATAGCGGCCCCATCATCGCCAGCGGCGCAAACGGTCAGTCGAAAACGCCCACCACCACCTCACGCAGTCTGGCCAGCGAGAACTCCGGGCTGCGGCACAGCGCGATCACGCGGGCCTCCCGTTCCAGCAACCGGGCGGCCGCGGCGGGGATACCGGCCGCGATCTCCAGCGGGACCGACAGCACGCCGTGCACGTCGCCGTGCAACAGGTCGCCCGGACGAATCTCCAGCCCGCCGACCTGGACCGGATGGCCAAAATCGACGATGTGCACGTACGCGTGGGACACCGCCAGGCTGCTGGCGAACAGCGGCAGCCCCAGGGCCTCGATCGCCGGCACGTCACGGACCGACCCGTTGGTGATCACCCCGGCACAGTCCAGGGCCCGCAGGATGTGCGCGTGGACCTCTCCTAGAAAGGCCCCGCTGCCGCGCTGCTCGTCGACATCCTCGATCACGACGACCCGCGGCGCCGGAATCGCCAACAGCGACGTCCACCAGTCGGTACGTTGGGCATACGCCGCCACCGGCACCGGCGGCGGATTCGAACAGCGGATGCGCACCGTGGCCGCATAGCCGACCATCGGCCCCAGTCGCGGGAAGATGCTGCGGACGGTGGCATCCAAGTAGCCCTCGTTGCGCAGGCGGACGTCAAACGTCTCGATCGCGTTGGCGACGGTGCACGTGTCCAGTCGCCGCAACGCTTCGAGTTGAGCCGGCCCCAGACTTGCTTCCATGTCTTCGGTCTCCCGCATCTGGATCACGCTTAATGGGTCGTCTCGAGTTCGACAACCTTCGGCTCAACCTGCTGACCCACCCGCAGTTGGGCGCGGCTGCCGAAGACCACCAAGTCGTTCTCGTTCAAGCCTTCCAGCACCTCGACCTGGTACGGGGTTTCCAGGCCGAGCCGCACGCGGCATTCTTCGAGCTTCTGGTCGCTGCCGACCCGGTAGACGGTCGAGGCAGCGCGATCCGTGACCGCTTGCACGGCTAGCGCCAGCACCTGTTTGCGTTCCTCCAGGGTGATCGTCGCCGTCGCGTACATGCCGGGCAGGATGGCGAGGTCGGGATTCTCTACGTCGGCTTCCGCCTCCATCGTTCGCGTCGCGGTCTCGACCTTATGCGTGATGCGGCTGACCTTGACCGTAAGCTGCTTGCCCAAAGCGGGAATCTGAACGTCGACGGGATCGCCCACCTTGACTCGCGCGGCGTATGAGACCGTGACCGGAAACACCATCCGCAGCCGCTGTAGTTCTGACAGCCTGACGACGGGCAAGGCATTGGACGAGGTACCGGCCTGAATCAAGGCCCCGTGATCGGCGTACCGCTTGGTAATCACCCCGGCAAAGGGGACGCTGATCTGCGTATAGGCGAGCATCGTTTCCAGCCGGTGGACGTCAGTCTCCGCGACGCGGAGTTCCTGTTCCGCAGCCGCCAGAGATGCCTCCGCCTTGGCCTGCTTGATTCGCGCGCCGTCCAGTTCTTGCTGGGCCAACAATCCCGGCTGAGACTGGGCAACCGCTTGCAGGCGGGTGTATTCAAGGCTTGCCTCTTCGCATTCGGCCTGCGCTCGCTTGATCTGCTGCTGGCACCGGCTCTTGACTGCCTGGGCGTGATCGAGATCGTCCTGGGATTCCGGGATCTCCAGCGTCGCGACCAAGGCATGCTCTTCGACCCGGTCTCCGATGTCGACGAGCATCTTCTCCAGGAATCCCGCGACCTTGGCATGGACCGCGACTTCCTGATACGGCCGGAACTCGGCTTCGACAACCAGGTTCTCGGTCAAGTCCGCCCTCGTGACGCGAGTCACGGCCACCGGCGGCAGTGTGGCAGCGTCGCCGGAGGCCGAACTGGCGGACGGCGCAGTGGCCGGGGCCCCGCATCCCAGTGCCGGCACAAGTAACACGCCGGCGACCACGGCCACACTCCAGCCCCATCCGCGTTGTCGTGTCTCCACGGCTAGCCTCAGTCCGTGTCAGTGAGAAGAAAGCAGAACCGCACCGCCGCAAGCAACCGCTGTTTGCCAGGCGGCCGAGATTTGTCGGGCCGTGCGGCTTGCCTGTCGCAGGCCACAGCCGCCCCCGTGCTGGCTCGCGGCCGGGCAATACCGGCGCCGCTCGGCTTGACCGCAGGGCGGAACGAATAAACCTATTCGGCCGCGATTTCCGGATGCCGACAGGAAAAATCCGCAAAATCGCTACAATCCGCAGAGTCGCCCCATTTTGTGCGAACTTGCACTGCAAGCATCGATGCAAACCCCGACGTGCGGGCGGGATTCAGCTTGCGCCCGCAACAGGAGACGTGTGACCACGTCAACACGACGTCCCAGGTCAGCGTTTTTCGGTCCCGGTCATTCGCCAAGCCGTTGCGGATCTCGCCGCAGCCAGGGTTGCCAGAACGAGGCGGGATGCTCTCGCCGAGTGCGAGCCAGCCGCGCTTGCAGTTCCCCCATCGGCTCGACTTCCGTATAGAACATCGCGCTCGGATCGATCCCCCGGCGCTCGAGAAACTCGATGTGGCGGCGGATCGCCGTCCGGTTCGCGAGCCAAGGCAGCGCCGCCAGCCATAGGACCAAGATGGCCGCCGAGCCCAGCGCCAGCCGCAGCCAGCCGCGTCTCCGCTGGCGGGATCGGCTGGGATCGGGGCTGGCCACGCTACTTGTGCAGCACGTCGGCGGCATGGGGGAAGACCTTTTCGAACATCAGCCACGCCATCAGCAGAGTCAGACACAGGTTGAGTGTCTGCCCGACGACGTACAGGACCAGCGGTTTGCCGCCTTTCATGTAAGCGGCCAGCTCGCGGAAATTCGTCTCCAAGCCGATGCTTACAAAGGCCAGGCAGAAGAACCAGGTACGCAAGGTCGCACCGGTGTGCCCCAACACGGCGTCGACCACCCGTTCGCTGTCAGCGGACGAAGCGGCCAGCCAGGAGAACACGACCGAGGCGGCCACGAACCCCAAAATGAACTTGGGAAACCGGTGCCAAATTTCGCTCAAGCCCGGCCGGGCTCCGCCCGCATCGCGCTCGACACGCGTCACCCAATAGACGGCGACGCCGAACGCGACCGCGCCGATCAAGATGTTCTGGATCATCTTGACCGTCGCGGCGACGGCCAGGGCGTCCTCGCCCAGCATCGCGCCGGCGGCGGCGACGGCGCCCGTCGAGTCGATGGTCCCGCCGATCCAGGCGCCGCCCAGGACGTCGCTCATCCCCAGGGCCCGGATGGCGATCGGCATCACGACCATCATGATCACGGTAAACGCCAGCGACAGGCCGATCGCCAGCGACAGCTCCGAGCGTTTGGCTTTGCAGGCGGCCGCCGTCGCGATCGCGGCGGATACCCCGCAGACGGACATGTCGGCCGAGATCACGATGTTCAACGTCGGCGACGCCAGTCGCAGGATCCGCTGGCCGAACCAGAACGTTCCGATCAGGACGATCGGCGTGACCACCCACGACACAAAGATGCCGGGCGCCCCCAGCGCCAACAGCCGGCCAAACAGGATTTCCGCGCCCAGCAGCACCAAGCCCGTCTTGATGTAGAACTCGGTGCACGCGGCGGACGCGAGCCAAGCGGGCGTGCCGATCGTATTGCTGATCAGCAGGCCGACCAGCAAGGCCCACAGCGCATACTCGAGGTTGTAGTACTTGATGACCGCTTGTCCGGCCAGGACCAAGGCCAGCGTCCCGAGCAAGAATACCACGCAGAACCCCGCGGCGAACGGGCCGAGCCGCTTACCCATCACCGCCGCTCCGAGGCCAAAGGCGACGAGGCTCAGCACAAAGACGCCGGCCAAGCCGGGCAGCACGTTGACGCCCTTGACCGTGAACGCGTCCAGCGGGTTGGACGTCCAGGAGCCCGGCTTGCCGAGCCACGCCGTCAGCAACTCGCTGCCCTTCCCGCCCGCGGCGATACCCTGCCAGACCAGGATGGTGCATAGTGCCAACAGGGCACCGCCGACCCACACGGCCCACCAATCTTCCGCGCGGTACAACTGTTGCCAGCCCGCCCGGGCCGTTGTCACTTGGTCCGCCGGATCGGCGGGGGTGAGCGTCTCGTCAGCCATGCGTGTTGTGCCTTTTGCGTACGAGTCCAGCATCCAGTAAAGCCGCAATTGTAACCACGCCGAGCCGTACCGTGAACCGGTGATCGTGAGCCGGTATCGGACCGCGTTTGGACTGGCGACGCCTTGGGCACGCCTGGGCAGTTGAAAGCTCGTCTTGATAGACGGTTCTGTTCTTCCAAGTTCTGTTTTCTCCCACGGATGGCAGAGCCGTCCCACGGATACGAAACGCGCGGAGTTGGTATCCGTGGGCCGGCTTTGGCATCCGTGGGATACCCGGACAAGAACCGGAGTTCAATGAGCCGTGTCACACTCTCGCCAGGATGCTGTTTTCAACTAACCAAGTCGCGCCAGCCGCCTCAATCTTCATCATGTTTTCACCGGCGATTCGTCGCGGCTTAACACAGACCGGCGATTCTTTAGCAAAGGATCAACGTGTGACCCTAGCGCCTGGAGACGGAGGCCGGCTCGGCGGGGCACACCCTCCCTTGCTCAGGAGTGAACATGGAATCGATCCCCGACATGGGCGAGCGTCGGCGCGTCCGGTCGCTGTTCATCAGCGACGTGCACCTCGGCAGCCGCTTTGCGCAGGCCGAGGCCTTTCTGGCGTTCCTGGAATCGTACCAACCGGAATTCCTGTACATCGTGGGCGACTTTCTGGACGGTTGGTGCCTGCAGCGGGCGTGGCGCTGGCGGCCGGTGAACACGCGGATCATCCACCATCTGCTGGCCTGGGCCGGCTCGGGTGTCACGATCCGGTACACGCCGGGAAATCACGACGGATTCTGGCGGGAGTTTCTCAAGGACTTCATCTGGTTCGAGGTGGCGGACCAGTTCATCCACGAGTCGGCCGATGGCCGCCGCTTCGTCGTCCTGCATGGCGACCAGTTCGATGGCGTCGAATCCAATGCGTCGTGGCTGTCCCACCTGGGCTCGGTCGGTTACGACTTGCTGCTGGCCGTCGATCGCTCGCTGAACTACGTCTGCCGCCGGCTGGGCCGGAAAGCCTGGCGGCTGAGCGCCACGGTCAAAGCTCGCATCAAGCGCGTCGTGGCGTTCCTGAGCGGCTTTGAAGAGCAACTGGCGGCGCACGCCCGTACGCACCGCTGTGACGGCATCATCTGTGGCCATATCCACACGCCGGTGATCACTGAACGGGACGAGATCACCTACTGTAATACGGGCGATTGGGTCGAGAACTGCAGTGCGCTGTTGGAATTCGATGACGGCGAATTGCGGCTGGTCCGGTTCTGCCCCGGCACCAAGACGATCGCGCACGACAGTTCCAGCGCGGCGGCGAGCGTCTCCGCGACCGCCGCGGCGCCGGCGGAAGCCGAATACTCCAGCGTGAAAGTGCCCGCATGAAACGTATCTTTTGGGGCGTCATGGGCGAGGGCTTGGGCCACGTCACCCGCACTCTGGCCGTGATCGAACACCTGCCGGACTGCGAGGTGCACATCTTCACGTCCGGCAAAGCCCTGTCCTTCCTGACCGGCCTGGGGTACCCGCATCTGCATGCCGTCGACGGACTGATGTTCCGCTATCGGAACTCGCGCGTCGCCCAGTTCGCGTCGCTCCGCGGGGCGATTCGGTTCTTCTTGCGGGCGCGAGGCCGCAACGTGCGGCAGATTCTGGCCGCGGCAGACCGCTGGCACCCCCAGTTGTTCGTGACGGACTTTGAGCCCTCGCTGCCTGTCGCGGCCCGGCAGTGGGGCGGCCCGCTGGTGAGTGTGGACAACCAGCACCGCTTCAGCCACTGCAGCGTGCGGGACCTGCCCTGGGGCCTGCGGGCTTACGCCCTGTTCGTCGGCCAGTACATCCACTGGGCGCTCGGCCAGCCCACGGTGGCCGTGGTGGCGACGTTCTGCCCCGAGTACTTGCAGCCCCAAGCGGCCAACGCCGTCGTGGTCGACGCGGTGATCCGGCCGGCCGTGGCGGCGCTGCCGACGACCGACGGGGGCTTCGTGTTGGCCTATGTCCGCGACAGCATCCGCGCGCCGCTGCTGGCCTGCCTGGACCGGCTGGAGCGGCGCTGTGTGGTCTACGGAGCGCGACCGGAGGACGGCCGCCCCGGCCTGGAACCGAGACCCCTGTCGCCGAGTTTCGTGAACGACCTGGCCCGCTGCACGTGCGTCGTCTCGACGGCCGGCCACCAACTGATCTCGGAGGCCCGCTGCCTGGGAAAACCACTGCTGGCGATCCCCGAGCCCGGGCAGTACGAGCAGTACATCAACGCCTTTTACCTGGAGCAGGTCGGCGGCGGCCGACGGTGCGATCTGAAAGGCCTGTCAGCTGGCTTGGTGCAGGATTTCGCGGACCGCGCCGCTCCGCAACCGCGCCGTCCGGATCGCGGCGCCCGGGAAGTCGCCGCGATCATCCGCGCTCAACTGCAGGCCGCGCGCACGACGAAGCCCCGCGCGCGGCTCGCGCCGATCCCGTCCGTCGACCAGGTGCTCGCTTCGCTTGTCCCGCGGCGGCCCGTGGTGCTCGGGCCCCGCGAACTTCAACGTTAGAGGAGGATGTCTTGGCATGATCGCCGTGCAGGAATGGTTCAGCGGCCGCGTGTTTCGCTTCGTTCACGGCCGCCAGTTGGTTTATAACACGTGTTGGGAGGATCCGCGACTGGATCGCGTGGCGCTCGAACTGCGGCCGAACGACCGCGTGGTGCTGATCACCTCGGCCGGCTGCAACGCGCTGGACTATGCCCTGCAGGGGCCCAGCCGTGTCGACGCCGTGGATGTGAATCCCCGCCAAAACGCCCTGTTGGAATTGAAGCTCGCTGCAATCCGAAAGCTGGAGTACGGGGATTTCTTCGCGATGTTCGGCCACGGCCGACTTGCGAACGTGTCGGCCGTCTACCAGAGCCAATTGCGCGCCGCCTTGTCTCCCTGGGCGCAGCGGTACTGGGACCGCTGGATCCAGTTCTTCGCCGATCCCCGCCGCACGTTCTACTACCGCGGGGCCTCCGGCACCTTCGCCCGACTGATCAAGTTCTATATCGACCGCGTCGTTAAGGCGCGGCACGAAGTCGACGCGATGCTGTCCGCCGCCACGCTGCAGGAGCAGCGGGAGATCTATCACGGGGGCCTGCGGGACCGGTTCTGGACCCGGACTTTGCGGTTCACGATGAACCGCGACGCCACGCTGTCGATGGTCGGCGTCCCCCGGGCTCAGCGCCGGCAGTTGGAGGCGGATTACGAAGGCGGCATTGTCCGGTTCGTCCGCGATTGCCTGGACGCCGTGTTCGGAGAACTGCCGCTCGCCGACAACTACTTCTGGCGGGTCTACATCACGGGCTCGTACACCCCCGACTGTTGTCCGGAGTACCTCCAGCCGGACAACTTCCAGCGGCTGAAGGCGGGCTTGGCTGACTGTATCTACGTCCATACTGACACGCTGCAGGGGTTCCTGGAAAAGCACCGGCAACCGGTCTCGCGGTTCGTCCTGCTGGACCACATGGACTGGCTGGCCGACAAGTGCTTCCCCGCCCTGGTGGCCGAATGGCAGGCGATCATCGCGCGCGCCAGCGCGGACGCCCGGCTGATTTGGCGCAGCGGCGGGTTGCGGACCAGTTTTCTGGAGCGCGTCCGAGTCGCCGTCGACGGCCGCAGCGTGGAGCTGCCCGAATTGTTGCACTACCATCGGGACTTGGCCCAGACGTTGCACGCCCGCGACCGCGTGCATACCTACGGCAGTTTCTCGATTGCCGATCTACGGGTGTGATGTGGAACTGCTGTCCGATCTCAAGACGTTGTACCAATTGGCGGCCAAACCGGTGCGGGGCCGCAGTCATGCCGAGCGGCTCGAGTCGTTCTACGGCGGCCAGGCGTCGGGATACGACCGGTTCCGCCAGCGTCTGCTGCACGGCCGGCGGGAACTATGGGCAGCCATCCCGGTCCCGCAAGGCGGCGTCTGGGTGGACATGGGCGGCGGCACCGCCCAGAACCTGGAGCATTTCGGAGACGGCATCGGCGAGTTGAAGAAGGTCTATGTCGTCGACCTCTGCCCGTCGCTGCTGGCCGTCGCCAGGCAGCGCGTCCAGCAGCGGGGCTGGACCAACGTGGAACTGGTCGAAGCCGACGTGACGACCTTTCAGCCGCCCGAAGGCTCGGTCGACGTCGTCACGTTCTCGTACTCGCTGACGATGATTCCCGACTGGTTCGCGGCGGTGGAACAAGCCCACCAGCTGCTACGGCCCGGCGGGCGGATCGGCGTTGTCGATTTCTATGTTTCCCGCAAGCACCCGCGAGCGGGCATGCGGCGGCATGGCGGGTGGACCCGCACGTTTTGGCCCGCCTGGTTCGCCCGCGACAACGTCTTTCTGTCGGCTGACCACCTGCCTTTCTTGCAGCGGCATTTCACGTCGCTGCACTTCGAGGAACACCGGGCCGGCCTGCCCTACGTGCCGCTGGCACGCGTGCCTTACTATACGTTTGTGGGACAGCGGAACGGAGACGTGGGCGGAATGGACGGGCAGTGCCCGGATCCCACCCGCTAACTCACCCCCGCCGGATGAAAATACTCCGGCTCGCAGCCCGGTTTCCACTTGATGTTGCAGCCCAGGCTGGGCCGCTGGTTGGGAGCCACCGGCTGGCCCGCCAGCACGGCGCGCACGGCGGCGGTCAGATCCTCGCCGGTGACCGGAATCTCCGACCGCGGTCGGCTGGAATCCAGTTGGCCGCGGTAGACGAGTTTCCGGTTCCGGTCGTACAGGAAGAAGTCCGGCGTGCAAGCCGCCCCGTAGGCACGGGCGACGTCCTGCGTCTCGTCGAACAGGTACGGGAACGTGTAGCCGCGTTCCCGGGCCTCCTGGATCATCTGCTCCGGCGAATCGTCGGGATAAGCGAGCGTGTCGTTCGAGTTGATCGCCACGACCGCGACGCCCTGTGCCTGGTACTCTCGGCCGACCCGGGCCAGGACCGGTGCCACGTGCTTGACGTACGGGCAGTGGTTGCAGATGAACATTACCAGCAGCGCCGGCGCGTCGGCGAAATCGCTCAGCGACACCAACCGGCCATCCACGTTGCGCAGGGAAAAGTCCGGGGCCGGCGAGCCCAAGGCGGACATCGTACTGGCCGTTCGCACCATGCTTGTTACTCCTCGTCGTTCGCGGTTTCGCGTGCCGCCTTGGCGCGCTTGTTCGGCTTGGACTTGACCTCTTTGCTCTTGGCCGCCTTGGCTTGCTCCGTCGGCGCGTTGGCGGCCTCCTCGGTCGGCAGCATCGCGGCCAAGCGTTTCTTGATCGCAGCCTGGTCGGGCCGGTCGGCCAGGTTGGTCCATTCGTACGGATCGTTGCGGTGATCGTACAATTCTTCGGAACCGTCGGCATAGCGGATGTACCGCCAGGCCTGATCGCGGACAGCGTGGTTGCCGCGGCCATGCGTTGTGACGCCCACGCGGTCCCAGGCGGCTTGCGGATTGTCCAACAGCGGGCGCAACGTCGGCCCCTGAATGTGCTCGGGGACGGGCAGGCCGATCAGGTCCACGAGCGTCGGGTAGATGCTCATGAAATCCACCGCGGCGTCGCACCGCGTGTTCGGTTTCGTCACGCCGGGGGCGATGAAGGCCAGCGGCGCACGGGCCGCTTCCTCCCACAACGCAAATTTCCGCCAGTGCTGCTTCTCGCCCAAATGCCAGCCGTGATCGGACCACAGTACGATCACCAAGTTGTCGCTCCGCCCCGACTTGTCCACCGCGTCGGCCAAACGCCCGATCTGCCCGTCCAGGAACTTGATCGTCGCCAGATAGCCCTGGACCGCCAGCTTCCACTGGTTGTTGGACACGACGGCCTGGTGGTCGCCCTCGGGCCGGGCCATCTTGACGCCCGCCGCCGGGACGTCGTTCAGGTCGTCTTCTTTGACGACGGGCAATTGGATCGAATCGAGGGGAAACATGTCAAAATATTTGCGGGGCACATACCAGGGCAGATGCGGCTTGACGAACCCGACGGCCAGGAACAGCGGCCGGTCGTGTTTCTTCTGCAACTGTTCGGCGGCCCAGGTGACCAGGCGATAATCGCCCATTTCTTCGTCGGTCGCGTCCAGCGGCCCCCAGTCAAAGTGCGCCTGATTCAGCCCGCTGACCGACTTGACCGGTGGGTGCGGGTCGTCACCGCGGCTGAAGTATGCATGCCAATCGGTCCTACTCTCGCCGGGCAAGCCGCCGCCCCCGTGATAAATCTTGCCGCCGCCAAGGACCTGATAGCCCTGCTGCATCAGGAACCGGTTCAGCGTCAGCTTGTCCTTCAGGGGCAGGCCATACGGCTGGTTGTTGTTGTAGACCCCGGTGGTGAACGGCCGCAGGCCGCTCATCAACGCCGCCCGGGACGGATTGCAGGCTGGCGCCGCGCACTGGGCGTTGGTGAACAAAGTTCCGCGGCCGACCAGTCGGTCCAGATTCGGCGTGCTGGCCTGGGGATGCCCGCCCAAGCAGCCCGTCCAATCATTCAGGTCGTCAATGGCGATGAACAGCACATCCGGCTTGTCCGCCGCCACGGCCAAGCCACATCCGAGCAGGACGGCCAGTCCCGCCAGCCTGACTCCCAACGCCATGTTCTTCCCGATCATATCTGCGCCTTTCATGAAGATAGAAGGAGTGGGTCCTGCGGTCGAACGCTGCTCATGAGAACACGGTGACCGCTGCCGGCACCACGTCGACCGAGATGGCCGCACAGGATTTCAGTTCGCCGTCCAGGTTGAGCAATTCAGGCATTTCGGTTTCGATCCGGAACGAACGCACTTGCCGGTATTCGACACCCGGTCGCGTTGCGAACGTGCCGTCGTAGACGCCCCGGAACAGCCGCAGCATCTGCAGTCGCGATGCCTGGCGGACGAAGAGCACGTCGAGCTTGCCGTCCGCCAGTTCCGCTCGCGGAGCGACGTGCATCGCTTTCCCCGTGAACTTGGTATTACAGCCCAACACAAACAGGAACTCGTCGTCCAACGTTTGCCCATCCAGAACCACGCGCGCCCGCCGCCGATGCGGCCGGAGGATTTGCCACAGCGTCGCCAGGGTGTAACGCGGCCGCCCGAGCCACCGCCACCGTTCGGCGGTGCAGTTGATATCCACCACGCCACCCCAGCCGACGATGTTCACGCAGTATACCGTCTGAGCGTGGCATGTCAGCCGGGCGGCATCCACCGGCTGCGTCCGACCGGCCAGAATCCGTTGGATCGCATCTTCCACCGTCGTGCAGCCCAGATGCAGCAGAACGGAGTTGCCGGTGCCGCCGGGAATCAGGCCCAGCGGGACCCGCACGCCGTCGTTCCGCTGCCGCAGCCCGTTGACTACCTCGTGAATCGTCCCATCGCCACCGACCAGGCACAGCCCGTCGCATCCGCTCAGATCCAGCGTCCGCGCCAGTTCAGCGGCGTGTCCGGCATACTGCGAGACGTGCGCGTCCACCACCGCGCCGGTCACCGCCAAGCGGGTTTGCACCTGCTCCGAGAGTTGCAAGCCGCGTTGCACTCCTCCGCGCGGATTCACGACCAGCACAAAACGCTTGGCGCTCATGACCGAATCCCATCGCTTCAACTGGCCGGAAGCTCGCACGGAGCGCCGCCCGCGGGGACTTCGCAGCGCGCCGTCCAGAGAATACCGTTGACGATCGACCGGCGAACCGGCTCCTGCAGGAAGTTCTCGTGGAAGTGCCCCAAGGTGTTCCCATACGAGCGCCCGCCGGCCGAATCCGGACGTTCGTAGGCCCAGGCCACGACCTGGTCCTTGTCCTTGACGCGGACTTGGGCCAGCGGCTGAGCCGCTGGCGAGAACTTCAAATCCAGATACCATTCGTCCTGATGCTCGAAATCCGACCAGCCGCGGCAGATGGGATGCTGCCGGTCGGCGGGCACGACGCGCGAACGGCTGATGTCCAGGCCGGACCAGCCAAACCCGAAGATTCCGCCCAGCGCCCGCAGATACCGCTCGCGCAGCGGTTCGTTCTGGGCGTCGCCGATGCCGGTGGCCCAGTGCAAGGCTGTCAGGCCAACGCCTTGCCGCAGCAGCTGGTCCACCTGGTCCGCCTGCGGGCCTTGGAACAGGATTTCCGCGCCCGGGCTCGAGTACAGCGCCAGCGCCGACACACCCTGCAGGATCTGAGGGTCCTGCGGCCAGCCGTCGGACACGACCGCCTGGACGCCGGGAGTCTGCTGCAGGCAATGCGCCAACAAACGGCATTCGTCCAAATACAGGTGCGTCCCGGGCGGGTGATCGGGCTTGTGGCCGATCAACACGATCTTCACCGGCTTGCCGGTGCCCTCCGCAGCGAGTTTCGCCCCGTCATCTGCCGCCAAGAGGTGGCGGCTGCCGCCAGCGATCCGGGCGATTTCCAGGCTCTCGTTCGCCGCGACCCAACCCGTCGCTGCGCACATGGCCTGCAAGAATCTGCGTCGTTCCATATCCGAGCCCCTTCTATTCACATGTGCTTGTCGGTCGAAGTAAGTCAACGGTCTCGTTCGTCTGACGCCGCGCCCAGCGACTGGACGTAGTCCGCCCACAGTTCATCCACGGTCTGGCCGGTGTATTCCTTCCACAGGTCCTCGGTGTATTTGCCCGCGCGCATCGCGGCATTCAGCTTGCGGACGATCTCCCGGTCGCCAGCCTCCGTGACGAAGTTCAAGAACGCAGCGGTCGTGCGATAACTGTCCGTGTAATGCGCAGTGGCTGGGTTCGGGCGTGGGCGCTGGGTCGCGGGCTCGAAATGAAACCAGCGGAGATAGTCTGCCACTCCCTCGACCAGCCAGCCGGGGTTGGGGCGCCCGCCGCGGACGTGGCCATAACGCTGGACCACGTGCACTAGTTCGTGGACGACGGCACCCGCCGCCTCGCCGTCCCGATTCCGCCGAAACCAATCGGCAGCACAGGCGATGCGAGTTCCCGCCGTGCCTGCGACGCCCGCCATGCCCTGGCGAAAGGTCACCGACACCCGCCGCGGAGCCGAGTAGCCATCGCTGGGCAACATGGCCACGATCTTGGGATACCACTGTTCGCACACAGGTCGCAACCGCGTCTCGACCCACGGCTGCAGGTCCGGCGTTTCCGACGTGTCAAAGACGATCTCGACGGGCTCCGGCGTCGCAGGTGGAGTCGCCACGTGCGGTTGGCCGTCGTCCACGTCGATCTCGCTGAAGAACGTGTTGCCGAAGCGGTCGCGGTCGTCGGTCCGCGAAATGTCGAACATCAGGTAGCGGAACCTGCCCAACACGGGTTTCGCGGGGTCCGCGATCTTGACGCCGTACTGGCCGCCCGGCGGGCCTTGGTCAGGCCGCGTATCCACCGAGGCAATCAGGCTCCAGCCGGGTTGCGGCAACGCGACACCGCGTCCCGGCCGAGCGACGAAATCGGGGGCTGCCCCGTCGCTGGCATACAAGCGGTACACCTGGGGCCCGCGGCTGTTGGTGTGCCACGAGTACGTGTTGATCTGCCGCACGTCGATCGCCGCTCCGAGGTCCACCAGCAGGCGGCCGCCTGCGGATCCGGTGTCGAAAAAGAAGTTCGCGTCCGGATGATCCGCGTGCTCGGGCAGCCGTCCGTCGTGGAGCGTTTCGATGTCGCCGCTATTCGGATCCACATCCCCGGCCACGATGCTGAAGCGGGCGTTGGTGGCAGCGTCCGACGACGACGGCGCCGGCACGTCGCGAAATCGAAAATCCGCCGATGCCGCGGGGCTTTCGTTCCGCTCGCAAATCGGCAAGATGTCGGCCCCAACCACCGCCGGCATTGGCAGGATCAGGGCAGCCAAGACGAGCGAAGCCAAGCGATCTTTCATGGAGCAGTTTTCCCGTCGGTCCTTACCCGCATTTCGCATCGACGCTATGGTGATGTTTTACCAGAATTCGCATGCGACGAGGTTGCTGTGTCCACGATTTTGCCGAACTGCCGACGAAACGCCTCCCGGCGGGCGGGAACGATCTTCCTGGTGCTGCTGGCAGGCTGCCGCGGCGAGGCGGTTTCCCGGGAGACGATCCAGGCCGAGTCAATCCAGGCCTTTTCCGGATCCACGATGGGGACCGTGTACAACGTCCGCGTGGCCGCCCCCCCTACCGAATTGGACGTCGCGAACTTGCAGCGCCAAGTCGATCTCCGCCTGGCGGCGATCAACCAAGAGATGTCCACGTATCTGCCTGATTCCGAAATCTCCCGTTTCAATCGGCACGCCGCGGACGACTGGGTCTCCGTCTCGGCCGAAACCGCACGGGTGGTCGCGGCCGGACAGCAGGTTGCCCGCGAGACGCAGGGCGCTTTCGATGTGACCGTGGGCCCGTTGGTCAACCTGTGGGGATTCGGTCCGGAGGGCCGGGCCAGCGAACCGCCGACGGACGAGGCGATCGCGGCCTGCCGGCCCCGCGTCGGGCACGGCTTGCTGGACGTCCGACTCGATCCACCCGCGTTGCGGAAACGGCGGCCGGACGTGTACGTCGACTTGTCCGCGATCGCCAAGGGCTTCGCCGTCGACGAGGTGGCCAAGGTGCTCGAAGGCCGCTCGGTGCGGGACTACCTGGTCGAGATCGGCGGCGAAGTCCGCACGCGGGGACGAAAGCCGGATGGCAGCGGATGGCGGATTGGGATCGAGCGTCCCGTTGCGGGAGTGCGGCAACTGGATTGCGTGGTCGAATTGCACGACCGGGCGTTGGCCACCTCCGGCGACTATCGAAACTTCATCGAACGCCAGGGCCGTCGCTATTCGCACGAAATCGATCCCCGCACCGGCCGGCCCATCGAGCACGCGTTGATCTCCGTCTCCGTACTGGCCGACGATTGCCTGACCGCCGATGCCTGGGCGACCGCCTGTATGGTCCTGGGCCCCGAGGTCGCGTTGTCCGCCGCTCGCCAGCGCGGCCTGGAGATCCTGTGCATGATCCGGTCCGGGGACGGTTGGGTCGAGCAGGCGACCCCCGGCTTCGCGGACTGCCTGTGCGGCGTTGAACCGAACGCACCGGGGACTCCGCACATCACAGCCCCGCCGATCCGGTGATCGCTGGCCGTCCCGCGGACCTCCATCCGCTGGCTCTTTGCCGAGGTTCTTGCGAGTTGGCCGGCCGGTCTGATCTGTTGTCAATTGTCTCGGCGACGCCCTTTCCTAAGGGGCAGCCCCGGGGACGGCACTGGCCAGGAAGGCAATCAGGTCGGCCATCTGCTGCAAGCTGCAATTGGCCTCCAGACTCTCCGGCATTTGCGAGCGGCGGTGGCTGACTAGCTCGTCCAGATCCTCCCGCAGGACAACCTGCAACTCGCCCTTCAGGTCGGCCAGCGTGATCCTGTCGCTGGATTCGTCGAACAACATGCCAGAGACCTGTAGCCCGTTGGTGGTCACCACCGTGTACTCCAGGAACCGATGGTCCACGACGCGGTTCGGATCGATCGTGTCGACCAGCAGGGTCCGGGGGGATCGGTCGACCAGCCGACTCAAATCGGGGCCGATGTGTCGGCCCACGTCCTCGACCTTGTGGCAGTTCGCACAGGTCGCCTCGCTGAACACGCTCTTCCCTCGGACTGCATCGCCTGGCAGGCTTAGCGCCGGCATGAACTTGTCCAGCGACCTGCGGATCTCCGGCTTGGCGAGGGGCGTGATTCGCAGGCTTTCCGCACGCTCGCGGACCTCCGCGGCGGG
>CAIYOB010000297.1 GCA_903927685.1 uncultured Planctomycetaceae bacterium
CGCATACTGACCGACGTCATCGGCGGCATCCCTTACCGGATGGCCCTGGCGGGCGGCTGGATCGACCAGCCGTTCACTTCGCGGCTGAACCCCGACGGAGTCGGTTCGATGGTCGTCGTGGGCCTGGAGCCGACGTGCTGGTACATGGAGCGTGCCGGGATGGCGACCGGCACACGCAAGGTGGCCCTCCGGCTGTGGAACGGCCGGTTGCCCGAGCGCGATCCGGCCGAGTTGGTGCGGGAACTGTACGCCGAGGAGAACCGGGGTAAGAGCGAGCCGTCCGGTTCGCAGGATATGATCGGCTTGGTCTATCCCGGCGTGAATCGCCTGGATTACGATTTCACGCACGAGGGCGGAATCTTCCCGCGGCACATCGAGTCCAACAACGACCCACGCGTGGCGCGCTGGCTGGAGCAGGTGCTCCACGTCCTGCCGATCGCTCCGCGTCCCGACGGCTACAATCCGCTGGGAATCAAGAACCTCGCTCCGGCCTGGATCCGCCGGCTGGGAGCCACGGGTCGGGAGTGTTTCGACGCGATCGTCGCGCGCGATGCTCCGGCCTTGGGGGCGGCCATGAACGCGTGCATGGAATGCTGGGAAGCGATCCTGCCTCAGACCGTGCGGCATCCGGCGGTGACAACGGATCTGAAAGGCCTCCTGGCGTATTACCAGTCGCGGTCTTGCGGAGCCATGTACTCCGGTTGCGGCGGCGGCTACCTGTTCGTGGTTTCAACCGAGCCCGTTCCCGGGGCGTTTCCGATCAACGTGCGTATCGCAAAGTCATGACGGCAGCCAAGCAAATCATCGTCTCCGGCGGTTTCGACGACATCCGCTCGCGGCACCTGCGGTTCCTGGAAGGGGCGGCCAGGTTGGGCGAGTTAAACGTTCTGCTGTGGTCCGACCAACGGCTGCGGCAGCTCCACGGCCAAACGCCGAAGTTCCCCTGGGCCGAGCGGGAGTACTTCCTGAACGCCGTGCGCTACGTTACGCGGGTCATTCCCAGTGACGGGCCACTCGAGGACCTGGGCGGGATTCAGCCGCACGTGTGGGTGGACGAGGAAGCCGAGGCCAGCGACCTGCGCCGCGAGTTCTGTGCCCGGCATGGCATCGAGTACCGCGTGCTGCCGGCGGCTCAAATGAGCGGCTTCCCCGAACCGCTGCCAATGCCCACGCCTGCCGGACGCAAGAAGGTGGTCGCTACCGGCTGTTACGATTGGTTCCACACAGGCCATGTCCGCTTTGCCGAAGAACTGAGCGGCTATGGCGATTTGTACATCGTCGTCGGCAACGACGCGAACATCCGGCTGCTCAAGGGCGAAGGGCATCCGTTGCTGACCGAAGCCGAACGGCGATACGTCGTCGGCTCGATCAAGTACGTCAAACAGGCCCTGATCGCCAGCGGTTCGGGCTGGCTGGACGCGGACCAGGAGATCCGGCGGTTGCGGCCCGACATTTATGCCGTCAACGCAGACGGCGATCGGGGTGGCAAGCGTGAGTACTGCCAGCGGCACGGCATCGAGTACCTCGTGCTGCAACGCACACCGGCCCCCGGCCTGCCCGCCCGCAGCAGCACCGACCTGCGCGGGTTCTGATGGCAAATTGCCGACACCGCCGACGCGCAGCGAGCACTATCGCTCCAGCTTCAGTCGTCCCCAGACGCCGCGGTCGGCCGAATTGCGGGCTGTCCCGTTCCACATCAGCTGGCAGTCTCGCGTGTTGCCGTCGCGGCTGTCGTCGACGGCCAGATCGAAGAGCAGTTCCCGACCTTCCTGCGGTTGGACGCCGATGGCGGGCCACGGAATGGCGACTTCCAGCGTGTACCCGTCGGCGGCCGCGGCCGGAACGACCGCCAACCGCACCGCGGGCTGCCGCGGCGCGTTGACGACATGAAACTGGCCCGTGCCGTCAGGGCTGCCGGCGCCGATGAGGATCTGGCGATCGGTGAAGCGGAGCGGTCCTGGCTGGTCCAGTGACTCGCTGCCGATGAAGAGCTCCAAACCATCGGCGGACCACAACTCCGCACCGCTGTGCCGATTCAGCATCGGCCTGGGATCGCGGACCTCGGCCAACAGGTACAGGGCGTTCTCGTCCCAGCAGACTTTGAAGGACGCCTCGACTCCCTGGCTGTCGCGGCCGACTGTCAAACGATCCGGCGCGATGCGTTCCGGCGGACGCCCCGGCCAGCCGCCCAGCTGGCCGTCGACCGCCATCGGTCCGACCGCATGTCCGGCGCGGACCGTGCGGACCGCAGTTCCCGGCCCGCCGCTGAACCGCGGATCGTCGAACACGTACGGCGGCTCGCCGTCCAGCCAGACGCCGTAGATCCGGCGATGCGTGGCGGCCATCTCTTCCAGGGCCTCGCGGTAAGGCCGGTCGCAGACGTTGAACAACCCAGTGTTCTGCCGCTCGCCGTTGTACTTCTCAAAGAACCGCCCCGTCACGGCCTGATCGATCAAGGTGAACCACTCGCTGCCGACGACGAAGCCCAGCGCCGCCGCGTGTTCGACATAATGCCGATAGGCTCGGCCGCGATCCCGCTGCGTCGCCACATCCAACCGTCCGGCGACGTTGCTTTCCGTTTCCGCCGTGTAGAAGAACTCGCTCCACATCTGCGGCCGCTGTCCCGACCACTCGAAAACTCGCCGCATGAAGGCGGGGTCAACGCGTTCGGTGTAGTAGTTCACACTGATCACGTCCAGGTACTTGCCCGCGATCCGGCACAGGGCTTCGTTATTGGCCGTGCCCGGTTGCCAGCGGTTGCCGATCAACAGGTGGTGGCGGTCAAACTTGCGAAAGCACTCCGTGATTCGCTGGTAGTAAGCCTCGATAAACCGCTCGGTGAATGCCTGCATGTCGGCAAAGGCGGCCGGGGTTGCCACCAGCAAGCCCTGGTCGACCAGGGCCTCGAAGGAGTCCGCGTTCATCCCCCACGCGGCGTTAAAGGCCGCGATGTCAGAGTACTTTTCGCGGAGCATGACGATCAGGCGGCGCTTGCAGGCGTGCTTGCCGTCCAGTTGAGGGACCGCCCGCGGCAGATCCTCGAAGGCCTGCTCGTTGGCCAGGAAGTAGCCGATCAACAGCGGGTCGTCCGCTTGCCGGTGCAGCGCATCGGCAAACAGCTTGTCCAGCTTCGCGAGCAGGTCATCGTCAAACGGATCGAAGATTCCACGCACGCCGGGGACGTCGGGACCGAGCGACCACGAGGCCAGCGGCAGGCTGGCGACGAACGGGAACTTCTCCTGCCGGTAGACCGGCGAGTTGCCTGAGAAGGCGCCCACGGAGTTGAAGCCCGCCGAGCGGATGCGGTGCACCATGCGGGCCAGGAAGGCGTCCTCGTTGAACGAGCCGTACTTGCGGATCAAATTCGCTTTGTAGAACGAGAACGCCCGCGGGTTCCACCACGCTTCGGGATGGTAGGCCGCGGCAAACTCGCCTTCCCGCGGCGGCAGCCATTCGTAGACCGACTCGCGGCCCTCGATGTAGGTGTAGTCCTCACTGCAACCGAAGCTGCAGATGCCCAGGTGAAAGAACGCGTTGCCGGCGGGGTCGACCAGGATCCAGCGCTCGCCGACACGCTGGACATGGAAGTAGCCGGTCTGGTGCAGGCCCAGCTTCCCGCCGCTGCCGGGTAAACCGCCGTAAGCGTCCAACGGCAACGGCTGGAGGGCAGCGTAATCGGCAGCCTCCGAGCCGACGTCTTGCCGGAGTTCTTCGAGCGAACGGACCTTGCCGGGGAACGCCTTCCGCGTGTTCTGGCCAAATCGATCGACCAGCACGACATCGTTGCTGCCGCCCGCGTCCAGCGTGACAGTCACGACGTAGTCCGCCGTGTTCCTGTCGAATGGCGACTGGAACCACCAGGCGAACACGTTCCAGTTCCATTCCCGGTTATCCTGCAGCTGTTGATAGGAATAGGGCGGCAGATCCAGGCGAATTCGTTTCCCGTCGACACTACTGAACTCGAACCGCGTGGCGTTGCCCTGGTACAGAAACGGACTGGCTGGCTGGGCGGACGGAAACGGTTGCGGGTCCGCGTCGCCCACCTGCCACCGGCCGCCATCCGCGTAGTTGGGTGGAACCAACAGCTCGCCGATCCGGAACGAAGCGACCGCGGCGCAATCGCCGCTGAACTGATACGCGACCTTGTTGCCCTGCCCGAGCGAGACTTCGACGACCGCACCGCAGGGGTACTTCAACACGGCCTTGCCGGCGGCCAAGCGTTGTTCGAGGGCCGCTTGATGCTCGTGGGGAGCCGCCGCGGTCGCGATTTTCGGATACGCGAGAGTGAACTCCCCCATACTGCCGCCGTCGATCACCACGCCCGTGTCGCCCAAGCGTACGACGCCGGCATCCGCGGTCATTGCAAG
>CAIYOB010000298.1 GCA_903927685.1 uncultured Planctomycetaceae bacterium
CGACGCCGACGGGCGGATCGCTCCAGCGAGGCGTCGCCGTTTCGGGCTGCCGGTACTTGTCCCGCGTCATGGCCAACGCTTCGCACAAGGCGAGCGTCGCCAGGCCGTGGCTGTACATGTTGCCACCAGGGTCCCATAGGCTGCCATCGGGCGCCTGCTGGGAGATCAGGTACCGCAAACCCGCCGCGACCTCGTCGCGATACTGGCCCTCGAGTTGGGTGTGACCTGCGCCTAGCAGGGCCAGCAGAACCATGCCGGTCGCTCCGTTCAACGCATCGGTGGTGTACGGCCCGGGATTGGCGCACTGGCAGCCCACGCAGTGGTGTTCGCCCAGTTGCTGGTTGAAGCACCACGAGCCGTCCTCGCGCTGGTGCCGAACCAGCCATTGCAGGGCTAGTTCCACCGCGTTTTCGCTCTCGGCAGTCGCCCCGATCGCCAGGGCCTGTCCGCGCCGGTCGCCCCGCCGCGCCAAGCCGCCGCGGGCGTCGTCGCCGACGGTGAAGCCCGGATCCCGGCCCGGCCGGGCCACCGCGGCCGCCAGCTCGACCGACATCTGCGGCGCGACCTCCTCCGGCTCGGGCAGCAGCACGTCGGGACTGGCGATCTCGGGAGGATTCAGCGCGATGTTGTCCAGGAACGCCTGGTCCGGAGCGGCCTCCAGAGGGGCCTCCTTCCAGGCGGCCAGTTCCTCGACGTCCGTCTCCACGAAGTTCTCCACTTCGATGTCGTCCTGCTCCGAGTCGACGACGTTCAAGCTGACCACCCTGGCGCCGGAATCATCGTCGACCACATAGACGCTGAGCACCAGGAACAGCAGCATGTGGATGATCGCACTGAACAACCCGCCCGGCATGGCGTTGAACAGCACGAAGCCCCGCTGATGCTGGTCGGGGTCCGGTGGCGGCACGTCGGCCAGCTGGTCCAGTTGCTGCTGTCTCTGCCGCTGGAGGAACGCGTCGACCGGTGGGGGCAGACGTAATCCGGTGCTCGCACTGGCTGGCGGCGGTACCGCCGCCGGCTCGGTCCGCGGCGGCGGCTCGGGTCCGGCCAAGCTGTCATCCGGCGGCGCAGCAGCCACCGCACAGATCACGGGCGGTTCAGCCAAGCCGCCCAAATCCGTCGCGGGCTCGATGCCAGAGGCTTGCAACACGTCGCTGGACACCCACCGTCCCCATCGTCGCCCGTGCGCCGGGCTGTCATTCGAACAATCCAACCCCGACCGTCATGTCGTCCCCTTTATGATAGGGGCAAAGTGGCAGACGACACAAGGGTTTCTGGCGCAAGCGCGCTGATCAGAGTGCCGCGAAAAACTCTAGCAGTGCCTGCCGTAGCCCGAAGCACAAGCGAGTGGGGGGCAGCCCTCTCGCTGGCGCTTCGGGTTTCCGTGCGCAGCGGTCCGATCAAGACCGCAGGCCGCCGGGCAATCAGGCCACCGCCCGGGATTCGTCCAACTTCGGCTCGGTTTCCGTCCGGGTCAGGTACTCGTGGATGTCCCGGGCAGCCGTCTTGCCGGCGCCCATCGCCAGGATCACGGTGGCGCTGCCGGTCACGATATCGCCGCCGGCCCAGACGCCGGAGCGGGACGTGGCCCCCTTCTCGCCCGTCACGATGTAGCCGCGGCGGTTCAGTTCCAGGCCCTCGGTCTGGCCCGTCAGGATCGGATTGGCGCCCGAGCCGATCGAAACGATGACCAGGTCGGCGTCGATCAGCACTTCGGCGTCCGGTTTGGGCACCGGTCGTCGTCGGCCCGAGGCGTCGGGTTCCCCCAACTCCATCTCCTGGCAGCGGACCTGCCGCACCATGCCTTTGGCGTCGCCCAGGTATGCGGTGGGTGCGCACAAGAAGCGGAATTCGATGCCTTCCTGCTCGGCGTGATGGACTTCCTCGGCGCGGGCCGGCAGTTCTTCCCGCGAGCGGCGGTACAGGACGCTGACCGATTGGGCGCCCAGTCGTCGGGCCGTGCGAGCCGCGTCCATCGCCACGTTGCCGCCGCCCACGACGCAGACTCGCAGGCCGCGGGCAACGGGCGTGTCGAAGTTGGGAAAGTCGTAGGCCTTCATCAAGTTGACGCGGGTCAGGTACTCGTTGGCAAAGTACACGCCGCCCAGATTCTCGCCCGGGACGTTCATGGCCTGGGGGAGCCCGGCGCCGACACCCACAAACACCGCGTCGTAGCCTTCTTCGTCCAGCAGTTCGTCCAGCGTGATCGATTTGCCAATCACCTGGTTCAGCTCCATGTTCACGCCCAGTCGCCGCAGGTACTCGACCTCCGACTCGACGATCCGCTTGGGCAAACGGAACTCGGGAATTCCATACACCAGCACGCCGCCGGCTTGATGAAACGCCTCGAAGACCGTCACCTCGTGTCCCCAGCGGACCAGGTCGCCGGCCGCGGTCAAGCCGGCCGGTCCGGCCCCCACGATCGCCACCTTTTTGCCCGTCGATGCCGCGCACGGAGGAAGTTCCACCATTTCGTGCTCGCGTTCATAGTCGGCGGCAAACCGCTCCAGCGCGCCGATCGCGACCGGCTGGCCGCGGACGCCCAGCACGCATTCACCTTCGCACTGGCTCTCTTGCGGGCAGACGCGGCCACAGACGGCGGGCAGGCAGTTGCTGTCCTTGATCTTCCGCGCCGCCTGGGCAAATTCGCCGGCCGCGACCAGAGAAAGGAAACCCGGAATGTCCACCTGCACGGGGCAGCCGCCTACGCACTTGGGCTTGCGGCACATCAGGCACCGGGCGGCCTCGGCCTGAGCCTGTTCCGACGTGTACCCCAAGGGCACCTCGAGGAAGTTGTTCACGCGCTGGTCGGCCGGCTGCTCCGGCATCGGCACGCGGGGAGCCTTGTTCGCTCGCCGGTCGCTCATGGGGTTTCCCTTTCTGCCTGCAGCATGGTCCGCTCCAGGGAACAGGACTCGTGCTGGATGTAGGTCTGCTGCCGCGCCATCAGCAGCTGCCAATTGACCAGGTGGCCGTCGAACTCCGGGCCGTCCACGCAGGTGAAGCGTGTCTGCCCGCCGATGTCAACTCGGCAGCCGCCGCACATGCCGGTGCCGTCAACCATGATCGTGTTCAAGCTGACGATCGTCTTGACGCCGAACGGCTGGGTCGCGGCCGCACAGAATTTCATCATCACCGCCGGCCCGATCGCATAGACGCACGAGATCGCCTTCTCACCGTCGTCCCGCAGCAACTCGACCAACGGCTCGGTGACCAACGCCTTGCGTCCCACGCTGCCGTCGTCCGTCGTAAGGATGTGCTGGTCGCTGACCGCCGCCAGGCGGGCGGTCCAGAACAGGAGGTCCCGCGAGCGTGAGCCTTGGATCGTGATCACCTGGTTGCCGGCCTGGTAAAAAGCACGGGCGATGGGATAGATCGGCGCCGCCCCCACGCCGCCGGCCACCATCACCACGGTGCCCTTGTGAGCGAGTTCCGAAGGCATGCCCAGCGGCCCGATCACCGCGTACAGCGACTCGCCTTCGTCCATCCGCGACAGCTTCAGCGAGCTGGCCCCGACCACTGCTAGCACCATCGTGATCGTGCCCTGCTCGCGGTCGAAATCGGCGATCGTCAGCGGGATGCGCTCGCCGCTGTCGTCGGCCATAACCACCAGGAATTGTCCCGGCTGCGCCTTGCGCGCAATCCGCGGCGCCGCCACGACCAGTTCGTAGATCTTGGGGCCCAACAACGTTCTTCGCAGGATTTGACTCATCTTTATTCGTTTATCGAACAGCTGCACTCGGCAACTTTGACGGAAAAGAGGGCTTCCGCCACCTGCTCACCCTGCTTCGGTCAGCCGCGCGATCGGCATCTGCTGCAGCAGTTCGACAAAGCGGGCCACCGTGGGGGAGAACACTAGCCGGTCGCGATGAATGATGCCGATGGGGCGGTGCAGGTCGCAGCCGCGCAGCCGAACCGCGGCCAGCGTGCCGATTTGCACTTCCTTGCACACGGTGGGCTCGGGCAGGACGCTGATCCCGGCGCCGATCTCCACAGCCTGCTTGATCGTCTCGATGTTGTCGAATTCCAGGACCACTTCGACATTGACATCGTGCTGGCGCAGCTGTCGGTCGATCTCCTTGCGGATCGGCAAGTCGCGGTCGAAGCCCACGAACTTCTCGCCGCTCAGCGCCGCCAGCGTGACGCTCTTGCGGCCGGCTAGCTGGTGCTGGGCCTGGCAAGTCAGGACCATCTCTTCGGACCACAACGGGATCACACTGAGCCCGCGCAAAGCCGCGGGATAGGACACGATGCCCAAGTCAACCCGGCCGCTCTGCACCGCCTCGTACACATCCGCCGGACGCAGGTATTCGAGGTGGATGCGGGCCTTGGGATAGCTGACCATGAACTGCTGCATGCAGTGCCCCAGGCCATACAGCCCCACCGAGTAGATCGCCGCCACGCGGAAGTGGCCTTGGATCTCATTGCCCAGCACGCGGATCCGGTCGGCGACGGCGTCGTACAACTCGATGATCTTGCGGAACTCGCCGTAACAGATTTCGCCCGCCGGCGTCAGCATGGGCGGCCGTTTCCGACGGTCCAACAACTGCGTCTCGAAGTGTTCCTCCAACCGTTGGACCGCCTGCGTCGCCGCCGACTGGCTGATGCGGTGCAGCGAAGCGCCGAGCGAGAAACTCTGCTGCTCGACGACACTGCAGAACACTTTCAGCATGTCGATGTTCATAGGGGGTCCAGGCAGGTCGGTCGTGGCGAGACGGGGTAGCCGGGGGCGCGCGTCGGGAGTCCGCGGTGCGGACCAACTGGGAGACCGACAGTTAACCCTCCCGCAAGCGGGAGGGTTCGCTGTTGTCGCCAGTCGCTACCCTTCGCCGGCGCTCACACGACGCCCTGGGCCAGCATCGCGTCGGCCACTTTGACGAAGCCGGCGATATTGGCGCCGCGGACGTAGTTGACGAAGCCGTCCGCGCTGCCGTAGCGGACGCAGTTGGCGTGGATTGCCTTCATGATCTGCTGCAGCCGCATATCGACTTCTTCCCGCGGCCACTTGACCACGCCGGCGTTCTGGGTCATTTCCAGGCCCGACGTCGCCACGCCGCCCGCATTGGCCGCTTTGCCCGGCCCGTACAGGATCTTCGCCTCCAAGAAGACATCGACGCCTTCGGGCACGGTGGGCATGTTGGCGCCTTCGGCCACGCACTTGCAGCCGTTGGCCACCAACGTCCGGGCGTCCTGGCCGTCGATCTCGTTCTGCGTGGCGCTGGGGAACGCCAGATCGCACTTGACCTTCCAGGGCCGTTCGTTCGGCAGGTACTTGCTGCCCTTGAACTTGTCGACGTACTCGCGGATCCGGCCGCGGCGGACGTTCTTCAGCTCCATGACCCAAGCCAGCTTCTCGGCGCAGATGCCGTCCTCGTCGACAATCGTCCCCGCGGAATCGGACAGCGTAATGGCCTTGGCGCCGAATTCGTTCAGCTTCTCGACGGTGTACTGGGCGACGTTGCCCGAGCCCGACACGGTCGCGATCTTGCCCTTGCAGCTGTCGCCGCGCGTGGCCAGCATTTCCTGGGCAAAGTAGACCGCTCCATAACCGGTGGCTTCGGGGCGGATCAGCGAGCCGCCGTACTCCAGGCCCTTGCCGGTCAACACGCCGTTGAACCGGTTGACGATCTTCTTGTACATGCCGAACAGGAAGCCGATCTCGCGGCCGCCGACGCCGATATCGCCCGCCGGGACGTCGGTGTCCGGACCGATGTGCCGGTACAACTCGGCCATGAACGACTGGCAGAACCGCATCACTTCGTTGTCGCTCTTGCCCTTGGGATCAAAGTCCGAGCCGCCCTTGCCGCCGCCCATCGCCAACGTGGTCAAGCTATTCTTGAACACCTGTTCGAAGGCCAGGAACTTGAGCACACCCAGAGTGACCGTGGGATGGAACCGCAGACCGCCCTTGTACGGGCCGATCGCACTATTCATCTCGATGCGATACCCGCGGTTGATCTGGACTTCACCGCGGTCGTCCACCCACGGCACACGGAACATGACCACCCGCTCGGGCTCAACAATCCGCTCGAGGATCTTGGCCTTGCGATACGCCGGCGTCGCTTCGACCACAGGATAAACCGACTCGACGACCTCGCGAACCGCCTGGTGGAATTCCGGCTGGTTCGGGTTGTTGGCCACGACTTGGGCCAGGAAAGCCTCAACGTTGTTGGACATACAATCCTCTGACTCTGGGATATGTGGGGAGGGTTCGACGCCGCGGAGCGGCGTCGGTTTTGCATAAGGCGGGATTATAACACTGGACTCCAGTTGTGCAATAGCTTATAAAGAAATCTCGCGCGTTTTCCTCCACGCCAGTTGTACACAGGGGACTCTCCGATGGTCGACTCCAATCTCAGCACGGGTCTTGCCTCACTGGACCGGGTATTTCGCGGCTTGTTGCCGGGGGACAACCTGGTGTGGGAAGTCGATGCGATCGAGGATTTCGCCCCATTTGTCGGCCCGTATTGCCAGGCGGCCCAGCGGGCGGGCCGGCGACTGGTGTATTTCCGCTTTGCCGGGCATCCCCCGTTGGCTGCGGGCAGCGACGGCGTGACGGTGTGCGAGTTGGACAGTGCGGCGGGATTCGAACAGTTCATCACGCAGATTCGCCGCACGATCCGGGAGGCCGGACGCGGCGCGTTTTTCGTCTTTGACTGCCTGTCGGCGCTGGCTGAACAGTGGTGCAGCGATCGCATGCTGGGCAACTTCTTCATGCTCACCTGCCCCTACGTTTATGACTTGGAGTCGCTGGCCTATTTTCCGCTGCTCCGCCACGCCCACTCCGCCCAGGCGACCACGCCGATCGGGCGGACCACCCAGATCTTCATCGACGTCTACCGGCATCAAGGCACGCTGTACCTGCAGCCCACCAAGGTCGAGCACCGCTACTCGCCCACGATGTACATGCTGCACGCCTGGGACGAAGACCGCTTTGTGCCAGTCACCGAGAGTTCAACGACGGCCGAGATCCTGACGTCCCGGCCCTGGGCCGGCCTGGACTCCGTGCGGTTTCGGCTGGGCACGTGGAACCGGGCGTTCCATAAAGCCGAACAGACCTGGGAGGCCGTGCAGCGGGGCGAGCCGACGGCCGAAGACCCGGCGGCCTTGACGCGAACCCTGATGCGGATGGCGTTCACGCGGGACGAGCGGCTGCTGGCCATGGCGGAACAGTACCTGTCGCTGGGCGACGTGCTGGCGATTTGGAGGCGGATGATCGGCACCGGGCTGATCGGCGGCAAGTCGGTGGGCATGCTGCTGGCTCGAGCCATCCTCCGCAAGACGCGTCCCCGCTGGAACACGCTGCTGGAGTCGCACGATTCGTTCTACATCGGCTCCGACGTATTCTACTCGTTCCTGGTCGAGAACGGCTGCTGGTGGCTGCGGCAGAAACAGCACGACCGGCGGGCGTTCCTGGACGACATCGAGGAAGCGCGGCGGCGGATGATCACGGGCACGTTTCCCGAAAGCACGCTCCGCGAGTTCACCGACATGCTGGACTACTTCGGCCAGTCGCCGATCATCGTCCGCTCCAGCAGTTTGTTGGAGGACAACTACGGGAACGCGTTTGCCGGCAAATACGAGAGTGTCTTCTGCGCCAACCAGGGCTCGCACCAGAAGCGGTTGGAGGACTTCGTCGCGGCCGTCAAGACGATCTACGCCAGCACGATGAGCGAGAAAGCGCTGCGTTACCGGGCCCAGCGCGGGCTGCTGGATCGCGACGAGCAGATGCCGCTGCTGGTCCAGCGCGTCTCGGGCAATCTGCACGGCAATCTGTTCTACCCGCAGGTCGCGGGCGTCGGCTTGTCGGTCAATCCCTACGTCTGGAACAAGTGCATCGATCCGACCGCCGGCATGGTCCGACTGGTCTTCGGATTAGGCACGCGGGCCGTGGACCGCGCGGACGATGATTATACCCGCGTCGTCGCCCTGAACGCGCCGCAGCGGCGGCCGGAGACGGACATCGACGAAGTCCGCCAGTACTCGCAGCATCGCGTGGACGTGCTCGATCTGGATGCGAACCAATTGGTGTCCTACCATTTTTCCGAAGTCGTCGAGCGGAGTCCGAACCTGCCGGTCCAGGTCTTCGCCTCGCAAGACCGGGAGATGTCCCAGCGGGCCGCGGAATACGGACTGCCGGCTTCGTCGGCCTGGGTGTTGACTTTCGAGCACCTGTTGGACCAGACGTCGTTCGTCGAGGACATGCGCGAAATGCTGTCGACGCTGCACGCCGCGTACGATTATCCGGTGGACATCGAATTCACCGCCAATTTCTTTGCCAAGGACCAGTACCGGGTGAACCTGGTGCAATGCCGGCCGCTGCAAGTCGTCGCGGGCAGCGCGGCCGCCGAACTGCCGGCCGGCCTGGACACCGCAGACATCCTACTGCAGGCCTGCGGGGCGGTGATCGGGCAGAGCCGGGTGGCCACGCTCGACCGGGTCGTGTACGTCACGCCGTCCGTGTACGGCCAACTGACGATCCAGGACCGCTACAGCGTCGCGCGGCTGATCGGCAAGCTGATGCACCGCCCGGAAGATCGGCCTGGGGACGACGAGCCGAAACGGCAGGTGATGCTGATCGGCCCGGGGCGTTGGGGTACGACCACGCCCTCGCTGGGCGTGCCCGTCTCGTTCGCCGAAATCGACGGCGTCTCGATCCTGTGCGAGATCGTCGCGATGCGCGAGGACCTGATCCCCGACGTCTCGCTGGGCACGCACTTTTTCAACGACCTGGTCGAATGGGACATGCTGTACCTGGCGCTGTTTCCCGACCGCAAAGGCAATGCCTGGAGCCGCGAGTTCTTCGAGACCGCGCCCAATCGCCTGTTGGACCTGGTCCCCGACGCGACGCGCTGGACGGACGCCGTGCGCGTCATCGACTTCCCCGCTCCGCAAGCCCCCGACGCCCAACTGAGACTCGCCGCCAACGCCGTCGAACAACAAGTCGTATGCTACCTCGAGCGCCCAGCGGCGGGGGCCTGAGACGGGCGGGCCGGATCCGCTCCGCTGCGTTCTACCCAACGTACGCGATGCAAAAGAAGGAATGATCCTGAGTCGATTCCCAAGCCGCAACCAAAGCCAAGGGATCAGCGGAGCTGGGAGTTCCCGTGTCTTCTCTGCAGGCGACGCGGGCGGGGCTGTCGCTTGGGCGACCGGTTGGAAAAGTGCTTGCCCGGCTTGTCGGCAGCACGGTACAATCGCGGCTGACACGAAGCGTTGTTGCTGCCCAACCGGAACCGCTCGGACAATTGCGCGTACCGCAGCCGCGAGCCGATCCTGAAAAATGGTGACAATCATGCACTGCACCCTCGCGCTCCTTACCGGACTGGTGATGGCGACCCCGGATCGATTTGCGGTCGCCGGCGAGACGGAGATTAACGAGGCGCGCCATCCGCAGGTGACCACGCCCGGCGAAGTCGTTTCCATCCCCTACCCTCTGCCTTTCACCTACGCCGAAGGCCAGGCCCAGCCCCAGAGCGAACTTCGCGATCCATGCATCATCCGGGAGGGCGATACCTATTATCTCGTGTTCACCATGTACCCGTTCCGGAATCGGGAAGAGCTACGTCTTCACGAACCGAATCAGGGCGGCTCGCCAGGCATTGCGCTGTACTCATCCTGCGACTTGAAGTCGTGGAAGTTCGAGAACTGGCTCGTCAAATCGGCCGACCTGCCAGAGACCTGCCCCTACAAGAACCGGTTCTGGGCACCGGAGATTCACAAGATTGCCGGCCGGTTCTATCTCATCTTCACCGCCGACAACTGGCTCCAGAACGAATACAATCCCGCCGGACGCTGGGGGACCGCGGGCTGGGCATTTGTCGGCATCGCCGACAAGATCACCGGCCCCTACGAACGGATTACTTGGCTGCAGGGAGCCGGTTGCGACACAACGCTGTTTGGGGACAGCGATGGCAAGACCTACGCGTTCATCCCCCGCGGCAACATCGACGTGCAGGAGGTGGATTTGCTGGAAATGAAACTGATCGGCAAACCACAGCGAATTGTGAACGCCGATAACGCGGACATCGGAATTGCCGCCAAACCGGAGTACCTCGAAGGCCCGTGGGCGGAGAAGATCGGGGCCAAGTACGAGCTCTTCTACGCGGCGATTCATCGCGACAAGAGCCTGCCGGACTGGTTGGGCTACTGGACCGGCGTGGCGACAGCCGATCATCCGCTGGGTCCCTGGAAGAAGGACCCGCGCGGCCGAGTCATGCTTGGCGGCCACCTGGCCGTTTTCGACGGGCCTGACAACCGCAAGTGGTTCTCCTACCGCGGCGAGAGCCAGGACGCCGCCCACGGCAGACTCTGCGTCGCCCCCGTCAATCTGGAACGTTGACGGGGCGCGGCACGGTCAACGACGACGCTGTGTGACACTCCCGCCCGGCAAGCCGTGGGCATCTCCGGTCGCTACGGCACAGCGGGCGGTAGCGGGCCGACACGACCGGGAAGGAAACTCCGCCGCTGGAACACGATTGACTGTGATCCAGGGGGCGACCGTGACGTTCCAACTTGCGTCTTGCTGTCTTCGCCGTCCGCGTGGAACGGGGCCGGCGGGCCGCCCGCGAAGCGGACGGCATCGCCGGCGGCGGGTGACACGCTCCCGAGTTCTCGGCCGTCGGCTGATCAGTCGGCCAGCGGCTGGACTTCGACTTTGCGGATGCAGACCTTGCTGCCCGGATCATGTTGCTGGAAGGCGAAGTGGCCGTCCTTGAAAGCCGGAGCAAAATCCAGGTACTCGTACAGTTCGTTCCCGTCGATGCTGATCTTGATCCGGGTCATCGGCCGGCCGCGCCAGATGTCATCCCGCACTTCCAACTCGTAGGTGAACCAGGTATCCGGCTTGATGATCTGCCGGTAGACGTGGCACAGTCCGTACAGCGAGCCGGTGCGAATCGGGTCGCGGTGGGTGCTGTCGATCTGGGCTTCGTAGCCGTCGGAAAAAGTCGGCTTGCGCGTCGCGCGGAAGTACAGCCCCGAATTGCCACCGTCGTTGATCTGAACCTCGGCCCGGTAGCGGAAGTTCTTGTACGGACCCTTCGTGCAGACCAGCATCGACGCCGCTCCTGATCCGCACAGCGCGCCGTCTTTCACTTCCCAGACACTCTGTTCGCTGCCGACCTTTTCCCAGCCTTCCAGCGTTTTGCCGTCGAATAACGGAGTCCACGCCGCGTCGTCGGCCAGGACCACGGCGCAGGCGAACAGAACGAACGTGCCTGCCAGACCGCACAGGCCACGCGAGATCGAGGTTTGCATCAGCCACTTCCTTACGTTGAGGTTGACGAACGGTCGGACAGGCAACCGGCCTATCTCCGCACTTGCTCCCAATTGGAATCCAAAACGGCTCGCTCCGGTAGATCCGCAGGTCGACTTTTTCTCGGGAGCAATTGGAGGATGGCTGGGGGAGGGGCATGGCCTGCGGTGGGGAATTCGGCTCGGAAGTTCTCTTTCGGTACCGTCCTCCGGATTGTAGAAAAGACGCCTTGCCTCCCTGCTACCATTGCCTGCCACCATTGCCAAGGAAGCCATGAGCTATGATTCAGACTCGATTCAGGAGCATCTTGTGCGGCGCGTTATGTCTGGCCCTCGGGGGGCTTGCAATGACCGCGGATGCCGGCGTCGTACGCTTGGGCGACACGGGCGTGGTGATCGACGGCGGCAGTATGGGGGAGTTCACTCTCGCGTATCCGAAAATCGCGACCGCGGCGGCTCCCCACGAGCATCAAGCGGCCCTC
>CAIYOB010000299.1 GCA_903927685.1 uncultured Planctomycetaceae bacterium
CGACTCGCAACGGGTCGTTGATCGAGACGCACCAGGCGGACACGATCTGGTGCCAGCGCCGGCCGTCCTCTTCCAATCCCTGCGGGCAGAACCAGGCGGCAAACGTGTACGTCCGCAGGGGGAACTGGGGCGCGTCGTAGACCAGCTTGGAGGACGTGCCGTTGAAGGCCAGGGCACCCTCCGGCGCTCCGTCCCGGCCGGCCGCCGGCGCGACGTCGGTGCTGACCAGGACGCGGCCCTCTTGCGGCTCGGGTTTGCCTGCCAAAGCCGCCCGCACGACGACCCCGTGCAAGCTGGTCGGCACGCTCGCGTCCAAGGTGAACGACAACGGCCCGTTCGTCGCCTCCGCCCGCTGTTCGCCCAGCCGCGATTCGACCTGCCAGTAGTATGCCCCCGGCGTTTTTTCGGTCGTCCAAGCGAACTCGGTCGCCGTCAGGTCGGTTTTGTGAACGAGCACGGTCTTGAAGTCGGGGTCCTTGGCGACTCGCAACTCGTAGACCGACCCGGGCTCCGCGCTGTTCCAGCCCAGGGAGATTTCCTCGACCGGCAGCACAGCGTTGGACTCGGGATACTGCAGCCGGAACGGAGCCATCGGCGCGTTCCGCACGGGCAGCCAGGAGCGGTACAGTGTGCCATACGCCCCGGCCGACCCGAAATCGCACAGCACGACACGTTTCCCCTCGGCCGCCTGTGCCGCCACGGCAACGATGGGTCCCAGAGGCCGATCGCGGAGGATCGGATCGTCGGCGGGCAGGGGTTCCAGCGTCAGGGACTCCAGGTCCAGCTCCGGCATCTCGGCGGGGTCCAGGGCGTTGTACTTCTGGTCGAACGTCAGCAGGATGGGACCGCGGACCAGCGACGTGTTGAACTGGACGTGCTGGTCACCGCGGATCGCTCGCACGCGCAGGTCGAGCTGCAACACCAACTTGTCACCCGGACTCCACGTCCTGGCGATCCTCAGATAAGCCCCGGGCACGACGTTTCCGACTGGTGCGCCGTTGACGGAGACCCGCGTCTCCCGCGACCATTCGGGAATCCGCACCCACAGCGGCAGCGCCGTGGGCTGAGGCGGACAGACCTCGATTTGCACGGTCCCCTCGCGGGGATATTCGGTCGTTTGGAGGAACGACCAGTTTGAGCCGTCGTCGAGTTGCACGTCGGTCTTCCCCGGTCCGTAGTAGTTCAGGTACAGCTCGCCCCGGCCTGCGAGCACGGCCCACTGGCCGACGAGTCCCAGCGCGTTGGGCCCGTTCACGCTGCAGCAGTTCAACTCGGGTGTCCCGGGCCGGGCCTGAAACACAATGCTGTGGGCGGACGCCAGCCGCTTGCCGTTCATGGGCGTGTCGTAGGTGCACCAGCGGCCGCTGGGATGTTCCTGGCCCAGGGCGGCGTTCCACGTCGCGTGCTCGAGCGCATCCGCGATCCGGCTGTCGCCCGTCAGCCGTAACGACTCGACGCTCAACTCCATCCAGGCCACGGTGCAACAGGTCTCAATCGCACCGGCTTGGAACGGGTTGCCGACGGCCTGTTCGTTCGTGCTGAAGCTGCCCGAATTGTGCACGTCCGTGCGGTAGATGCTCCGCCACCAATGGACCAGCGACTGCCGATAGGAATCATCGCCGCTGACCCGGAACAGTTCGGCCAGTCCGAGCATCGGGTGCAGGCTCTCCCAACGCGGCTTGGGGGTCTGATAAAACTCGATGCCCTGCAGAGCCAGCCGGTGGTAATCGCCCGCCGGC
>CAIYOB010000300.1 GCA_903927685.1 uncultured Planctomycetaceae bacterium
CACTCCGTCGCCTGGCGTTTGATCCGCTCCAAGTCGCTTGCGGACGCGGGCATCGAGTACATGAGTTCGAACATCCGCAGATACCGGTGCACGGCGCCGCTGCGCGTGCTCAGTTGCGAAAACACCTCGTGGATGCCGCCCGCGTACAGGACGGAGGCCAGGTAATTGAGCACAAACACCGCCAGCGTGACCAGGGCGGCCAGGCCGACGGAAACCGTGCCGCAGCCGGCCAGCACCCAGGCGATCACCAGCGCCGTCGGCAACAGCCGGCTGAGTCCGACAAGCCAGCGCCGCGACGTCAGCCAGGGCGCACCTTCCGCCCAGGCCACGAACCGATCGGTGGTTTGACCTTGATCGGCCAGCAGGCAGCCTTCCAGGCTCAAGGCTTCCCGCAGGTCCAGGCGCGGGGCAAGCTCTGCCGCAGCCTGCTGTCGGCCGTGGATCGTTTCGGGGGAAGCCGGCTCGAGCAACCAGGTGCGCAGGGCGCGCCGGCCCACCGGCGTCGTCGCCGTGCACAGGAAGTGGAACAGCGACGCGTGGCCGAACAGGTCCAGGTCGTCAGCCGCCGCTTGTTGGCCGGCTGGCGCTGCGAGCATCGGCTCCGGCAGCGACGCCCAGTCGCGATCCAGCCGCGCCAGGGCCCAGGCGTTGAGGTTCCGCAGCGTGCCGAACCGCCGCTGGTCGCGGAGCAGATTCTCGTGGTACGCGACCAGCACCAGGAATCCGGTAAACCCGAGACCACCCGCCGCATACCACGGCCTCCCGTGCCCGCTCGCCCAGCCCAGGCCGAGCAGCGCCAGGACCAGCAGGAACCCGAGCGTGCGGGCGTGGGTCAGCACCTGGCCGCGCGTTGCGCAGCGTTCCTCCGCCGCCGCGAACTGGTCGCGGCGGAGACGGTAAACCTGCCTGACCGGCGCGTCGGGCATCGCTGTTGCGTCCTCATAACAGTGGGGTGGATCGGCAGGATATGACCATGACGCGTGCCAGCCCGCACGCGGGTCATTGCCGGAAGTTCATCCCTCCCGGGACCCCATTCTGACACTTGGGAGCCGGGACGGGAATGCCCGTCCGGATTTTGCCTGTGCGGATTCTGCCTGGCCGAGATTCTGTCTCATCGGCCGTCATGTCTCACCGCCGTCACCTGGGAATCCCGCCGCGTTTCGGGTAGACTGACTCGCGTTGAGCAGCTCGGCACACCGCCTTGACCGGGGGCATTAGCGAACGCGACCCGGTTTTCCGGAAGCGGATTCGTGCCAGCGGGTTTTGCTATTCTCAGGAGTTACTTATGCCTAACCATCAAGTCGTATTGATCCCGGGCGACGGGATTGGCCCGGAAGTCACGGCCTCCGTGCGGCGCATTTTTTCCGCCGCTCAGGCGCCGCTCGAATGGATCGAACATCAGGCGGGCGTAGCCGCCCTGCAAACCGGCAATAACGTCTTGCCCAACGCCACGATGGAGGCCATTGAACGCTACGGCGTGGCGCTCAAGGGGCCCTGCACGACGCCGGTCGGCGAGGGTTTTACGTCGGTGAACGTGGCCCTGCGGAAAAGGCTCAACCTGTACGCCGCCGTCCGACCCGTGCGGAGTATCGAGGGCGTTCCGACGCGGTTCGAGAACGTCGACATGATCATCATCCGCGAGAACACGGAAGGCCTGTACAGCGGCGTCGAGAACGAGATCATCAACGACGTGGTGATGAGCATGAAAGTCGCCAGCGAGACGGCTTGTACGCGCATCGCCCGCTGGGCCTTCCGCTTTGCCACGCGTCGCGGCCGCAAGAAGATCACCGTGCTCCACAAAGCCAACATCATGAAACTGACCGACGGGCTGTTCCTGCGGTGTGCCCGGAAGATCCACCAGCAGGAATACCCGAACATCGAATACACGGAGACGATCATCGACGCCGGCTGCATGAAGCTGGTCCAGGACCCCAGCAAGTTCGACATGCTGCTGATGGAAAACTTGTACGGCGATGTGGTCAGCGACTTGTGCGCCGGCCTGGTCGGCGGCCTGGGGGTCGTGCCCGGCGCCAACTACGGCGACAAGGACGCGGTGTTCGAGGCCGTCCACGGTTCCGCTCCGGATATCGCGGGCAAGGGACTGGCGAACCCGCTGGCGCTGCTGATGTCCGGCGTGATGATGTTGAACCACTTGGCCGATGCGCGGAATGACCCCGCCTGCCGTCAAGTCGCCGAGCGGATCAAGGCGGCCTACAACACCGCCCTGAAGGACGGCCAGAAGACACGGGACTTGGGCGGGCAACTCGGCACAGAGCAATTCACGGACGCGGTGATCCAGCGGCTGTGACGGGTAGGACAACGAAGATCCCCGGGGCCCGATGGTCCCCGGCAGCTACAGCAGCGAACAAGGCGGCGTCGCCCGCATGATCAGCGAACGGCTGCGGCAAAGCGTGGGCGACACGATGCGCGTCTTGCCGGCAGGGCCGCGGGACAGTAAGCAATGAACATGATCCCACAATGGCTGCTTGGGGCACTTGCTTGTCTCGGCGTGGCGGGAGCGACGGAGACGGTGCGGTCGCCGGATGGCCACGTTGCCGTGTCGGTCGGACTGCAGGCAGGTCGACCGTCCTGGAGCGTCGCGTACCGCGACCACACGATCATCCGGGACGGACTGCTCGGCGTGGAGACAGCGCCGGACAGTTTCTGCGGCACGTACGAGCTGGTCGGGACGGAAACAGCCAAAGGCGACACGACCTGGAAACCGGTCTGGGGTTTCCGCGGCGAAGTGCGCGACCACTATCACGAGTTGACCGTAAAGTTGCAGGAGACGGCCGCTGCGAAACGGCTGCTCCACGTGGTGCTCCGGGCGTACAACGAGGGCGTGGCCGTGCGGTATGTGTTTCCGCCACAGCCGAGCCTAACGGAGGTGACCGTCAAGAAGCTGCTGACGGAATTCACGTTCGGCGGGGACCAGGTGATCTACACCGCTCGCGAGTAACAATTGCCGGATGGTGACCGACGAACTCAAGACGCTCATGGATTTCGGTTCGGCCCATAACTTCGATTACCTGGAGATCGATCACTCGTGGTCGGGTGCCGAGACGAAGTGGACGCCGGAAGAAATCGCCGACTTCGAGAAGAATATGGGGCCCTTCTGGAAAACGCACCCGGAATGGCGCGACAACGTGAAGGGCGGTCTGCTGAAACCGGCCAAGGGCTACGTACCGTTCCGCCCGCACTCGGTTCACGGCGGCAACTACATAGACCTGGACATCCCGGCCATCGCCGCCTACGGCAAGAGCCTCAAGCCTCCGATCGGGCTGTGCCTGTACGTGCGAGGCGCGCTACTGCAGGAATTCGGCGGGGAACATGCGATCGAGGATGTGTTCGCCTGTTACGAGAAATGGGGCGTCGCTGGAGTAGTCGCTGCACGACATCCTGCTGCCGTTCACGCGAGGGATCATGGGCACGTTTGATTACACCCCGCAGATCTACAAGAACTCGAAGACCCATTGTCACCAGGTGGCCATGTTGGGCGTCTATCTGGGACGGGCCTCGGTGCGGGCTGGTACGAAACAATGGTCGCCCGGCGGCGAGGGCGGCGCGGAACTCGAGTTCGCGGAGAAGATGCCCGGCCTGACCGATGAAATCCAAGTCACCACGGACTTGGGCACGTACGTCACTGTGGCCCGGCGCAAGGGCGCGGATTGGTACGTCGCCAGCATGTCCGGTCGGCAAGCCACATCCTATCCGTACCCGCTGAGTTTTCTCGCGGCGGGCCGAACGTATCGCGCCAGCATCTACAGCGACAGCCCGGGCGGCCGCAAGGCGGTGCATTCGCAGCAGCAGGTGACCTCGCAGACCGTGCTCCCCATCGCGATGGAGCCGAACGGCGGGCACCTCATGATTCTTGAACCCGCGGGAGGTTCGCGTTGAACGACCGGCCGGGCGCGGAGCAACCCGGATTCGACGACTCGCAGTGGCGTCTGCGGGACCTGCCGCACGAGTGGAGGGATCCGCCGAAAACGAACGATCGCAAGGATTCAAGCAAGCCGAGTCGGTCCGACTTGTAGGAGAGCATTGGTGCAACTTTCATTCACCGCAGTCGCCCTGCTGATCTGCGCATCGGCGCAGGCCGAGCCGCTCGTGCTCTGGTACGACGAACCAGCCCGGACGTGGACCGAAGCCCTGCCGCTGGGCAACGGCCGGTTGGGCGCGATGGTCTTCGGCGACCCGGCCCGTGAGCACTTCCAACTCAACGAGAACACGGTCTGGTCCGGGCAGCGGCACGACAATCCGCAGCCGGAAATGAAGCAGAATCTCCCGGCGGTCCGCCAACTGCTGTTCGACGGCAAGTACGTCGAAGCCCAAGCCTTGGCGGAAAGGACGATGACCACGCCGAAGGACCCGCGGTATGGTCATTATCAGCCGCTCGGGGACCTGCACCTGGACTTCGAGCCCTGGGACGCGTCCGTAACCGGGTATCGCCGACAACTCGATCTGGACCGCGCGGTGGCCACCACGACCTTTCGTGTTGGTGACGCCACGTTCACCCGGGAAGCCTTCGCGTCTGTGCCGGACCAGGTCCTTGTCATTCGGCTCACGTGCGACAAGCCGGGGCGGCTGTCCTGCCGCATTGGCCTGGGACGAGCGAAGGAGGCAACCACCCGCGCCGTCGGTCAGGACCAACTGCTCCTGTCCGGCGAGTGCCCGTTTGGCGGCGTGAAGTTCCACGCGCACCTCAAAGTCCTGGCGGAGGGCGGAACGCTGGCAGCCGCCGGGGAGTCGCTCCGGCTCGAGCGGGCCGATGCCGCAACCGTGGTCGTGGCCGCCAATACGAGCTACGACTTTGTCGCCTTTCGCCGAGCGAAAGGCGACTCTGCTTCCGTCGCGGCGTTGAGCGCTGCAGACGTCGAGCGGGCCGCAGCCAAGGCGTATACGGATCTACTCGCCGCACATCTGGTCGACTACCAAAAGCTGTTCCGGCGAGTGACGCTCGATCTCGGACCGACGGCGGATTCCGGGCTGCCGACAAACGAATGGCTGCAACATCCGAACGACCCGGCCTTGGCGGCCCTCTACTTCCAGTTCGGCCGGTACTTGCTGATCAGTTCCTCGCGTCCGGGGAATCTCCCGGCCAATCTGCAAGGGATCTGGAATGACTCCTTCACCCCGCCGTGGTTCAGCGACTTCACCATCAACATCAACACGGAGATGAATTACTGGCCCGCCGAGGTCGGCAACCTCGCCGAATGCCACGAGCCGCTGTTCGATCTGATCGACGTGCTCCGCGAGCCCGGCCGGCAAACGGCGCAGGAACGCTACGGCTGCCGCGGATTTGTGCTGAGCACTCGGACCAACCCGTGGGGCTGCACGGATCTGCGAGCCAGCGCCAGCCTGCTGTTCCAAGACGCCGCGGCCTGGTTGAGCCTGCACCTGTGGGAACACTACCAATTCACCCGGGACCGGGAATTCCTCGCTCGCCGGGCCTACCCGGTCATGCACGAGGCGGCCGAGTTCTACCTGGACTTCCTGGTCGCGCATCCGCGGACCGGCCTGCTGGTGTCCGGCCCCGGCACTTCGCCGGAGAACCAGTTCCTCACGCCCGCGGGCGCGAAGGCCTCGCTCAGCATGGGGCCGACGATGAGCCAGCAGATCGTCCGCGAGCTGTTCACCGACTGCAGCGCGGCGAGCGAACTGCTGGGGATCGATGCCGAATTCCGCGACGTACTCCAACAGAAACTGGCGAAACTGGCGCCCATGCAAATCGGCGGCGATGGCCGCTTGCAGGAATGGCTGGAGGACTTCCGCGACGCCCAACCCGGGCACCGGCACATGTCTCATCTCTTCGGCCTGCACCCCGGCACGCAGATTACGCCGCGCGGCACGCCGGAACTGGCGGCTGCGGCCCGGAAGACGTTGGACGCCCGACTGGCGCAGGGCGGAGGGCACACGGGCTGGAGCCGCGCGTGGATCATCAACTTCTTTGCCCGCCTCGAAGACGGGGCGCAGGCGCACGAGCACCTGACCGCCCTGTTGGCCAAGAGCACGCTGCCCAACCTATTCGATAATCATCCGCCGTTCCAGATCGACGGCAACTTCGGCGGTACGGCCGGGATCGCCGAGATGCTGCTCCAGTCGCACGCGGGTCAGCTGCATCTGCTGCCGGCGTTGCCGCCCGCGTGGCCGAACGGTGCTGTCACCGGCCTGCGGGCTCGCGGCGGCTGGGAGGTCGACCTCGCCTGGCGTGACGGCCGCTTGCAGCAAGCCACGCTACACGCGACCGTTGGCGGCCCGTGCCTGGTCCGCTACGGGCGGAGCACGCAGGAGTTGTCGCTGACGCCCGGCGAAGTCTGCCAACTGGATACCGCACTCCAACGGACTGAGCCGCCAAGTGCTGCGCGGCCCTAGTGGCTTGCGCCCAACGCTGCTACAGCAGCCCGTACGCGCCCAACGTCACGCGCAGCTTGGCCTCGCCGGCTTCGTCCAGCGGCGTCATGGGCAGCCGCAGTTCGCCGCTGTCCCGGCCTAGCAGCCTCATGGCCGCCTTGATCGGGATCGGATTGGTGGCCAGGCCCAGCATGTCCCGGCACAGCGGGAACAGCCGGTGGTGCAGTTGCCGCGCCTTGCGGACATCGCTGGCCGCATAGGCGTTGCACAACTCGATCACCTCGCGCGGCATGATATTGCCCACGACCGAGACCACGCCCTCGCCGCCGATGGACAGCAGCGGCAGGGTCAGGCTGTCGTCGCCGCTGAGGACCGTCAAGTTGCTGCAGGCGATGATCTGCGAGGCCTGGTCCAGCGAACCCGTCGCTTCCTTGACCATCGTCACGTTTTCCAAGTCGCCCAGTCGGCAGATCGTGTCCGGCTCGATGTTCTTCGCCGTGCGGCCAGGAATGTTGTAGATGCACAGCGGAATGCCCACCGTCTCGGCGATCGCCTTGAAGTGCAGATAGAAGCCCTCCTGGGTCGGCTTGTTATAGTACGGCCCGACCAGCAACGCCGCATCGGCCCCTTCCTTGGCCGCCCATTTCGTCAAACGGATGGCTTCGGTCGTGGAATTTGAGCCCGTGCCGGCCATGACCTTGATCCGTCCCGCCGCCGCCTGCACCGTCTCGGAGATCACCCGTTCGTGCTCCTCGTGGGACAGCGTGGGGCATTCGCCCGTCGTCCCCACGGGGCAAACGCACGTCGTGCCGGCCTGGACCTGGAATTCGACCTGCTTGCGCAAGGTGGCGAAATCGACTTGCCCATCCTTGAACGGAGTCACAATGGCCACGGACAGACCGGCGAAGGCAGAACCTTTTCGAGACATGGCAGGGAATCCACGGTACAGCGGGTGCGTGTGCTTCGGGACCGGGCCGCAACGGCCGATCTCCACCGGCCGGACATGATATCGCCTGGGCCGCAAACTGGCAAAGGGGCATCGGGCTACCGCATCGGGCTACCGCCCGCCGGCCAGTCCCCAGGGCACAATCTGCTCCAGCGGCTTACGGTCTACAACGTGGCGGTCCGGCGACGTGCTCTCGGCCGGATAGCCCAGCGGCAGCAGGACAATCGGTTCGAGCTTGTCCGGCAGATTCAGCAGTTGAGCACAGCGTTTGGCGTCAAAGGCACAAATCCAGCAGGTGCCCAGGCCGATTTCGGCGGCGGCCAGCGTCATGTGGTCGACCGCAATCGCCACGTCGATGTCGCAATGGTCTTTGCCGTCCCGCCGCCGCCAGGCCTGGCGGTGGTCGCCGCACGCCACGATCAGCACGGAAGCGTGGGAGTGCGCGACCCAATCCGGCGCGATCTGGGCAATCAGCGTTGGGTCGTCGAGCACAAAGAACTGCCACGGCTGGTTGTTGCAGGCCGAAGGCGCGACGCGTGCCGCTTCCAGCACGTACAACAGTTTATCCCGCTCCACTCGGCGCTCGGCATACTGCCGGATCGAACACCGCTGTTTCATCAGCTCCAAGACTTGCATATCTGCTTCTCCCCGCCATCACGAACGGCTCTTTTGGACCCAACGAACGGGTCCCGTGTGGCTTATTCATAATCGCTTGTGGTACGCGATTCCAGCCCGTAGCATCGTTCACGAAATCGATTCCTCGTTGAACGCCAAGCCGGCAGGCGACGGCTTGGGTGGCCGCATCCGGCTGATCCGCCGTCGCCTGCCGG
>CAIYOB010000301.1 GCA_903927685.1 uncultured Planctomycetaceae bacterium
AGTGGCCAGCTTGTCGGGCGTGATCGGGTTGTGGATGCGGTGCGCACTTTCGGTGATGTTGAAGATCCGGGGGATGTCCATTCGGGAGCATTTCCTTCTGGGTGGGAATCGATTCGGTCAGGGCGGAATCGTTCGTGCGATGTTCGGATTCGTGCGGGGGCAAGGCGACGGCTGGGCCAACGGTACGACGATCGCGCCGCCACGAGATTCTACCATCAGCAGCGTTCCGGAATCAACGCTCCGCGACGAAGGTCGGTATAATGGCGAATGCAGGCGACTCCCGGCCAGGATCCGGGTTCGGCTGTACGCCCGCCCCCGGTTCTTGGCCGTTGGCGTTCGGCGCAGGGGTTCGGACGGCCACACCGGAGACCGGTCATGGCGCTGACTTGTCCGCTTTGTGGGCGGAGTTACGATGTAACGTTGTTTGCGTTCGGTCGGGGCATTCGTTGCGACTGTGGGAGTTGGGTGGACCTGCAGCGCGGGCACATCCTGGCGGCGGATGCCTGCGGTACCGAACGGTTCCTTGAAGGAGGCCAGGTCATGAGCATTACGGTATCGAGTTCCGCGTTTGCCGCCGGCGCGCGGATTCCCAAGCCGTTCACGGGTGACGGCGAGGACGTTTCGCCACCGCTGCATTGGGACGGGCTCCCGGCGGGCACGCAGGAGTTGGCGCTGATCTGCGACGATCCCGATGCGCCCACCGCCGAGCCTTGGGTGCACTGGGTGATTCGGCTGTACGCCTTGGATTGCGAACTGAACCTCAATCCGAGCTGCGACAAGAATACCCTGCTGCGCGTCATGGACGGCCACGTGCTGGCCCAAGGCGAACTGGTCGGCACGTACCAGCGGTAGCATCGTCCCCGGAAACCCGGAAGGAGAACACGCCATGCGCCCGTTCCTGACCCTCATGGGCATCGCCCTTTTGTCCTCGGCCGTCCACGGGGCGGTGACGGAGGGTGAGAACCTGCTGATCAACGGCCGCTTGGATGCCGAACAGGTCGACTTTCCGGAATTCTGGACCCCGTCCCCGGCCCAGAACGTGTTCTACGACCGCAGCGGGGGGCCGCAGGCGAAGCTGCCGGCCGTGGTCCTCAAGGGTGACGGCACCCTGCCTGGCACAGTGAGCTTACGCCAGCAGGGCATGACACTGGTGGCCGGCGAGACGTACAAGCTCAGCGCCTGGCTCAAGACGCAAGGCTTTCAAGGCCGCTCGGCCGGCCTGATCGTCCACAACAGCGGCTGGCTGTCCGCCGTGGGGATCACCAAGTTCGCGGCGGATTCCGACTGGACCTTCCAGGAACAGACGTTCACGCTGATGCCGTCCCGGAGTAACGAATACGGCTTGGCCTTGTACGCTACCAACCTGGCCGGCGAAATCCACATTGCCGATGTCAAGCTGGAGGCCGTCAGCCAACGGGCTCGCGCAGGCTCCAGCTCGCAGGCATCCCTGATTGCCGCCCCAAGGCTGGTGCCTCTCCAGCCGCTGCTGAACAAGATCCCCCGCGCCAATCCGGAGCTGACTTTCCAGTTCTTCAGCCTGCCGTCCGAGCAGCGGGACGCGTTGGAGTGCCTCGTCACCGTCGGCGGAGTGGCTGTCGCACCGCAGGTTGTGCCTGTCGGCAAGGACGGCTCGGTCCGCATCCGTCTGACCGGAGTTGGCTGCGGCGATTATGCGCTCAGCACCATGATCCGGCACCGCCAGACGCAGAAAACGCTGGTCGAAAGTGTCTCTCCGATCAGCGTCATCGACCCGCCCGCCATCGACCGCAGCCATGTCCGACCGCTGAACAACCTGGTCGCCGAGGTCCTGAACCAGTCGGTCAGCGCCGACCCGGCGCCGCAAGCGTTTCCGTTCGTCAATCCGCGCGACGGCTGGGTCTTTGTGGCCTTCGTGAGCGGCAAGCCCGCCGCGAGCCTGACCGTCAAGATCGGCGACAGCGCCCCGGTGATCACGGCGGCCACTGACCGGCTGGAGGCCGTCCGCGAATTGCCCGCGGGCGAACATCGCATCACCGTCAGCGGCAACGACGCCGAAGCTCGCCTGGTCGTGCGTTCGATCCCCGAGATCTTCGACTATCCGCCCTGCGCGAACTCCCACGTGCCGGAAAACGGCAGCTACGGCTGGGACTTCATGAAACAGCACATCCTGCACGCCGTGACCACGCTGAACGGCGGCACGTTACCGGGCGGCGCCCTACCCGAAGCCCAAGCCCGGGGCCTGAAATGGCTGGCCAACTGTAACGTCGACGCGGGGGGCGATCCCGCCGAGTTGCGGGACCGCCTGGAGAACACGGCCGGCATGACCCAGCCGCAGTACGACGGCTTCACTTGCGACGAACTGTTCTTCGCTCGCGCCACCATCGGCAACTACACCCGGGCCCTGCAGCTGCTGCAGAATCCCGAGAACCGGCTGGTCTACACCTGGATCGTCGGCAAGCCCAGCATCCGCGCGTTGCACACCGATTTCATTTCCACCTGCCTGAACGCGTCCCGGGGGCGCGGCCGGCTGCTGTTCGAGGCCTATTGCCATCCGCCGGACAACGAGCGGGCGGCTGCCGCGTATCTGGACGACATGATCGGGGAAACCATGCGCCGCTTGAACGCCTATTTTCCCAACGCCGCGACCGGGACCGGCATCATCTTCGGCAATTTCAACCAGATTCCCATCATCTCCCTGGAGCACAATCCGGCCGTCGACTTCAAGTACTTCCTGGATCTGCAGGTCAACCTGATCGCCAACAGCCCGGACTTCAAGGACCTGGCCACCACGGGCTACTGGGGAACCTATTACGGCGACGAGGAACTGGTGCGGTGGTCGTTCCGGCTCATGAGGCACTATGCGGTCGAAGGCCACACGGAGCTGCTGTCCACCCGCTACGGGTTCAAGTACAACCCCGGCTTTCTGAGCAACGGTGACTTTGCCGACGGCCTCGATGGCTGGACCGCGTCGCCGGCCGCTGAGGGCTCACTGCGCACGCAGACCATCGCCGGCTATGGCAAGAACAGTCAAGGCCGTTGGGGCGGCGGCAGCGCCGGTGACACGGTCTGCGTCATGACCCGCAGCGCCGACAAGCCCAACCGGATCAGCCAGACGGCACAAGGCTTGGAAGTGGGAAAAGCCTACTGCCTGCAATTCGTGACCGCCGACCTGCAGGACGTCCTGGACCAGAAGTACAACCCGCGTCGGTATGGGATCCGGGCCGAGTTGGCCGGCGCCGAGATCCTGGCGGACAAGGGTTTCGTTCATATCGACCGGCGCAACGCCGGCCGCTACCAAGACAACAACAACGTGGCCAAGATCAACTTGAATCGCATCCTCTTCCGCGCGACGGCGGTCACGCAAGTCGTCGCCTTTGACGACGAACAGGCGGCCCCTGGCGAAACGCTGATCCTGAACTTCGTCCAGCTCAAACCGTACCTGGAGCCGGAGGACTGAAGCTGCCGGCATGATGGCTGGCGGATGCCGGACAGGAGCCTGCAAGGCCACCGCGGAGGTCGAGCACACCATGTCACCACTGGGTTTCCTGCTCATGGCGAGTGGTTCAATCTCCACACGGGGACGGTCTGGGAGACGCGACCGGTGTACAAGCTGATCAGGGCATCCGACGAGCAGAAGGCGATGACTCAACAAGACCGCGCAGCGAATGGGGAGCCGTGACGCCCCGTCCAGCTCCCCGGCCCTTCAGATCACCGCCCAGGGCGCCCGCATCGCTCGCACCAGCATCGCGTTGGCTTGTTCATCGCCCGGGAAATGTTCGGTTTGCGGGTCCCACTTCAGCGGCCGGCCCAGCCGCAGGCCGATGTTGACGGCG
>CAIYOB010000302.1 GCA_903927685.1 uncultured Planctomycetaceae bacterium
GCCGGATCCGTGCGGCGTGGCGCGGGATTGTCTGGCCAAGGCGGCGGGGGACAAGGTCCATGCGATTCGCCTGTACATGCACGAGACGGGCACCGATTTGGAGCAGGCTCGACGCATTATCGAGTCGAATATGGTGTTGGGCTGGTAGCGTGCCGCGCTTGTCGCGGGGACTTCGCAGCGGAGAAGCAGCTTGAATCTGGGAACCACGCTCGTCGACGACACGTTCGCTGAAGCGTTCGGCATGAGCTATACGCGTCTGCTGGTGACGGCGCATGACGAGCACTGGTTGGATGCGGCCGTCCGCGAGGTGACGGGGTACAGTTCGTCCGTGATTGCCTGCGATGCCGAAGCGGGCGTCGAGCGCTGGCTGTCCCGCGACGCGACGCCCGACGGCCGGCCCGGGGTGGCGATCCTGATCTTCGGGTTTTCGCAGGACGGGTTGGCCAAGGCGGTTCCCAATCGGACGGGCCAGTGCTTGATGACCTGCCCCTCGACCGCCGTGTACGACGGCCTGCCGGGAACGGAGAAACGCATCGCCTTGGGCAAGCACCTGCGTTTTTTTGGCGACGGGTACCAGAAGAGCAAGTTGGTGGACGGCAAGCGTTATTGGCGCGTCCCGGTAATGGACGGCGAATTCCTGGTGCAAGAGGACCTGGGCGTTGCCAAGGGCATTGGCGGCGGGAACGTGATTATCCAGTCGCGGACCAAGGACGCCGGCTTGGCTGCGGCACGCCGCGCGGTCGAGGCGCTGGCCGACCTCGAGGGCGTGATCACGCCCTTTCCCGGCGGCGTGGCGCGGAGCGGCAGCAAAGTCGGCTCGCGCTACAAGGGCTTGCTGGCTTCGACCTCGGATCCCTTTTGCCCGACGTTGCGGGGGCGCGTCGAATCCAAGTTGCATCCGGACGCGAACTGCGCCTACGAAGTCGTGATCGACGGCGTCAGTGAGCAAGCCATTGGCGCGGCGATGGCGGCCGCGATGCGGGCGGCGGCGGGGGACGAGATTGTGGCGATCGGCGCCGGGAATTACGGCGGGAAACTCGGGAAGTTCCACTTCCATCTGCGGAAACTTTTGTGAGTTTTTTTGTTCGCCCAAGTTCCCAACACGATTGCCGATTGCTAGCATACTAGCCGCCGTTGGTGCGGGATCGTGTCCGGCCGGCGGGGCGGCCTTCGTACAGCGAGGCTGAGACGCGATTCGGGCCCAATAAACGTGGCCTCTTGCGCATCGTTCTCGTATGCCAGGCCGTCGTCTGGCCAAGGTGTTTCCCCAATTTCTTTTCGAGGAGTCGCGATGATGAAGCTGGTTTCGATGGTGTTGGTGGCGGTGTTCACCGTAAGTCTAGCCGGCTCGGCCTGGGCGGCCGAAGGCGCCAAGAAAAAGGAAGGCGGCGCCAAGAAGGGTGAGGCCAAGAAGGTCTCGATGGAAGACCGTTTCGCCAAGATGGACAAGAACGGCGACAAGAAGCTGGACCTGCAGGAATTCATGGGCCGGGCGACCAGCGAAGAAACGAAGAAGGAGAAGGAAAAGCAGTTCGTCGAGATGGACAAGGACAAGGACAAGGCGGTGACGCTGGACGAAATGAAGGAGTTCTTCAAGAACAAGATGAAGGAAAAGAAGCCGAAGGGCGAGAAGAAGGCCCCGGCCAAGGAGTAACGGCCTCGGGCGGCGAGCGGTTCTCGCCGAGGCTGGGATCGGTTCGCAAGCCGATCCACGGAGAGCGTCAGAACCCGGTCTCGGCGGGAGGCCGGGTTTTTTCGTGCGCGCATGGGCGCGTTGACGAAGGGAATTGCCCCAAACATAATGCAGGGGCCCATACGCCAGTCGTCGTCGCCGAGGGGATCCCACATGTCTGCGTGCACCCGTACTCTTGCCGCCACTGCGAGCGTTCTCGTGGCTGCGTTCGCGGTACCTGCGCTGGCGGAGCCGCGTCAGCCTCATCAACCAGCCGGCAGGGAGGTTCTGCCGACCCCCACGGGGCAGCTCGCCGTGCCCTGGTCCCGCGGCGATTATCGAGCTGGCCGAGCGGCGTCCTGGGGACCGATTCAGCCGGCACCGCAGGAAATGGTGCTCCCCCTGCCGGACGACGCGTTTCAGCCGACGCCGCTGGGCATGGTGCCAAAGAGCGTCCTGCCGTGCGATGCTCCCTGCGGCTGTTTGAGACCGCGGCGGATCGAATATCGGGATCATCGCCGCCCACCTCGCAAAGGGGATTGCTTGTGTGCGCCGCCGATTCCCACGGCGCTGGTCGTTCCCGCGGGACTCGGCTGCCAGTGCGCCGTCGAGATCCCCGTGTGCCTGCCGGCGTGTTGCACCGCGTCCCCCCAGGTCGAAGCCCGCCGCGGCTTGCTGGGACGGACCCGCGTGCTGTACCGCTGGTGCTGTGGGTTGGAGGTCGAACTCGTGTTCTGCGGCAACGGCGACCTGATCGTGCACTACGACCAGCGGTGACTCGGCTCGCTAGCATCCGGCGAAATCGGCGTTGCCGGGGCCCGGTTTCGCCTTGACGCGCGGGGCGGATCTTGCGAGACTCCGCCGCCCATGATCGGAGACCTTGCCGGCCCGGGCCGGCGCGGGTGCTGATCGAGTCACTTCCCGCGATGGAGTTCGCCATGAAGCTCGCTCTTCGGATACCGGCCCTGTCCCTTCTCGTCTGTTGCCTTGCCGGCTGTGGCGGGGCTCCGCAAGGGTCTTCGGACGCCGCCAGTCAACCTCCGACGGCAGCGGCCGCCCCCGGCGCGGCCGCCGCGGCCAGCGCACCTGCCGCAGCGTCTGCCGATTCCGGGACTGCCGCCGCGGCCGACCAAGACGCACCGCCTGGCATCGTGGCCCAATTCTACGACGCCTTGCGGAAGGGCAGCGACGTGACGATCGCCAGCCTGCTGACTGACAAGGCGCGGGAGGAGACCTCCAAGAGCGGGTTGGGGATCCAGTCGCAAGCGTCCCAGTCGCTGACCTACGAAATCCGCGAGTCGGAGTATGTCGGCGACCAGATGGAAGGCGCGCATGTCCGCACCATGTGGATGGAACCGGATGCCAATGGACAGCTGGTCGCGACCGAAGTGATCTGGGTCCTGCGGAAGCAGAGCAACGGCTGGAAGATCTCCGGGATGGCGACCCCGGTCGTCGAAGGCGAGTTGCCGCTGCTGTTCAACTTTGAAGAGCCCGAAGACATGCTGCAGAAGAAGGCGTTTGTCGAACAGCAACTGGCCCAACCGGCCGAGTCACAACCGGCTACGGCCGAGTCGACTGGCCCGGCCACTGAAACGATCTTGCGGTAGGATCGTCCCTGGAGGGGTGCCGGGGACGAGCGAAGCGGCCCGGCATTCTGCGTAGCATCGCGATCAACGCCAGGCGGGATTCGCGGCCCTCCCCGGCCGCTACCGCGTCCGACCTTTTTCAGGCGGATCTCGCCTTGACAGACGCTGCCGGCTGGCATATCACGGCCAGCTATGGCCGACGAAGTCACCACGCTCGATCAGGATCAGGACAGCGATTACGACGGTGCCTGGAAAGAGGCCCTGCGTCGTTTCCTGCGCGAATTCCTGGCCAAGTACTTTCCGCTCGTTTACGCCGCCATCGACTGGACGCAAGAGCCGGAGTGGTGCGACAAGGAACTCAGCCAGGTGATCGGCCAAGCCGGCAAGCGGAACCGCCAGGTGGATGTGTTGGTCAGAGTCCGGTTGCTGAGCGGGCAGGAACAGTGGATCCTCGTGCATCTGGAAATCCAGTCCTCATACGAAGAAGCGTTTGCCTCCCGGATTTCACGGTACAACGCGGGCATCTACTGGATTTGCCAGCGGCGCGTATTGACGCTTGCCGTCCTGGCCGATCTGCGGCGCGGTTGGGCACCGGACGAGGATCTGTTCCAGGTCGGGCCGTTCGAGTACCGCCTGAAGTTCCCTGTCTGCAAGCTGGTCGACCGCTTGGACTCGGACTGGCGAGACGATTCCTCGCTGCCGGTTGTGGTGGCCCGTGCCCAGATCGATGCCCTTCGAACGGCTGGCGACGCCTTAGGTCGGTATCGGGCCAAGCGAAACCTGGTACTCGGATTGTACGAGTTAGGCTATAATGAAGAGCAAGTCCGGGAGATTTTCCTGCTGGTGGACTGGATGATGCACTTGCGGGTGGACCTGGAAAGACAACTCACGCGAGAAATCGTTGAGTTTGAGGAGGCACGAAAGATGCCGTACATAACGTCGGTAGAGCGCGTTGCGGAAGCCCGCGGCAGGACCAGCATCGTGTTGTCGCTATTGGCCGAGGTTTGTGGTCCGCTGCCGCAGGACGACGAGGACCGTGTCTACGGATTGCCCGCCGCAGCCCTCGAGGAACTGGCCAAAGCCCTCCTGCGGTTCCAATCGCTCGACGACCTGCACGACTGGCTCGACCGGCACGCCGCCTCGGATGTGTAGGGCCTTTCGGGGCGGCCAGAGTCGCGGGCCGCGCGCCTTGGCAGGAACCATCGCTGGAAGCATGGCACGGCAGAGCAGAAATCGCTGTTCACGCTTTGCCCGTTGCCACGTTAGCCGAGTTGGATCGAGCACGTCAACCAGCAGGAGAGCGTGACGGGTTTCCGTCGTTGTGTGCAGCGGGCCTGTCCGTCTGGCCTTCACCGAGCGCTCGACGGCGGGCGCCAGAAACCGTACTTGGCCCCAAACCGCTCGTTACACACCATCATTGGAAACAATGGCTGGAAGATCTCCGGGATGGCGACCCCGGTCGTCGAAGGCGAGTTGCCGCTGCTGTTCAACTTTGAAGAGCCCGAAGACATGCTGCAGAAGAAGGCGTTTGTCGAGCAGCAACCGGCCCAGCCGGCCGAGTCACAACCGGCTACGGCCGAGTCGCCTGGCCCGGCCGGTGAAACGATCTTGCGGTAGGATCGCCCCTGGAGGGGTGCCGGGGACGAGCGAAGCGGCTCGGCATTCTGCGTAGCATCGCGATCAACGCCAGGCGGGATTCGCGGCCCTCCCCGGCCGCTACCGCGTCCGACCCTCCCGCAGGCGGGAGGGTCAGGATGGGGTGATGCACGCCGCCCCCAACCGCAGTCGGGATGGGGATTGGCTCCGCCGTTCAGCTGTTCTCGCCGAATTCGGCCGCAAAGGCATCGGCCAGGCGGCTGCCCCAGTTGTCGATCGGGTTCAGCTTGCCCGTAAAGAACCGCAGGACGGGCGGTTCGCTGTAGAACTTCAAGCCGCCGACCAGTTGGCGATTGCGGTACAGCCAGTCCAAGCGATCGACCACGTACTGGATGTGGGCCATCGTGTAGACTCGGCGGGGCACCGCCATCCGGCACAGTTCGACGTCCGAAAAGACGTCGTTGCCGGCCGCATCCCGGTCCATGGAGATCGTGCCCCGCTCCATGCTGCGGACGCCGGAGATCAGGTACAGGGCCGCGGCCAAGGCGCCGGCCGGGTACTGCGACTGCGGAACGTGCGGCAGGAACTTCATGGCGTCGATGTGCCCCGCCAGCCCGCCCGGAGGCGTGACGGCCGGGAGTCCCCGTTTGACCATCTCGTTGACAAAGTACTCGATCAGGTCCGCCGAGCTGCTGGCGATGTCCGGATCGACCATCTCGCGCAGCCCTACGGTCATTGCCTCGATCTCTTTTGACGACATGCCGCCGTAGGTAATGAAGCCCTCGTAGACCGGCAGCCACGCCTTCAGCTGTTCAAAGTACTTCTCGTGCTTGGTGGCCATCAACCCGCCGCGGACGCAGGTGCTCTTGCGGCCCGACAAATAGATCAAATCGGCGTAGCTCATCATCTCGCGAACGATGTCGGCAATCGACGTGTTGGCGTAGCCCGCTTCCCGCTGCTGGATGAAGTAGGCGTTTTCGGAGATCAAGCTGCAGTCGATCACGACGGGGATGTCGTACTTGGCGGCGAGCTTCTGGACGCCGCGCAGGTTGGCCATCGAGAAGGGCTGGCCGCCGATCAGATTCGTCGTGGCCTCCATGCGGACGAACGAGACGCGCTCCGCCCCGTACTCGTCGATCACCTTCTGGAATTTGTCCAGGTCCAGGTTGCCCTTGAACGGGTTCGTGCTCGACGTCTGCAGAGCGTCGCTGCCGTAGATCTCCAGGACCTTGCCGTACGCCATCTCGAAGTGGGCTTTGGTCGTGGTGAAATGATAGTTCATCGGCACCACGCCGTCCTTCTTGACCATGATCTTGCCCAACAGATGCTCGGCCGCGCGGCCTTGATGCACGGGCACGCAGTACTCGAAACCCAGCACGTCCTTGACCGCCTCGACCAGCTTGTAGTAGCTCTCCCCCCCGGCGTAAGCGTCGTCCGCGACCATCATGGACGCCAGCTGGTTGTCGCTCATCGCGTTCGTGCCGCTGTCGGTCAGCATATCGATGAACAAGTCGCGGGTCCGCAGCAGGAACGTGTTGTAGCCCCCCTCCTCGATCGCTTTCAGCCGCTGGCGAACCGGAGGCAACGTTGTCTTCTGGACGATTCGGGCCTTGTGCATTTCGATCGGAATACTCTGGCCGTTGGACAGCTTGACTTTCATCGGGAATCCTCATCAGGTTGATTGGGGTAAAGACATGCGAGACCAATATGTCCAGAATCCCGGATCGCGTCAAGCGGCTAGAGCTCGATCACCGCCGATTTCTTTCAATCGGCATTGGCTTGGTTCAATCGCTCCTGCCAGTAGTCGCGGGCCGTCCGGTGATAGTTGAGCACGGCGGCCCGCTGCTCGCCCTCAGGCAGTTCGATCCGTCGGGCCCGCTCGTACACCCAGTCGTAGAAGAACTTGGCCGCCTGGCGGCTGATCCGCGGTTGGCCGCCGATCTCAACGTACCACGGGCCGGTGGACGCAAAGCGATAGGTCTTCGGGTTGTTGGTCACCGCCCGGACCAGGAGCCACCCGCTGTGCTCGAATTCGACTTGCGGCAGGCGTCCGCCGGCTTGCGCCCAGTCCTGCAAGCGGACCTGGTGAACGACCGAGCCGTTCTGAACCACCTCGAGATACTCGACCGGCTCCCGAATCGACAAGTTCAGCGTGGCTTGCAGCCGCACCGTCTGGCCCGCCTCGGCTTGAAACACGTGGCCCGGCAGTTCGTCGTTGCTGCGCGGATCGCGGATCAGCGGCCCGTTGGTCACGACGACTTGCCCGGCCCGCAGGTTCTTCCACCACGTGTCGTAGGTCAACTCCGGGCCGCAGTGAACGTAGACCCGATTGTAGCCCACGGGATTGGGTAGGACGCCGGAGGCACTGCCGGCCGAGGGCGGAATCCGCAGGCCGCAGTCAAGCAGCCGGTAGTAAATGGCCTGGGACCACAGGCCGTTGCCGTGCGGAGCCGGATACGCCAGCAGGTCGCGGGGCTTGCCCCAGGCTTCGTTGTCCAGCATCTGGTCCCGTTGCATGTGATTGTTGCACAGGCCGATCGAGTCGACCTGGCCGCTGGCGATCCAGGCCGGCAGGTCCCACCAGAACGGCTTTTCTGCATCGATGTGGGCCTGCGGATTCTGGGAGGCGAGTTGGAGGAACTCGCACGAACTGGGCGACTCCTTCTCCGCCGTGGCGATCGGCAGCGGCTGATCGAGGTTGAAAAACAGCAGGGCCCCGCCCGTCCGTTCGTCCTCGCCGGCCAGCACATGGTAGAAGCGATTCTGGGCGAAACACGTCACCAGCGGGGCCGGGATCGGCGCGGTCGCCCACGCGTTGCTGGCATTCCACCAGGTGATCACGGGAGCCACGTGCAGATCCTCGGCCGACATCAGCAATTCGATGTCGCCGGGCGGACGGTGAATGTGTAGGTCGCCTGACCACCAGCCTTCTTTCTTCATATCGACGAACCGCTGCATCGTTACCTCGCGGTTGTCGGCGTCGCCGCGGCGGATCTCGAAGTTGCCCGAGCGGATCCGGTATTCGGGGCCGCGTTCCATCTCAAACGTGTACTGGCCGGGGCGGAGTTCCAGCACGGCCTTGCCGGGCAGGATGAAGTGATCGTGCCAGGACACCAGCTTCGGCGGCTTGACCGGCTTGCCCCGCGCGTCCTTCAGGTGCATGCGCACCGCCAGCGGCTGCTGCGTTTCCTCGTCCATCACGCGCAGCTCGAGTTCGCCACCCGCCGCGGCGCCGGCCGCGCGGGGGACGCCCAACACGGTAACCAAGAGCCCCAAAACGATCTCCCACCGTGAACGCCCCGTCTGCCGCATTCGCTTCTGCCTTTCGTGCTCAACGGTCTGGAGAAGAACTCGGGAAGAGCGCCATCAGGCTGTCGGCGAACAGCGTGTGACCGTAGACATTGGGATGGTTGATATTGTTCTCCATCAGCGTGATGTACGGGATGCCCTGCCGCCACAGCCGGCCGTAACGCTGGGAGCCATCCGCAACCGCAACCTGGTGGTTCTGCCCAAACAGCCGGACACCCTTGACGTAGGGGCGGGGATCGTCGTCGATGTTCCGCTGGCTGGACAACCCCATCCAGTTCGGGCGGACATAGTGCGGAGTCAAGATGATCCACTCGGCGCCGATCTGGCGGAAGTCGGCCAGCAGCTTCCCATAGCGGTCCTCGACATTCGCTTCCGATAACCCGGCGTCGTTGACGAATTCGGAGACAATCAGATCGGGCTTCCGAGCCAACACTTTCTCCTGGTAGTTGTGTTCGCTGCCCGGCGGTTCACCCAGGTAGCTGGCCGTATTGCGTCCGCCCCAGGCCTCCGTGACCAGCTCGATCCGGGCGTTGGGAAAACGCGTTTTCAGGCGTTCGACGAACATCGTCTGGTAGCGGTTAAACGTGGACACGCTGTCGCCCCAGGCGAGGATCTTCAGCGGCTCGCCGGATTGCAGCTTCTGCAGCGATTTGGGCAACAGACGCTCGGCAACCGAGGGGCCGGTCGGCGCCGGTTCGGGATAGCTGGTCTCCAAGACGGGAAACAGGCTGTCCTCGGTCAGGGCGTCCAGGCGGCCGGAGACGAAGATATTCGCCAGCCGGATCTCGCCCGCAGCCAGCGCCGGCGGCTCCGGCATGGCCGCGTGCGGCGTTCCGGCTTTCAGCACGATGCGGCCGTCGGCGGACAGCACGGCCGAGTCAATCCGCATGCGGGCGTGCCGATAGTCGATGTAGACCGCCTGGTCGGGAGCAATCCCTCCCTGGGGCAGTCGCCCAACCGTGCCGGAGACAAGGTCCGCTTCGTAATCGACGCCTTTCCGAAAGGTCGCCGCTGTGGATTCCGGTTCGCCTCGGACGACGAGGCTCTCGGGATCGAGCAACCCCTCGACCGTGCATTCCGCCGCAATCACGCCCCGCAGCCGGACGCCCCTGGTCCAGCCCGCCGCCCGGGCGTCGAAATCCGGCAAGCGGTCGTGCTTCTCCCCGGCAACCGCGACGATATCGGGGCCGGGGACTCTCAGCTCGGTGACGACCGGAGGCCCCGTCGGGACGGCCACCGAGACCGTCCAATCGCCGGTCAGGCGGATCTGGACCGGCGTGACGGGGGCTGCCGCTCCGCGGGAGGAAATGCCGCACAGGGCGACGAGGATCAAGGCAGGGGCGAGTGCGTGTCTCATGATCGGTATCCCGGCGGCTGTTCAGCCCCGCAGTTTCTTGTAGGCGTTGATCAGGCCGTTCGTCGAGCTGTCGTGGGACGTTACCGGTTTGTCGTCGGCCAGTTCGGGCAGGATCTTCTGGGCCAGTTGCTTGCCCAGTTCGACGCCCCACTGGTCGTAGCTATTGACGTTCCAGAGAATGCCCTGCACGAAGATCTTGTGCTCGTACAAGGCGATCAGCCGGCCGAGCGCTCGCGGGGTGAGCCGCTTGACCAACAGCGAATTGGTCGGTCGATTGCCCTCGAACACCTTGTGCGGCACCAGGGCTTCGATGCGCTCGGCGGCGATCTTTTTGTCGGCCACCAGTTCGGCACGAGCCTCGGCGGCCGTCTTGCCCTTCATCAACGCTTCGGGCTGAGCGAAGAAGTTGGACAGTAGCAGCTGGTGGTGGTTTCCCAGCGGGTTGTGGGATTCCGCGGCGGCGATGAAGTCGGCCGGGATCAGCTTGGAGCCCTGGTGGATCAACTGGTAAAACGCATGCTGGCCGTTGGTGCCGGGCTCACCCCAAATGACCGGGCCGGTCTGGTAGTCGACGCGGCGACCGTCGCGGTCGGTGCTCTTGCCGTTCGACTCCATATCGCCCTGCTGGAAATAGGCCGCGAAACGGTGCAGGTACTGGTCATAGGGCAGCAGGGCATGGCTCTGGGCGTCCAGGAAGTTGTTGTACCAGGCGCCCAGCAGGGCCAGGATCACCGGCGCGTTTTGCTCGAGCGGCGTCTCCAGAAAATGCTGGTCCAGGTCGCGTCCGCCGGCCAGCAGTTCGCGGAAGTTGTCCATGCCGATGTACAGGGCGATCGACAGGCCGATCGCCGACCAGAGCGAATAGCGGCCTCCGACCCAGTCCCAAAAGGCGAACATGTTGGCAGGGTCGATACCGAATTCCACGACCTTCTCCCGCGCGGTACTGAGCGCGACGAAGTGCTGGGCGATCGCCGCCCGGCCCGGGGCCGCGGTCAGCAGCCAGTCGCGGGCGGTGGCGGCGTTGGCCATCGTCTCCTGCGTCGTGAAGGTCTTGGAGGCGATCAGGAACAACGTCGTCGCCGGGTCTACTCGCCGGAGAGTTTCGGCGATGTGCGTGCCGTCGACGTTCGAGACAAAATGCACCCGGAGCCGGCGGTCGTCGCCATAGGGTCGGAGGGCTTCGGTCACCATCACCGGGCCCAGGTCCGAACCGCCGATGCCAATGTTGACGACGTCGGTGATCCGCTGGCCGGTGTACCCCGCCCAGACACCCGAGCGGACCTTGTCCACAAACGCTTCCATCTGGTCCAGGACGGCGTTGACGGACTGGGTGACGTCGAGTCCGTCCACCGTCAGGCCGGGCTCGGTCGAGCCGCGAAGCGCCACGTGCAGGACGGCCCGGTCCTCGGTGACGTTGATCTTCTCGCCGGCGAACATCCGATCCCGCCAGGCTTCGACCCGGGCGAGTCGCGCCCAATCCAACAGCAGGGCAAGCGTCCGGTCGTTGATCCGGTTCTTGGAATAATCGATCAGCAGTTCCAGGCCGCGAGGCCGCAGGGAAAATCGCTCGAAGCGGCCGGGATCCTGGTCGAACAAGTCGCGCATCTGAATCTTGGCCAGTACGTCGCGATGGTCTCGCAACGCGGACCAAATAGGGGATTCAGTCAACACGCTCACAGTGGTCTCCTTGGCAGGGTGCATTTGTCGGACACATCTTTCTTGAACGCTGCTCAATCCTCGCCCGCCGTCTTCGAGCGGCCCATGGCGATGTCGAACTCGTACACCGCCGGCATCAGCATGGCGGCCGTGGTGAAACCGTAGCTCAGCACCGCCACCAGGAATACGGCCAGGAAGTGGTGCAGCAGATAGCTGGTAATGCAGTAGAACGTCGCCAGAGGCAGCAGCAGCGACGCGGCCTGGATCGCCGGCGAAGGATTCCGGAAGCCCAGCGTCACGTACAACCCGAGACTGCCTCCCAGGATGAACGCCAGGAACGGATACAACTGGGTCTGAAACGAGCCGCCGAACTGGATCATGATCAGCATGCAGGTCACCACGCCCAGGAACAGCAGGAACACCACGCCCAGGCTGACTCCGATCGCGGTCCGGGAATTGGCATAGTTCATCCCGCAGTGGATGCCCAGCATGTTCACAAACACGTACAGCACGGCCAGTCCGCCGAGCACGAACACCACGTTTTCGCCCGTCAGTTGCCCTTGCCACCACAGATAGCCGGCCAGCAGCATGGGCAGGAGGACCATTTCCTTGGTCACCCAGAACACGCCTCCGAGTTTTCCCACCAGGAACTCGCGTGGGGACAAATCGGTGACCAGCAGCAAGTCCAGGGCCTGCCCGTCCCGCTCGTTGGTGATCGAGGTCACCGCCAGGGCATTGACCAGCACCAGGCTGACCAGGCAAAACGGCGCCATCGGAAACGCGGCGGCGGGGATCAGGGCGTCCGCCGCCTGGGCGGACTCGCCTGCGGCCAGCAGGTGCACTAACCCGGCCGCCGCCATGCAGAACAGAAACAGGTAGCCGAAGCGGATGACCAGCACCTTGCGGCCGTAGGCCCACGTACAGATCTCACGCCACAGGATCGGATTGTCCCACACTTGCCGCGTGGCCGCCGCCCCGACGCGAACGCGGGCGTCCACATGCCCGGCCCGTGCCGCTTCGGCGGCATTGGCCGCTGTGTCCACCCCCGATTGGGCCAAGTCGTGTTCGACGCCCCAGATGCTCTTCGCCCCCTCGTGTTCCGGGGCCAGCAAGCGGAGTTCCCGCGAAGGATTCCATACCCGAACGCGCAGGATCGCCCACCCATTAAAGGCCGCCGTGGCGGACAGCGCGAACAAGGTAAAGCAGAAGGCGCCGTTGTCCCACAGTCGCATCGCGTCGCCGGCAAAACTGGGCCGCGTGGTCGTCATGATGGCGGCATAGGGACTGAACGTAGCCACCCACCGCTCGACCGGCAGCCCGCCGATGTGGCGCTCTGGCGCCAGCAAGGCCAGCGCCTGCCAGAGTCCGATCCAGGCCACCAGGGCCAGCGCCGTCATCGCCAAGCTCTGAAATGTCTTCTCCCGCCACAAGGCCAGCGTCGAACCGAGGCTGCCGGCGGCCAGCGTCGCCGCGGTGGTAACCAGGAATGCCTGCAGAACCTGCGAAAAAGACACTCCGCCGAACAGCGGAATCATCATGAACACAGGCAACGCGGCGGCCAGCATGGTCAAGATGCTCAACAGGCTGGCGGCCAGCTTGCCCAGCACCAATTCCGTGTTGCTCATCCGTGTCATCAACAGCAAGATCAGCGTGCGGCGGTCCTTTTCCTGGGCCACCGCGCTGGCGGCGACCATCGCAGACCCGAATACGGCTAACGCCAATTGCAGCGGGGCTAGAATCTGAAACAGGACCGCACCGAACCGAGCCATGTCGCCCACGTTCCGGATGATCTGCGTCCCGGCGACGACCAGCCACGCCGTACACATCAGAATCAGCAGTGCGATCACGTAGACCGTGCGTGCCAAGTACAACTTGGGGCGCCGAGGGGCCAAAACGGCTTCTCGTTGAAATACCGGACCTAAAAACAACGGATTTACTCCTCGAAATAACCCTCTTCCGGGTCCGCGACAAAACTTGTTCCGGTCACAATAATAGCAGCTTTGCGCGCATCTTGGTAACTGAGCAATCGCTTGAGTGACAAGAATTGGCAGGAGCCTGACCTGGTGTCAGCCGCGGATCACGGCAAAATCGACCCGGCCACGGTGGCGGATTTGTATGCGCGCTACGGGGCCGAGTTGCAGCGGTTTCTCGTCGGATTACTTCGCGATTCCCAGCTGGCGGCTGACACGCTGCAGGCAACGTTCGTCAAACTGGCCGAACAGGGGCACCAGAGCCGGGAGGATTCCCGCAAGGGCTGGCTGTTCCGAGTGGCCTACAACGAAGCCATGTTATTGCGTCGACGCCAGGCCGTCGACGACGTCGCCCGGCGGCGGATCGCGTGGGGCCGCGAGTCGGTGGGAGCCTTGATGGCCGCCTCCGCCGAGACGGAGTTGGTGCGAGCGGAGGCGGTCGCGCGGGTGCAGCAGGCGATCAGCGAACTGCCGGCGGACCAACAGCAGGTGGTTCGGATGCGGATTTACGAGGAGAAGACGTTCGCGGTCATCGCGGCCGAATTGGGGATCCCTTTGGGAACGGCGCTGGGGCGGATGCGGACGGCGCTGGGCAAGTTGCGAACGAAACTGGACGAACAGCCATGAAAGACAAACCCCGCGCAGACTTGGACTGGTTGGCATTCCGCTATTTGGCGGCCGAACTTCCGCCCGCCGAGAGCCGCGAGTTCGAGCGCCGCCTGGAACTGGCCCAGGAGGCCCGGGAAGCGGTCGGGCGGCTGGTCGAACTGACGTGCGCCGTCCGCGCGCTCGACTGGGACACGATTCCGCAAGTCGCATCGCGTTCGCGGAGGGACGCCTGGCATCAGCGGCGTGGCGTGCGGTGGGCGGCCGGGTTGGCGTTGGGATTGACCCTGGCGCTGACGCTCGCCATCCTGAATCGCGCCGATCACGCGCGTCGGTCGGGCGGCGAGTTGGCCGGCGCTCTGCCTCCTGCCGAATTGGCCCTGGTCTGGAGTCATGCCAGAACCGTGCTCACCGAACAGGCGGACGACGAGCCGGCCGGCTGGCAATGGCTCGCTGCGGCCGAGCGGGAAGCGGAGGCCCCGATTGCCGACCCGCCCGCCGGCGACGAGCCGACCGTCGATACGCCCGAGTGGATGGTCTCGGCGGTGATCGCCATGGAATCCGAGGGCGGGGAGCCACCCGCACCGGCCGACAACGTGGAGGGGATTTGAGCGTATGCGAGCATCGCTTTCCGTCATCGCCCGGGTGCTAATCGTCCTGTCCGCGGGCACCTTGGCGGCTGCCGAGGCCGGCCCGAATCCCACGGCAAAAAAAGAGCGGGGCAAGCCGCCGGTCGTCGTGACGCCGCAGCAGGAGGCGGATGTCCTGCAATTCTTGCGGCAGCATCACACCGAGCTGGCAGAATTGCTGGGGCACCTGCAGGTGACTCGCCCGGCGGATTACAGCCGCGCCATCCGCGACATCGGGCACTCCCGCGAGCGGCTCCGGCAATTCGAAAAAGGCGATCGCCTCCGCTACGAACTGGAAGTGCAGTCGTGGGTCCTCGAGTCCAAGATCCAGCTGCTGGTCGCCCGGCTGGCGATGAGCGACAGCGAATCGCTGCGGGAGGAACTCCGGCGGTTGCTCGCCGACCAGTTCGATCTGAAGTTGCAGTTGGCGAAGCTCGAGCGGGAACGGATGGCCGAGCGGCTGCAGAAGCTGGACGAACAGGTGCAGCGGATGTCGGGCAACCGAGCGGATCTGCTCGAAAGGGAATTTCAGTCACTGACGCGAAGTTCGGAAAAACTGAAGGCCAAGCGGAAGGACGCGGCGGCCGTGAAGCACCCGGGGAAGCCAATCCCTTGATGTCTCGCAGCGTCCTGAGGAATCTGAAGAGAGGGATCAAGATGCAGTCCGTGAGCTGGCGACATTTTGGGCACCTGGGCCGAGCGGTTAGTGTGTGCGCCGCGATTCTGGCCGCGGCTCGTGCGCCGGCGGCGGACGAGGTCTTGCCGCCCATCAGCGAGCGGTTTGCGGTGCCCGACTGTCAGGAAACGCCCGGCTTTCAGCGGCACGTGGTCAATCTATTCGGCCGTCTGGGCTGTAACGGACGGGCCTGTCACGGGTCCTTCCAGGGTCGCGGGGGATTCCAGTTGTCGTTGTTCGGGTATGACTTTCAAGCCGACCACGCGGCACTGCTGGCCAAGGACAGCCCGCGGATCGACCTGCAGCAGCCGGCCGGCAGTCTGATCCTGGTCAAGCCGACCGATGCGGACCTGCACGAGGGCGGCCAGCGATTTGCGAAAGACAGCTGGCAATACCGCGTCCTGCTGCGTTGGATTCAGGGGGGCGCGAAACTGGCCGAGTCGCCCGATCGGCTGGCGAGGCTCGACGTCACCCCGGCCGAGGTTCGCTTCGCTGCGCAGGGCGAGCAGGTGCAACTGCGGGCCGTGGCTGTCTGGGAAGACGGCTCGCGTGAAGACGTTACGCCGTTGTGCCGTTTTGTGAGCAGCGATGAAGCCGTCGCCAAGATCGACGACCAGGGGCGAGTCACCGCCGGCGAGCCGGGCGACACCCACGTGGTCGTGACCTACGACAACGGCGTGAAGCCGATCCCCGTCCTGCAGCCGGTCAGCGAACTGACCGACGCTAGGTACCCGGCGGTGCCCACGCCGACCAAGGTGGATGAACTGGTCGTCGCCAAGCTGAAGAAGCTGGGGATCGTGCCGGCGGATCTGTGCAGCGATGCACAGTTCCTGCGGCGGGTCAGCCTGGA
>CAIYOB010000303.1 GCA_903927685.1 uncultured Planctomycetaceae bacterium
TGCCCGCGACGCTCGCTCCGGTCGTGCTGCCGGGGTTGGCCAGCGACACCGTGTAGTCTTCCCCGCCTTCGACGAAGCTATCGTCTACGGCCGCCAGGCTGATCGTCAGGGACGCCATCGCGGTGCCGCCCGCGCCGCCGGTGTACGTCAGCACGCCCGTGTCGCTGTTGAAGCTCAGCGTCCCCGGTCCCGCGTATCCGCTCGCCGCGCTGCCGACCGCCGCTGCGAAATCCAGATAGTCCGCGCCTGACGTGCCCCCATCTGCCAGCGACAAGACGATCGAAGCCGTTTCGCCTTCCTGGAGGACGCCGGACAGCGAAACCGTGTACTCGGCCGCTCCCGGCCCGGACTCCGTCACGCTTGTGTCGCCGGTCAATGACCAGGCGGCCGTGTCGTTGTCCGTAATCGTCGTCGTCACGCTGCCACCGCCCGCGACGCCCGCTCCGGTCGTGCTGCCGGGGTTGGTCAGCGACACCGTGTAGTCTTCCGCGCCTTCCGCCAGGCTGTCGTCTACGGCCGCCAGACTGATCGTCAGGGGCGCCATCGCGGTGCCGCCCGCGCCGCCGGTGTACGTCAGCACGCCCGTATCGCTGTTGAAGCTGAGCGTCCCCGGTCCCGCGTATCCGCCCGCCGCGCTGCTGACCGCCGCTGCGAAATCCAGATAGTCGGCGCCCGACGTGCCCCCATCTGCCAGCGACAAGTCGATCGAAGCCGTTTCGCCTTCCTGGAGGACTCCAGCCAGCGAGACCGTATAGTCGGCCGATCCCGGCCCCGACTCCGTCATGCTCGTGTCGCCGGCCAACGACCAGGTGGCCGTGTCGCTGTCCGCGATCGTCGTCGTCACGCTGCTGAGTCCGTTATCCGGTACAGACAACACGATGGTGAAGTCTTCGGGACCCTCAACCAGATTGTCATCGGCCGCGTCCAGGCTGAACGCCAGCGGCGCCATCGTCGTGCCCCCGGTTCCGCCCGTGTACGTCAGCACTCCGGTGCCGGAGTCAAACGCCAGTGTCCCCGGCCCAGAGTACGCGGTGACGGCGTCTTTAAGGGCCGTTACCAAGTCTCCGTGATCCTGGTCGTCTGCGCCCCCGTTCGTCAGCGAAACATCGACGGCGGTGCTCTGGCCCTCCGCCACGAGCCCGGTCATCGTGATCTGGTATGCAGCGGTGGTGCCCTCGCTGACCGCGGCAGCGCCGCTGATCGAGAACTCGCCATCCAACACTCGGCGGGCTTCCAGGTTCGTAATGCCCAGGGTCGGGAGAGTCGGCACGCGTTTCCCGCGGCGACGAGAGCGCGATCTGCGCCAAGAGGGAAACAGGTCCAGAAGCCAACGCATGGGTAACCTCTCCACTGAGTTCTCGCGGTCGTCGGAATTGCCGCGATGACGAGCAGCCATCGTAATATTATCCGTAGCGCCGGCAAAATGTGTCAACAAACTTGCTGTACTCGGCAGAATCGGCGGAATCGGAAGCCTCGCTCGCAACGCCGAATGCTCCGAAACCACACGGACGCCGGGATCGCTCCCGTTACGACGATTAATCCTCTTGAAACGGACTTAGGCATCGGAACGATTATCTCGGGAACGCAAACGGAGATGCAGCAAACCGACTTCGCAGAACGAATAGATCCTAGGCGTTGTCCGCAGTTCGGCGATTGCCGCGGCGGGGTCCGCCGGAAAGTTAGTGCCGTTTTCAATTCCCAGGTTCCACGCCAGGGTGGCTGCGGCTGACCCCGGCAACCCATGCGCGACCTCGATATTCGCCTGGCGACGCTGCCGCGAGGACGGAAGCCGACAAATGACAAGCCGATCTTCAAGTGCAGTGCGATACGAATCAGCGGCGAGTTGCCGGTCGGACCGGCGGGGCGTGCCGGCGTTCCCGATTCCGCGGCGGCGTGAAATGAAAAGCCGGTTGAGTTGGTTTCGAATCTGCGGCGGCCTGTGTGGATTATTGCTCATGGTCACCGCCGGCTTTGCCGCGGACGAATTGGGCACCAGCCGGTTGCGGTTCACGCCTGGCGCCGTTCCCGCGGACACCTCGCGGCCTGACGCCCAGCCGGTGCCCAGCGAGCCGGAACGCATCGTATCGCCGGTTCCCGAGAAGCCTCCCCAGGTCGCTGCCGACGCAGGGCCCTATCGGATTGAGCCGATCTGCAAGTTGAAAGCCGACATCGCTCAGCCGGTGATTGCCGCGAGGGCGGATCTGCATCCTGACAAGCGGAACTACGCCGCCGCGGTCTTCGCCGGCCGGCCGTTGATCGATGCCCGCGGGACCAGCAGCTGGGCCCCGTTGTCCTATGCGCCGCTAGGGCCGGCCGCGACAATCTGCCATCCACCGGCCTACTTTGCCGAGCCGGGCTTGGATCGCTACGGGGATTCCCGGTTGCTGCAGCCGGTTTGGTCGGGGACGCACTTCTACGGCACCGTGATCGCACTGCCCGGCCTGTGGATGGTCCGCCGCCCCTGGAATCATGTCTGCCGCGACCCGCGGACCGATCCCGCCGGGTCCGATGCTACGGCCCAGTTCTTCCGGCCGCCGCCCGCAGCCCTGCCGACGCCGTAAAGCGGGCGAGACAATTCCGAACCACTTCTCACGCGCCACTTGACGAACGAAAGGACCGCCACGATGGAAGTCGATATCTCCAAAACCTACGAAGAACTGAGCCGCAAGGCCGCCGCCGTGATCGCGGACGTGTTGAACGCCAAGCCCAATGCCGTGCTGGGCTTGGCCACCGGATCCAGCCCCTTGGGACTGTATCGGGAGTTGATCCGCATGCACCGTGACGAGGGCCTGAACTTCTCCCAAGTCACGACGTTCAACCTGGACGAGTACGTCGGCTTGCCCGGCACCCACGAGCAGTCGTACCACTATTTCATGCACGAAAACCTGTTCCAGCACGTGAACATCCCCCGCGAGAACATCCACATCCCCTCAGGGACGACCCGCAACTACCGGGCGTTTTGCGAGTGGTACGAGAGCCGCATTAAGAGTTGCGGCGGGATCGACGTGCAAGTTCTGGGGATCGGCTCGGATGGTCACATCGCGTTCAACGAACCGACGTCTTCGCTCACCAGCCGCACGCGTCTGAAGACCCTGGCCCGGCAGACCATCGAGGACAACGCACGGTTCTTCGACCGGATCGAGGACGTCCCGACCTATGCCATCACCATGGGCGTGGGCACAATTCTCGAAGCGCGGAAGTTGGTGCTGGTCGCCAACGGCAAGAACAAGGCCGACGCGGTCGCCAAGATGGTCGAGGGCCCGGTCACCAGCATGATCACCGCCAGCGCCCTGCAGATGCACTCCGATGCCAAAGTCTTTCTGGACGAAGCGGCCGCCGCCCAACTGCAGATGCGCGAGTACTACGAGTGGGTCCAAGCCAAGAAGCCGGGGGCCCCGGCGATTTGAGTTGCGGGCGGTTCATCACCAGTGCGCCGCCAAGGCTAAGTATTGGGGTGCCTGGGGTCGAGCGCAGCGAGCCCCCAGTGGCAAAGCCTGGGGGCTCGCCTCACGTACCTCGCGGCTCGCCCCCACCCCCCCCAACCCCAATCGACTCGTGATCGACACGACTCGTGATCGGCCGTCTTGTGCTCCGCGGGACGCCCGCTATCCTTATCCGCAGGACGGCCGTTGAAGGTGTCCAGCGCCTCCCGCGTCTTTCTCCGCTTGTGTGCGTGGTGGATTCGTCACGAAAACACCAGCGGTGTTGTGGTTGGCGGCGATTGCCGTTTGTTGCCTGGCGCCGAAGCCTCACCGCCCGTCAGCCGATGACTGAGACCACAGCACTCGAAATCTCCGCCGCCCTCGAGGGTGCGGTGGCCGAGACGTTCGCCTCGCTCGAAACGCTCCGAGATCCTGCCAACGGAGACTCCGAACTCCGGAAGACCCTGCACGACTGTGAAGCGTTGGCTTGGCTGGGCCGCTACTATGCGTCGAAGATCCGCGGAGCCTGTGCGCTGGCCCTGTTTGACGGAAACGGCGACAGACTTGAGCACGACGCCGCTCTGCGCCACCTCCGCGACGCCTGGAACCACTGGAAGCGTTACGCCGCCGTTCGAGATGCCCACTATGTCCCGGCCCTCTACAACCGCGTGGGGGTTGAGGTTCACGTAAATGCCGCGATTCTTGAACTCGGCGACGAGGTAATCGAGCCGGTCGAGGGTGTCGGGACTGAGCTGGCGGTGTCGGTCCGCGACTTATCGAACAGCACACTCCACCCGGAGTCCATGTCGTGGAAGCGCACGCAGTTGACGCCCATCCGCGCGAGCTGGTCGGCGAGGGCGACGGCGTCGGACTTTTCCGGGAAGCACGCGGGGCCGCAGATGTTGACGCCCCAGATGCGAAAACGCGCGCCGTCGGGTTTCACCAAGTGTCCGTTCGCGGCGCGGATGAAGCCGTCCCTGCCGGCCGGCGCGTCAAGATGGCAACTCAGGTCCGCGGCGGTTTGCGCGTGGCCGGACCAGTCCATCGGGAAGGGAACCCGGTCCGGCGCAGCGGCGACGAGGGCCGGACACGGGGCGATCAGGACGGCGAAACAGGCATTCATGGCAGTGGTCTCCGGAGGCCAGCGCAACGACGACGATCTAGGGTCAGGCTCAGGCTACCGAGGCGGGTGCCGAACTGCGATCCCCAGGCCCAATCCCAGGCCCATTCCCGGTCCTGCCCCCCCAGGCCCGACTGCAGGGGCCCACATGAGGCGGCGAGGGCGCCTTCCCACATTCGCGTGGACCAGCGGCGAGTGCGCCGTCGCCTCAGCGGATCTCCCCACACGCGTGCAGGGCCATGACGACATAGGCGGTTCCCGCGTAGGTGGTTAGCACGTCGTTGGTTTTCGGCGACCGCGTGTACCAGTAACCGCTTTGGCGCTGGTGCGTCTTGATCCAGTCGACGGCCCGGCGGATTGCCGGATCGTCGGCGGGCACGCCGCCCGCGACGCGCAGCACGTACACCACCAGGCCCGTCCCGTAGCCGTCGCCGTTGGTCACGTCCTGCGGCGTCTGGTCGATCCGCTTCCACGGAGCCAGCGAGGCCATCGCCCAACCGCCGTCCGGCCGCTGGAGCGCCCGTAAGTCCGCGACCGTCGCCTGCCGCTCCGGCTCCGTCAGGATGCCGCCCGCACAGTGGTCTGCCCACAGCAGCATCAGCCGTTGGTGGGTATGCTGCGGCGGATGGGCGCTCAGATAAGCCCGCAGCTTCTCCAGTCCGGTCTGAGCTGTCGGCGTCTGCGCGTATCCCTCCGGCGCCAGGCCGACGCCGATCGCCGCCATCGTCACCCCATAGTGGTCGTCCGTCGCCGATGGCGGCTCGTTCGTCTTCAGCCAGTGCCAGCCGCCGTCCGCCCGCTGCAGCTTCCACATCAAATCGAGCGACTGACGCGTTATCGGCTGCAGCCTGCCGGTCGTGATCGCGTCATGTTGCGCCAGGACCGCCGCCGTCAGCAGGGCCTCCGTGATCCGCCGCTCGACCTTTCCGTCCACCGGCTTCTCCCCGTTCGCGTCCGGCGACCACGGTTCCTTCAACAGGCCCGCCGCCCACTCTTCCGTTGCCGTCCGCCGTTCGGCATGCTTCACCCCCGGCGCCGGCAACCACGGCCGGGCCGGCAGGTAGGCATAGGTCGCGTGGCAATTCAGGCATTTGGTTCCCTCATCCGCGTTGGCCCGGACGTCCAGGTACTCGGCGGCTTTCGCGGCCGACCATTGCTCCAGCAGCGGTTCGACCGTTAAGTCGACGCGGGGTTTCTTCGGCGGCTCAGCGTTCTGCGATTCTCCCTCCACAAGGGAAGCCAATCCCGCCACCATCGCCAGCCATCCAATCATCTTGCATACTGCCTGTCGCATCACCGTCTCCTTTGGAATCAGCTGCAGTTTCATGTCACGGACTCGTTCAGGATGTGGCAGCAAGTGAAGGTCAGCCCAGCACCACCGCGCGGTCGGTCACAATCAGCGGATGATCCGCCAGCGGGGCGTCGGCAA
>CAIYOB010000304.1 GCA_903927685.1 uncultured Planctomycetaceae bacterium
AAGAAGCTGCTGGTCCTGGAAACGCTGCCGAAACCGGTCAATGAGAGCGGCAAGATGCCGCCGATGAGTTTCGGCGGGACCTTTACCCTCGAGCGCGTACTGGGCACGGTGCCCGTCGAGCCGGACGGTTCGGCCTACTTTGAGGTCCCCGCCTTGCGGAGCCTGTTCTTTGTGGCCCTCGACGAGCATGACAACTCCGTCAAGCGGATGATGAGCTTCCTGAGCGTCATGCCAGGCGAGACGACCAGTTGCGTGGGCTGCCATGAATCCCGGACCCGAACCCCGCAAAACGTCGAGCAGACCGCGACACTGGCCCTGTGCCGGCCGCCAAGCAAGATCGCCGCCATCCCGGACATCCCCGACGTGTTCGACTTCCCCCGCGACATCCAACCGATCCTCGATCGCCACTGCGTCCGCTGCCACAACGACGAGCGCCGAGATGGCCGTGTCGTCCTGTGCGGCGATCGCGGGCCGATCTTCTCGCACAGCTACTACACGCTCACCGCCCTGAAGTACGTCTCGGACGGGCGGGACCGGCTCGTCACCAACTTGCCTCCGCGGGCCATCGGCACTTCGGCCAGCCCGCTGATGGCCACGCTCGATTCTCGGCACTATGGGGTCCAGCTCGCAAAGCGCGAGGTGAACATGATCCGGTATTGGATCGAGTCCGCGGCGCCTTACCCGGGGACGTACGCGGCCCTGGGAAGCGGAATGATCGGTGGCTACCCCAAGAGCCAACTGGATACCAGCGACCGCAACTGGCCGTGTTCGCCGGCCGCGGCCGAGGCGATCCGCCGGCGATGCCTGGCGTGCCACGACCCGTCGCGGCCGCTGCCCCAGTACCTTTCGGACGACCTGGGGTTGGTGTTGTCCAATCCCGATCCCGATGATGTCCGAATCCGCTGGTCCCGGCACCTCGTCTTCAATCTGTCGCGTCCCGACAAGTCGCTGATCCTGCTGGCTCCCCTGGGCCAGTCGGCCGGCGGCTACGGGCGATGCCGGGCCGCCGGCGCCGCGAGCGGGGCCGGGGCGGTGTTCGCCGACACGACCGACCCGGATTACCAGAAGATCCTCGCGCTCTGTCGTGCGGGCCAGGACTATCTGGACCAAATCAAGCGGTTCGATATGCCGGGCTTTCAGCCTCCGGCGATGTACGTGCGGGAGATGAAACGGTTTGGCATCCTGCCAGCGAACCCCGGTCCGGCGGGCCGGATCGACGCCTACGTGACCGACCAGGCGTACTGGCGATCGCTCTGGTGGCCGTCGGCAATCCCGCCCGTTGGAGCCGAGTGACAGGGCCAGGAGCGGGTCGCAGATTTCGGGGGCAGAGCACTCGTCGGGGCGGCAAAGCGGTGCGTTGTGGCCGCCGACGAGACGAGAAGCCGCCGGGCAGGAGGCGCGACGAATGCCCACGGGCACGCCGCGGGCATCCCCGGTCGCTACGAAACGACGGAGGGCGGCGGGCCGGCAAGGAGCTTGTGCCGATGACGAATCTGGCTCAGGGTTCATCTGCTCTCGGCGAAACAGTCTTCGCGAAATACCGCACGTAGTCAAACTCGGCGACGCCGGGCAGCTTGGAGTCGTCGACGGCCTTCGTGCCGCCCAACGGTGCCGCGACGCTGGTCAGCCAGATATTCTGCGGACCGTGCGGAATGACGGTCGCATCGAGTGATTGAACCAGCCGTCGGTCGAAATAATAGTCGATCCGCTGCGGCGTGAATTCGCAGCCCCATACGTGGAACTCCGCGGCCAGGTCCGGCGTCGCAATCCGCTGGTAACCGTAGCTGACGTGCGGCACCGGTTTCCAGCGATGCAGGTTGACCGAGTAGCACGTGCGGGTCACCGAATCCTGTTCGCAGACGTCGATCTCCTGCACTGCCACGGCTTCGTTTGCCGTTTTCCGCCAGTCGTGTCGCATCATCCAGAACGACGTGTGCCAGCCAGCTCCGGGCGGGCAACGGAATCGGGCTTCGTAATAGCCGTACCTGTGAGCGGATGTTGCTGCCGGCCCTACTGGGCAGAGCGGGTTGTCCCGCCGCTACTGTCGCACATCGACACAGAACACATCGCCGACGGCATTTCGGACGAAGAGCCGTCCGCCGGAAAACGCCGGAGCGGTCCAGTAACGCCCCTCGGCGGGCAGTTGCAGCGTTCCCAATGC
>CAIYOB010000305.1 GCA_903927685.1 uncultured Planctomycetaceae bacterium
AAGACGGTCGCTTGTCCAGCGACGCTAAGACGTTCCATTGAGAATAGCACATCGGCGACCGAATCGTAGGGGGACGTGCCTGCGCAGATGCCAGTCAACGAGCTGCCCGCGAGCCGCCCGCGACCTTGGCAGTCGGCGGGCGGGCAGGTAAAGTATGCTGGGCAGCGGCGTGGGGCTCTGTCTCAACGGACTTGAGTCTCCCATGTTCGCGCACAGCCCCAGCGCCAAACTTAGCGTATCCACGGAGTCTCTGGGCCAGTCGGGAAGGATGATGAGGCAGTTGCATGGGGCGAAGATCACGCAAGCCAGAGCCGACGAACCGTTCCGACAGCGAAAAAGCGGTGCCCGGCCCAGGGCGTTTTCGCGGCTGGCGCGGCTGGCTGTTGCGGTTGTCGCTGGCCGTCCTTGCCCCGCTGTTGTTCGTCGGATTGTTCGAAGTCTCGTTGCGCTTGATGGGTTACGGCTATCCCACGGGATTCTATTTGGGGCCGGATGCCCGGGGAGGATACACAACGAACTACCGCTTCGGCTGGCGTTTCTTCCCGCGGTTGCTGTGCCGGGACCCGATGCCCTGCCTGCTGTCGGCCAAACCGCTGACCGCCAAGCCCGCAGGGACGATCCGCATTTTTGTTCTCGGCAGCTCTGCCGCCCAGGGCATTCCCGACCCGTCGTTCAGCTTCGGCGCGATCCTCGCCGTCATGCTCCGCGACCAGTTTCCGGACACTCGGTTCGAGGTGATCAATGGGGCCATGGTGGCGATCAACTCGCATACCGTCTTGGAAATCGCCCGCGACTGTGCAGATCGCGAGCCGGATCTGTTCGTCGTCTACACGGGAAACAACGAGGTGACCGGACCGTTCGGGCCGGGGACAGTCTTGCAGCCGTTTTCGCCGAGCCTGAGGATGGTGCGGGCCAACCTGTGGGTGAAATCGACCCGGGTTGGCCAGCTGCTCAACGACGTCACCGAGCGCGTCCGCAGCCGCGAAGGCGATCCGAGCCTGTGGCGTGAAAAGGAGATGTCGGTGTACAGCCCCATCGCGGCGGATGACCCGCGTTTGGCGGTCGTCTATGACCACTACCGGCAGAACCTGACCGATATCTGCGCCGTCGCCCAGCGTGGGGGTGCCGCGGTCGTGCTATCCACGATCGCGGTGAACCTCCGCGATTTCCCGCCGATGGCCTCGCTGCACCGCTCGGACCTGTCGCCCGAAGACTTGGCGAAATGGGAATCTCTCTACAAGCAGGGTGGCGACTTGGAGGGCAACAACCGTTGGCCGGATGCCCTGGAGCAGTTCGACGCGGCGGCGAAGATTGACGACCGCTACGCGGAGTTGCAGTTTCGGCTCGGCCAATGCCTGCTGAAGGCCGGCCGCTTTGCCGAGGCGCGGGAGCGATTCGAGTCGGCCCGCGACCTGGATGCCTTGCGCGTCCGTGCCGATTCGCACATCAATGCGATCGTCCGGCAGGTCGCCGCCGAGCAGGACCCCGCCGGTTTTCAGTTCGTGGACGCGGAGCGAATCCTGGCGGAGAGCGACCCGGACTCGCATGGGATTCCGGGCGCGGACCTCTTCTACGAGCACGTCCACTTGACGTTCGCTGGAAACTACCAACTCGCCAGGGCCGTCTTGGACCATGTTTGCCAAGCTCTGCCGCAACTCGGCTCCCGGGGCCAGTCTGGCGAAGTTCCCTCGCTGCAGCGTTGCGCCGAGTTGCTCACCCTGACTCCCTGGGACGAGTATCAAATGGCCGCCAGCATGGAGCGATTGACGGCCCGGCAACCCTTCGCAAACCAGTGGAATTACGGCCTCCGCCAAGGCGCGGCGCGGCGGAAGATGGAGGACCTTCGCCAGCGGATCTCGACGCCCGAGGCGATGGCGGCGACGTGGGAGACCTACGAGGCGGCACTGGCCAAGGACCCTGACAACCTGAGCCTGCATCTGCATTTCAGCACGTTGGCCACGGAGCGGGGTCGGCCCGACTTGGCCGCGAAACATCTGCAAGTCGTCGTCGAGACGCTGCCCTGGGATCCGTCCATGCAAAACAGTCTGGCGATGGCTTGGGCCAGTTGCGGCAAGTTCGAGGAAGCCATCGAGCACTACCAGCAGGCTCTGAAGATCAAGCCCAACTATGTCCAAGCCCGCGACAACCTCGGCCGCCTCCTGATGGAACTCGGCCGATTCGACGAGGCCATCATTCAGTTCCAAGCTGCTCTGAAGACGGCTCCGGACTTTGCCGATGCCGAGTACAGCCTGGGCGAAGCCCTGGCCAAACGCGGACAGATCGAGGACGGCATCGCCCATCTGAGACGGGCCCTGGAACTGAATCCCAACCTGCCGGAAGCCCAGTACGTCCTGGGGTTCATTCTCGTCAAACTCGGACAGTTCGACCAGGCCATTGTCCATCTCGAGAAGGCGCTGGAGTTGAGTCCCAACATGCTGGATGCCCAATATGCCCTCGGGATCGTCATGGCCCAACGCGGACGGCTCGACGAGGCGGTTGCCTGTTTTCGGAAAGCCCTGGAGCTGAACCCGCGTTTCGCGGACGCCGAATTCAACCTCGGCAATGTCCTGGCGGAACGCGGGCAGTGGGACGAGGCCGTCGCCCATCTGCAGAAGGCGGTGGAGTTGCGGCCGGACGACCCGAACTTCCGCCGGACCCTGCAAGGCCTGCAGTTCCAACGGGACAAGAAGCCGCCTCGACCGTGACGCCGCCCACGGCTGGAGCCTTAGGATCGGACCAGTGCCTCGGCCCAGGCGGCGTCGGCTTTGGCTAGTGGAACCGCGGGCGGTTGGGAATAGTCGAGCTGGCGTTCAAAAGCACCGGCTTCGTAGACCTGTTGGAAGACAGCCTGCAGATCCAGGGGTACGTCGGGATCGGAGCCGGCCAGCGGAACGCGGACGCGAGGCAGCCGGGACGCCAGAAGGATCCCCCAGACTTCACACTCGTGACGCTGCTTGCCCCGCGACAGGCTGACGAGGTAGTGATACGGGCCCCGCCGCAGCAGTGCCTCACGCGGCGCGGCAACGGTATGCTGGCCCGACCGCAACAAGTCAATCTCCAGCAGATGGGTCTCGCTGCTCAGGATCTCGCGCTGCTTCTGCCGGTACAACTGCCGCCCTTCACTTCCGGCAGCCTTGTTCCGAGGGCTGAGCACCTCGATCGCGGTGACAACCTGTTGGTTTCCGGTCAAGGCTCGGATTTCGACAAAACTCTCGGTGATTTCGTCGGTCGTCACGGCCACCACCCACGGTGCATCACTGACCGCCGTGGCCGAACCGCTGCGCAAGAAAGTCCCCACACCGCCGACGACCTCCACGTCCTTGACGGAGACATCGGGATAGTTGTCTCGATCCGGACCGGCGACGACGACCCGCTCGCCGAACGCAGCCACATATCCCGACGGCAGCAGCCGATTCAGTGTCGTGCCGATCTGGCTGATCAGCAGATGATGGACGCTCGGCCACAGCTGCGGGTCCTCCAGATAAGGATCCATCCCGGGAAACGGGCTGGGCATGTTGGCTCCTCTCTCAGCAACGGCAGTCAGGGGTGTCGGTGGCGATCGTCGCTACGCCAAATCCGCCGCCTCCGTGCGCCGGTAGATCCGTTCCAGTGAGATCGCGAAGCCCAGCGAATCCAGCCGGACAACATCGCCGGGGTGCGTGAGGCATTCGGCCTGCCACCAAGTTCCGCCGTCGCGGCGGAAGACCGTGACCTGCCGTTTGGCCTGCTCGACCAGGATATACGCTTCCACGCTGGGCGTGTGGAAATACGCCAGGGCCTTTTCGCGTTCGTCCGTCCGGCGCGTCTCGTCCGACAGGACTTCAAACACGTAGCGAGGCCGTTCTCGATAGTACCGGGCGTTGTCGGCGGGATCGCAGCACACCATCACATCCGGATAGTAGAACACCTCGCGGTGGGTGCGGATCTTCATGTCGTTTGAAAACGCCTCGCAGGGGTGGCCCTCGAGGTGATTACCCAACTCACGAAAGATGTTCCCCGCGATCCGGTTGTGGTCCGCACTCGCACCCGCCATGGCAAACACTCGGCCACCGACGTACTCGTGCCGGACGTCGGACTCCGATTCGCCAGCCAGATAATCGTCCGGGGAAATCCCGGCGGTGGTTCGAGGTAGGGCACTCATAATTGTCAAGTCTAGAGGTCGTCCCGATGAACGTCAACCTGGACTCGTGCCGGGACCGGTTCGCCAAGCCGGCTCACGGACTACGGCCGATCAGGAACCGGTCAATCTCGGCCCGCAGTGGAATCGACGGCTGGGCGCCCAGTCGCGTGACCGCCAGCGCGGCGGCGGCGTTGGCAAAGCGGACGCCCTCGCCCAGCCCCTTGCCTTCCAGCAACGCCACGGCCAGGCTGCCGCAGAAGGTGTCCCCGGCCGCAGTGGCGTCCACGGACTGGACGGGAAAGGCGGGCACCTGCAGGGGCGCGCCGCCCGCACAGACGCAAGCGCCCTCCGCGCCCAGCGTGAGGATGACGACTTCCGGCCCCAGGGCACGGATCGCCTGGCCCGCGGCACCGGCCCGGGCGGGCGAATCGACGGCGAACCCGCACAGCAATTCGGCTTCGCTTTCGTTCACGATCAGGTATGTCAGCCGCTGCAGGCACGAGTCGGGCAAGCGGCGGGCCGGGGCCAGATTGAGCATGATCCGTCGGCCGCGGGCGGCCGCCAGTTCGATCGCGTACTCGAGGGTGTCCGGCGGAATCTCGCACTGCAGCACGACCAGTTCGGCCGCGGCGATCAAGTCACCGGCCCGGTCGACGTGAGCTCGGCTCAGCCGGTAGTTCGCGCCGGGGGCCACCGACAGGTAATTGTCTCCGTCGTCACCGATCATGACCAGCGCGGTCCCGCTGGCCACCTCCGATTCCGTGAACACGAATTCCGTGTCGACCTGTGCCGCGCGCAGATTGTCCAGGATCGCCGCGCCGTAGCTGTCGTCGCCCACACAGTTGACCAGCACGACGTGGCCTCCCGCCCGGGCCGCGGCGACCGCTTGATTGGCGCCCTTGCCGCCGAACGTCTGCATGAACAGGGCCTCCGTCACGGTCTCGCCGCGTTTCGGCAGGTGTGCCATTTTCATGATCAGATCGACGTTGGAACTGCCGACGACAACAATCTGGCTGGACATGGCTCCTCCGGGATAGCGAACGCGCGAGTCTTCGGTCCCCACCGTCCTGGATTGTATCGCGGTGGGCGGGGGCAAGCTACCGGCGCCCTGACAAGGTGTGCCCCGCCAAGGTGTCCTGGCAAGGTGGTGTCCTGGCAAGGTGGCGCCCTGACAAGGTGGACCGGATGCCAACGGCGCGACCGTATGCGTGCGCGATAGGCCAAGGTGGCTTTCCGCAGCCGGCTTGCCCCATGACGCTTGCCCCGTAACGCTGCCCCGTAACGCTGCTGTCCAACGGTTTGCCCGTCGGATAGCGTTGGTCAATAGTCAACTGCGTGACTGGAGTTCCCGGGCCGCCAGTCTCGACTCGTGACTCGACCGCGTCGGCGGGCAACTGGCTCGTGTCAATTTGGAACTGTCCTACGTACGTGAGCGTGCCCTGCAATTGACGGATCGTGAGTGTGCGATCCGCAGCGCGATCTCCCAAACAGCCACTCAGCGTAGCAGCCAGCAACACCAATGAGAGACATATCGGTGCACGTGACATGGAATAGCCCTTTACCGATCGGCCTTCGAGTTCGGCCAAAACCCGTCGGCGGGTCGCACGCCGACCGCTCGCGTCCAGGCCGCCGAACGTTCCGGATCGGCCGGTCGTACTCGACTCGGCTGCATCCGATAGTTCGGAGTTATTCTCTGACAGGGCCAAACGTCGGCATCGGTCCAGACCAGATCAAGCTCAGTATTAGCAAC
>CAIYOB010000306.1 GCA_903927685.1 uncultured Planctomycetaceae bacterium
CGTTCACTGCAACTCACAGGCATATCTCCTTGTCAACTCGAAAAATGGGGCGTAGAGGGAATCTTCTAGCAGGAAGGGCCGTTATCGTCAACGGTCGCTGGCCGGTCGTTTACCACCGCTGGCCCTGCAAAGCATGGGCTTTGGCCATCGAATGTTCCGCCATGTGGATGTATTCGGGATTGCGGGTACCGGCAAAGGCCCGCTGGTAAGTGACGCTCATCGCGGTGAAAGAAAACGGATCGTTGGGCTCCAGTTGGCAGGCCCGTTCGCCGTGTTTTACGGCGTTTTCGTGGTCGCCGACTTTGCCGTACACCACGGCCAGGGCGAGGTGGGCCAGCGTGAAAGTGTCGTCGTTGCCGAGGATTTCCGAGTATTTGGCGATCGCTTCCTGGTATTTCCCTTCGTCTTTCAGCTTTTCCGCCTCGTCGTACAGCGCATGTGGATCCGCCATTGGGATTCTTCTCCTTTTGATCTTGAACGGATTGCCCTAACTATCGTAAAAACGCCGCCACGATTGACACCCCCAAAAAACGGCGAATCGGCGGCCGGCGCAAAGTCGAGGAGCGACGCGCCCGGGCTTCCGGATCGTGGCAGGTCCGCCACCAGTGTAGCAAAGCGTCGCTGACCGTCGCAGGGGGCGAAAATTTTCCCTGTCGGCAAAGTCAGCCTAATCCTCACAGGCTAATCAGCCGATAAACCCGCGGGCGTGACGATTTCCGTTCGGTCAGGACTCCAAAGGCAAGGACGCGCAACATGGCTAGCATCCATCCGACAGCAGTGATCGATCCGCAAGCGGAAGTCAGCGCGAATGTCTCCATCGGTCCGTTCTGTGTCGTCGAGTCCGGGGTGGTGATTGGCGAAGGCTGCAATCTGGCCAGCCACGTGGTGGTCAAGAAAGGCACGATCCTGGGCCGGGACAACTCGGTGTCCGAAGGCGCCGTACTGGGCGGCCGGCCACAGCATCTGCGGGCCGGCGATCAGGTGGGACGCCTGCGGCTCGGGGATGGCAATATGATCCGCGAGCACGTCACCATCCATTGCGGGTTGGGCCCGGAGGATTGGACCGAGGTGGGCAGCCACAACCTGATCATGGTCAACGCCCATATCGCGCACGACTGTCACATCGGCAGCAATCTCGTGCTGACCAACAACGTCATGATCGCCGGCCATGTGACGGTCGGCGACCGGGCGTACGTGTCCGGAGCGGTGGGCATCCACCAGTTCTGCCGCATCGGCCAGTTGGCGATGGTCGGCGGCCAGGCGCATCTGAACCGCGACGTCCCGCCGTTCGTTACCGTGGACGGGTTGAGCAGTCATGTCGTCGGCCTGAACACAGTCGGCCTGCGTCGCAACGGCTTTCGCGATCCGGAATTCCAGCAACTGAAGGCCGCGTATCGCATCATCTACCGTAGCGGACTGGCGTGGCGGGAAGTGCTCGAGACGCTGCAGCACACGTTCCACACGGGGCCAGCGGCGGCTTTCTACGAATTCTTGAGCCAGTCGCGCCGGGGCATCATGCAGGAACGCCGCGGTCCGGGGCGCGGTCCGATCCGGATCTTCAACGATCCGGAAGTCAACGAAGCGGCAGCTTCCATACGGCACGCCGTGTAGCGGTGGCCGTTACTTGTTCTGCAGCGTCTGCAAGAACGCGTGGAAGGCGTCTTCGTGGTCGCCCATCGTCTTCTGCGGGCCGTAGGCCTTGATGAAATGCAGACGCTCGCCCACGGGAACGATGGCGGCCAGCATGCGATAGCCGGCTCGGTCGACGGCCGGCGCAAACGGCCCCGGCTGATCCTTGTAGGTTCCGGTGAAATCGACGACCGTGACCTTCAGGCCGGCAATCTCCAACTCCAGCTCCGAATCCTTCTCCGGCTTGCCGCCGAACTGGTCCCGCCAGCGTTTCACGTTGTCCGCGACGGTGCCTCCGGCCGAGCTGACCGTCAGTCGCCCGTCCGCGTCGTCGCCCTCGGCTTTGGGCAGCGTAAACTCGGCCGCGACAAACTGGTTGCGCGGCGGCTTGCGAGTCCACCCTTCCGGACCTTTCAACTTGATGGCCCCCACCTCGACGTCCGGCCCCAGTTCCTCGGGCGCCGCTGCTGCAGCCAGTCCGGCGTGCGGATTGGTGATGGGGGGCGGGCTGTCGGCGGGCACCGACGCGGCGGCAGGGGCGGCCGTCACCCCGGATTCCGCCGGCGCGGCATCCCGCCTGGCCGGCTCGTACGATTCGCTACATCCCGCCAACACCAACACGAACAACGACACGACATCATACTTGCGGTACATTGATAGGCTCCCTGCGAGACGAAATTCCGCTC
>CAIYOB010000307.1 GCA_903927685.1 uncultured Planctomycetaceae bacterium
GTCACGGACGCCGGCCTGGAGCACCTGAAAGGGCTGACCCAACTCCAAGAGCTGCATCTGGTGTTCACCGGAGTCACGGGGGCCGGGCTGGAGCGTCTCCACGGGTTGACGCAACTCCGGAGGCTGGAACTGTGGGGCACCACGCTCGGGGATGCCGATTTGGCACCCCTCCGCGGGTTGACACAACTCCAGGCGCTGAACCTGTGGGGCAGCCAGCTAACGGACGCCGGGCTGGAAGACGTCGGACGCTTGAAGAACCTCCGCTACCTGGATCTGTCGGACAACTCGATCACGGACGCCGGGTTGGTGCACCTGAAAGAGTTGACCCAGCTTCAGTCTCTGGATCTGCAGGGCACTCAGGTCACGGACGCCGGGTGCGCACAACTCAAGCAAGCCTTGCCGGGGGTCGCCATTGACCGCACTGACCTGGAGAAAGCAACTTCCGAGAAGGTAGCGACCGAGAAGGTAGATGCCAACAGGGCAATTGCCGAGAGGATAACTACCAAGCAGGCGATTGCAGTGATTCAGAAGCGAGGCGGCAGTTCCGCCTGGTTCACCCGGAACCCAAAGAGTGCCCAGATCTCCTGGGTGTATCTGTGGGGCACCCGGATCACGGACGCCGAGTTGGAGCACCTCCAAGGACTGCTCCAACTCCAGGGTCTGGAATTGTCGTCAATCAAGGTCACGGACGCCGGGCTGGAGCACCTGAAAGGGTTGATCCAACTCAAAAGGCTGAACCTGATGGGCACCAAGGTCACTGACGCTGGCGTCAGCGAACTCAAGAAGGCGTTGCCGAACGTAGAAATCATCAAGTGCACGCATGCTCGCATCGAATCTAGGGCGTTGGTCGTGTTGCAGGACGCGAAGGTGAAAGCCGCGTTTCGACTTGCTCGCACAGGTCACGAGGTGAACGATGCATGAACCGGAAGACCGTTCTTTGGCATCTGAACCCAGTCCGGTTGTTTCTCAAGGCGATCACATCATGCTGCCACCATCCACTGGAGCTGGTTCCGAGACCACGCCCCTGGCGCCGGATAACCAGCAAGTCGCACCTGGCGCCGGCCGGGCGTTGGGCCTGTTACTGTTGATCAACCTGTTCACCGAGGCCGCACCGCACCGGTTGCCGTAGACTTTGAGGAGAGCATCATGTTACGACTATTGCAAACGATTCTTTGGTGGGCGGCGCGGTGGGCTTTGCAGCGGCGCTACATGGTGCAAGTTGTCGGGCTGGAAAAACTGCAAGCTCTGCGCGGGCCGACACTCGTGCTGCCGAACCATCCCGGTTACATCGACCCTCCACTGGTCTGGAGCCATGTCCGCCTGACTCAGGCGGTGCGCCCCGTGGTCACCACCAGCATGTACCGCAAGCCCTTCCTGCTGCCCCTGATGCGTTTGGTCCAAGCGCTGGAGGTGCCGGACTTGAGCGAGCACAGCGTCTCGGCGCGGGATCGCACGCTGGCCATGATCGACGCCGTCGTGGCCGGACTGGAACGCGGCGAGTGCTTCTTGATCTACCCTTCCGGCCACGTGGTTCACAACGGACGCGAGGAAGTCGGCGCTGCCCGCACGGCCGCGGAAGTGCTCGCACGCTGCCCCCAGGCCAACGTGGTGCTCGTGCGCACGCGCGGGCTGTGGGGGAGCATGTTCACCTACGCTCGCACCGGCGGCGCCCCCAGCCTGGCGCAGTGCGCGGTCCGCGGCTTGGCCTGGATGGCCGCCAACCTGATTGTGTTCGCTCCGCGGCGACGGATCGTGATCACGGTCGAGCCGGTCGAGCGAGGTCGCTTGCCGGCCGCCAAGCGCGAGACACTGAATCCGTTTCTCGAAGCCTGGTACAACCAGGAGGGCCCGGAGACGCCTGTGTTCGTGCCCTACCATGCCTGGTTCGGGCCCCGGCAGGTTACCTTTCCCGCGGCGGGCGAATCGGCCGCGGCCGATCAGGGCCAAGTCCGCCGCGCCACCATCGAGGCCGTCGCCGAACTGCTGGAGGAGCATCTGGGACGCCCGCTGGCAGCGGACGAAAAAACCGCCGGCACGACGCTGGACGAACTCGGCCTGGATAGCTTGGACCGGATGGATCTGACGCTGCAGATCGAAGATCGCTTTGGGTTCCGTTCGCCGCAGGTGGCGACCTCGGTCGGAGAACTGTGGGCCGTTGCGGAGGGCCTGGTCGCCGCGACGGACGACGCTGGGGCCTCCGTCCCCGCGCTCTGGCGGAAGCCGCCCCGGACGACGAAGCCCGTCGCGATCCTGGCGGACACGATCCCCGAAGCGTTCGTGCGCCGGGCCCTGGAAGATCCGGCGGAGCCCTGCGTGGCCGACCGCCTGTCCGGCACACTCGACTACCGCCGGATGCTCGTGGGCGCGCAACTGATGGCCGATCACTTCCGCTCGCTTCCCGGCGATGCCGTCGGCGTGCTTTTGCCGGCCTCGGTGGGCGCGGATCTGGCCTTCTTCGGGCTGCATCTGGCGGGCAAGTTGCCGGTCATGCTGAACTGGACCACCGGGCCGGCCAACCTGGCCCATGCCGTCGAGAAACTTGCCCTGCGCCGGGTCATTTCTTCGCGTAAGCTGATCGACCGGATGGGCATCGAGGTCCCGGGCGCCGAGTACGTTTTCCTGGAAGACGTCCGGGCCCGAATCGGCAAGCTGGCCGCCCTGCGGGCCGTGCTGGCCGCCCGCCTGTTCCCGCGGCGATGCCTGCGGCGTCTGCCTCGCCCGCAACCCGACGACACGGCGGTGGTCCTGTTCACCTCGGGTTCCGAGAGCATGCCCAAGGCCGTGCCGCTGAGCCACCGCAACCTGCTCGCCAACTCCCGGGCCGCGTTCGAGGTGCTGCAGTTGACCAACGACGACCGCATGCTCGGTTTTCTGCCGCCCTTTCACAGCATGGGCTTGATGGGAAACATCGTCGCTCCGATCCTGGGCGGCGTGCGCGTGGTACACTACGCCGATCCGACGCATGCCGCCGGCTCGCTCCAAACGATTGCGGCTTACCAGGTAACGCTGCTGATCACGACCCCCACGTTCTTCAGCTACATGCTGGCGATGGCTAAGCCCAAGGACTTGGACTCGCTGCACCTGGTACTGACCGGCGCGGAAAAATGTCCTGAGACGCTCTTCGCGCGGGCCGCCCAGCTGGCTCCGCAAGCGATGATCGTCGAGGGTTACGGGATCACGGAATGCTCGCCCCTGGTCTCCATCAACCGTCCGGATCGCGTCCAGCCGGGCACCGTGGGATTTCCCCTGCGGGGCGTCGAGGTCCGCGTGGTCGATCCCGACACGCGGCAGAGCGTGGCGAGCAACGCAACCGGCATGCTCCTGGTGCGGGGGCCATCCGTGTTTGGCGGCTACTTGAACTACGACGGCCCCGATCCGTTCGTCACGGCGGACGGACACCGTTGGTACGTGACAGGCGACCTCGTCCAGATCGACCCGGAGGGCTGCCTTCAGTTCCGCGGCCGCTTGAAGCGGTTCCTGAAAGTCGCGGGCGAGATGGTCTCGCTGCCGGCCCTGGAGGAACCGTTGGCCCAGCGCTGGCCGCCCACGGAAAATGGACCGCAGGTCGCCGTCGAGGGGATCGAAACGCCCGACGGCCGCCGCATCGCGCTGTTCACGACCCGGGACATCGCTTTGCGGGAAGCCAATGCGCTGTTGGCGGAAGCCGGCTTTCGCGGCGTCATGCGGCTGGACGAAGTGTGCCGCGTCGACGCGATTCCCGTCTTGGGCACGGGCAAAACGGACTACAAGGTGCTGCGGAAACGCCTTACCGCGACGAGTACATCAGAACGGTAACAAGGTCAGAAATATGGTCCGGTTGCGTCCAGCCGGATCAGCCGGCAATCGTCAGCCGTTGAAAGTGTCAGATGAGTCGCTGGATCGAATCTATCTTGATGCTGGTCGGGTTGATTTGCTCCTGGGATGCCATTACGGCTTTAGACAAGACGACGAATGGCTCCCCCGAACAAAGAACCGCTTTTTTCAAGTTGGGGCTTAGCCTGCTGGTGCTGTCCGCGCCGTCCAACTTCTTTCTCGGCCAGTGGCGGAGTAGCGTGAGGTCGTCGATTCCTGGGGACGCAAAGGAAGTTGGGAATCAGGCCTTGGGACCGCGAATCATAAGATGCGAGCGGCGGCTGATTCTCACCACGGGCTGGGCTCTGCGCGTAATTTCGCTGGGAATGTGGCACCGCCGTGTCGTGGTGGATGTCGAGCAGAAGGTAATCACCGTGCACTCGCGCTATCTGTGGTTCTTGAACCGAACCAAACGGATACCCTTCCCCTCGATCGTGGCTGTCACGTATGGGTACTCCGATTGGTCGCCGGGAGGCTATTTAAGTTGGACCTACGATAGCCTGGATGTCTTCACGGTCGGGTTGCGGCTCCACGGCGAAGAAGAGATCGGCTTATTCGATTTTGTGGGCGACGGCACCTTTGTCAACGACGGCCCCTGGCCGGATTGGATGTATTGGCCGGAC
>CAIYOB010000308.1 GCA_903927685.1 uncultured Planctomycetaceae bacterium
CGCTGAGCGCCGCACCAGCCGCCGCCGACCCCCAGGCTGCGGATGCCCCGCCTTTTCCGTCCGTCCAGATCGACCCACACCAGACCGTCGCCCGACTCGGCCACATGACTGCAGATCAGCACCAGCGGCTTGGCCGGCAGCGCGGGGTCGATGATCAGCAGATCCGGCACGCGAATGCCTTGGCTGACGTCCGAGCCGCCCTCCTTCCACATCTGCATCAGCTGGGCCGAGGGTTCCGGCTGGCTGCGCCGGAACAGGGTGCCAAGGATGCCCGGACACGGCGAGCTGTCCGGCCGTCCATCGCCCTCACAGATCAGGGTGCGGATGCCCCAGCGAGGGTCGGGCGGCGTCATGAGCTGCATGTAGTAGCGTGCAAAGCGCTGCAGGACATCGGACTCGGACCGGTCTTCGGCCTGGCCGTTTTGGACAGGGCGATCCAGGCGTTCAAGGCGGTCGCTGCGGCGTCTTGCGGCTGCAGGCTCTCGCCCCAGGTGGAAGGCCGGATGGCCCAGGTGCGACGGCCCGGGCCGATTGGACATCCTCCCCTGTAGCTTCCGTGACCAAGCCGGTTTTCTTCCGTTGTCCTTTCTTGCGCATACGGCCTCACGGCCTGGTTCCACCCCGCAGTTCGAGGCCCGTACCCGTTGCGGCTGCGCTGAGGATTACCCGGCGCAGGACCACCCCCGTCGCCCCCGCCCGCACCCGCTCGCCGGGATGGCCGGAGGCCGGGACAAGTCTTCCCAGAGTTCGGCGGCCTGGTCTCGCCGGGCTGGCTTCGGATCGGGTTGTCCAGCACCAGGTAGGGTCCAAAGTTGGCCAATTGGATGGCGTGATCACCGGTGTAATCCACGATCCGGTTGCCGCTGATCGTCGTGGGACTGCCCCTGCTGTGCCCGCTCCAATCGAGGACGCTTCGCAGCAGGCTTGTTGCGAACGAGAGGTAACGGTTCCTTCGACTTGGATGTCACGGACCAGCCCCGAAGAGGCTCACTCGTCAGTGACGCTCGCTCAGTTCGAATTCCACGTCCAGCAGGCTTGGCACAGCGGCCAACAGCACGCGGAGTCCGTCATCGGTGTACCCCGTACTGCCGCTGAGGTCCAAGCGGCGGAGCTTCTTCAGGCCCTCCAGCATTCTCAGACGTTGATCGGTGACGGAGCCGCTGATCGTCAAGTCTTCCAGGTTCGCCAACAGGGGGAATCGGGCCAACACTTCGTCCATTGAGGGTTCCGTTGAGAGGTCCAGTTTCAGAACACGCAACTGGTTCAGTTCGCCAATGACCCCCAGCCCTTTGGGAGTCACCGCATGCCCATTGGCCGGCGTCTCGAGGCAACCCGAAAGATCCAGCCGCGTGAGCTTGCCGAAATTCCGCAAGACATCCAGACCGGCATCCGACACCCAAGCGCCGTATTCGCAGATCTCCAGCGACTCGAGTTGCCGCCAGCCGGCCAGGGCTCGCAAGCCCTCGTCGCCGAGTTTCACAGCGCAGGCGCCCGATAGCGTCAGTGCCCGCAGGGACGACAGGCCCGCGATGGCTTTCACGTCCTGATCAACGGCGCCGACCAGGGACAGATGCGTCAGCTTGGGCAGCGACTTCAACCAACGGAGACTGCGCGGCCGGCCGTCATCATCCCAATGTCGGTCAACGTCGATGCGGACGCGTTCGATGTTTCTGCACGACTTCAGATCGAGAGCAGCGACGGTGGAATGAGGCAGCGTCAGTTCGCGCAAGGTCTCTGGAAGACGGATCGGCTCTGACGTGCCGTCACCGGGGTCGGAAACCCGCAGTCGCTTCAGGCCAGCCAATACGGACAGATCGGCCGCTTCAACTCGATCAACATCCAAGTGCTCCAGGGCTGGCAAAACCTGCAACGCGGTCAAGTCCTCGGCGTTCAGCGTAGCCAGACTCAGCAGCCGCAGACGTTGGAGCCCCCGCAGTCTGGCTACGGCCGTTTCCGTCATGACCTTGCTCAGGTGCAGATCCAGCTCCTCCAAACGGCTGAGCGAGCCGATGGAGTCCAACGACGCGGCGCCCAACTCCGCACCCGAAAGCGCGAGTCGACGCAAGTTTGTCAGCTCGCGAAGATGGGCCAAGCCCCGATCACCCAGGGCTTCTTCGGTCGAGCCGAACGAGCCCAATTGCAGGTCTTCCAGTTCGCGCAAGGAACAAATGGCTTGGACTCCGGCGTCCGTAGTACTCCACGGAAAGACGAACCGTCGAAGATGGAGGACTGCGAGATTGCGGAATCCTTGCGGCGAAAGCCGGCTGAAGTAGCCCTCCTCGGTACCCCAATACGAGTCAATTTGGACGCTTTCCACAGATGCCAAATTGCGGAGGAAACTGAGATTGACGTCAGTCACGTCCTCACCCCGGATGAATTCGCAGCGGAGGCTCGCGATTCGCCAGCCATCCTGTTGCCGCGTGAGGCGGACATCAGCAGCAGCAGAACACCGGCCCGGGAGGAGGTTCCTGCACTGAGCCACGATGTCGCTCGCATCACCCGTTGGTCGGCTTGCGCCTACGGCTTCATCCGCATCCTGGGGCACTTCGGAATCTCGCCGGCAGGCGGCGCCGAGCAGACAAGCCAGGACAATCAGCACGACCGCGCGCTCAATCATAGGTCGACCTCGTAGCTTGGTGATTAGGATAACCGATGCGCCGGCGTGTTCAATAACGGGCGGCGGGGCGGGTGTTGGCCGGGCCGCAACGAATACAAGGCTGCCGGATGGGACAGGAGCCCTCCCCCCCCCATCGGTTCCCTCGTCTTCGATGGGGGAGAGCATCGCCCCTCCCCATCCGCAAAGCAGCGCAAGAGCGAGATCGTACCTCGCCCGGATTCCATTCCGACTCCAGCGTCCATCGCAGGTCGAGGAGACTCGGAAAGCGAACAGTCATGGTGTTGTCACCTGCAGGGAGACTCGCCCGACGGGCCGGAGCCGAACCGGTCCCAACAGGCCGGAGGGCCGGGCATACTCACCCGGCTGTAAGTGGTTCTTGAGGATGTTGGGCACATCAATGCGGAGCTGATTCCGGCCGGGCTGGACGTGGCCGGTCAGATCGAGACCATGCGGTGGGAACCAGCTGGTACCGACTCGGCGGCCGTTCAACCACACGTCGGCCAACTCGTAGACCTCGCCCAGTTCCAGCCGCAGGCCCACGTCTTCGCGGACGAACTCCGGCGGCAGATCGAACGACGTCCCGTAGCGGGCGAGTCCCGCGTACGTTCGCAGTCCCGGGATTTCGCGCCAGGACACGAGCTTGTCCAACTCAACCTCCACCGACGCATCCAAACCGACCCCTTGGCTTGGGTCGGCGGCGAGCGTCCAGGGACCGTTCAAGTCAAGCTGTGGAGGCAGCGCCGCGCGACACTCGCGGGTCTGGCCGTCTGAGAGTTCCACGCGGCAAGGCCCAGAGGCGTCGAGCCAGACGCGGAGCTGACCGTCGGGATCGTACGCGGCGTGGCCGCCTTCGCACCGCACGGCGTGCAGCGACGGTTTGGCGCGCGTGAAGACCACGAGCGCCGATTCGTGCGGATTGAGCGTCAGGGAGACGGCTGTGCGTCCTTGCTCGCCTCGATACTGGCCCGTCGGCAGGCAAGTGCCGGTGTCGACGTTCCAGAGTTCGGGCACGAGCTCCGCGTGCGGGAACGAGACTTCACCCCGGAACGCTTCTTCCCAGTTCGTCAGGAGGTAGATCTCGCCGCCAGACACGCGCCGGTGTTGGAAACTGAGATTCGCGGACGCGGGAAGGCAGCGGACCGACTGGGCATCGGTTAGCGCCTTCTGCCAGCCTTGGGCTCGGGCATCGACGACCTTTCCGTTCTCAATCGCGGTGCGGAACGCAGAACGCAACCCCTCGGCGTCGGCTGAGTCGCGAACCGCAGACCAATCGTCGGGCATCGAGTGGCAGCAGACCAGGACGATCCCGCCCCGGACCAGTTCCAGGATGCGTCGGGCCTCGTCCGGCGTCCGCACATCGTCGATCAACACCAGCCGCGCGAAGTTGTACGGAGTTTTGCCGCCCTGCTTCTTCAGCATGCGCAGCGTGTACAGATTAGCCGCATCGATCGCATTGAGGGCCGACGCCGGTTGGTCGGCCGCCTGGTTGTAGGGCCCGTCGGGCGGATTGGGCCGGACGGGGTAGACCAGCGCATCGGCCACCGGCGCACCGGATTGGAGAACCCATTGCATCCGCGCGAGCCAGTTGCTCAGCGGCTTTATGTACGGCCACCAGGGCACATGGCGATTCAAGTGGACTTCGGCATAGATTCGCCAACCGGGCGGCGGCACGCCGAGCGGCGAATAGCCGAAGCTATGCATTTGGATCCGGTTGACGCCCCGCGCGAAATGGGCGCCCGCGTGCCAGCGAAGCAGCGCCGGATTCGTTTCCCATTGCCGCTGCGGATCCGCCAGCGGCCCCGTGTGCACCCGCTGCTGGCCGTCTCGATCCAGATTCCGGCCATGGCCGCTGAGGAACGTGAACGCCTCGGCGCTGACGATCGGTTTGCCCAATGCATGAGCCGTCCAGACCGCCTCGGGCAGAAAGACTTCTTCTTCAATCTCTGGGACGTCCGACTCGGCAAAGGCCTCGAAGCAATCCCGCGCCAGGCCGCGGCCGCGGACTTGCGGCCGGTGACGCAGTCCGCGGGCGTGAAGATAGCCGGCAAACGTCTGGAAGAAGTTCTCGCGGATGACGACCCGCTCGGCCGCTTCCAGGTCGGCGACGACCTGCTGTTGTCCCGGCCCGTATCCGAGCAGCGCGTGCATTTTCTCCCGCAAGTCGTAGCCGGCCGACTTGGCAAATGCCTCGAGGATGGCGGGGCTCCAGTAGCGGTTCCCGCCGCGCTCGTACTCCCAGCTGTCCGAGGTCACCTCCGTGAGGGTCGTGCCATAGTACTTGCTCAGGCTCGGGTCCAGCCGGGCGAAGACATGGTTGAGGTGGAAGAGCACCGCTTCGCGGGAGCCCGGATCGGCTTCGGGGCCGTTGCCCTTATCGCACAGCCCGCCCAGCGTCACGCGAAAAGTGCCGATCAGCCACTGGCCTTCGGGAACGTCCCAGCGCACGGAGCCGTTTTCGCCCTGCCATTGGATGCTGCCGGTCAGTGAGCGAAACGAACCCGCCGCGACGGTCTTGCCGTCGCCAAGCGGATTGATTTTCCATGCCAGAACCATCGAGTCAGGCGGAAGCCCCTGTTCCTCGAAGATCGACGTCCCGGAGATTTCCCGAGCCTGCCAGGCAAGGTGCTTCGAGCCGTATTGCGGCGTGATCCAGGGTCCGCCCGGCGGCCATCCCATGCCCGTGCCGATCGCCAGACGCAGTTCCAGCCGCTGGGCCTCGGCGCAGGTGTGCTCCAACGCATCGACAAACTCGGGGGAGAGAAACTCCAGCCGCTTCTGGCCCAGCCGGCTCCAGCCCTCGGGATCGAACCCTGGTCCGGGCTTCCCGGAAAAGCCGTGCAGCGAAAGGAACCGCAATTCGACGCCGGCGATGCCGGCGGCGGCCATTTCCTCCAGTTCCCGCGTGATCTCGTCCTTGGACATGACGTTGTCGAAGAAGATCCAGAACACCCAGGGGCCCGCCGCGCGCGGCGGCGCGGCGAAGCCCTGACGCAGCGATTCGATGTCTGCCGCCCGGTACGAATCGATTGCGGACAGGGACGGTCCTTGGCGGGGCGTATCGGCGGCCCCCACGGGATCTCCGGCCAGAGCCGGAGTAAGGATCGCAGCCAGGATTGCCAGGTTGTGTAGCATGGGTCGAGCCCTGCCTGTGGGGAGACATTGCCATCCGTTGAATGACCGAACGAAACCGGAGGTCAATCCGCCGGATCGCGAGTTCGTCAAGATTGTGGTTTCAGGTGGCCGCGCCGGCCTTGCTTCATCAGCCCCAGGCCCGCGATGGTCAAGGCCACGCCGACGGCCAGTTCGCGGGAAGGCGCCTCGTGAAAGAGCAGCACTCCGGCCAGCGCGGCCATCGTCGCTTGCGTGGCGTTCAAGGCGTTGACGTACACCAGGTTCGCCACCTGGAGGGCCTTGGTCAGGGCCAGGAACGCGATCGCGTTGAAAAGTCCCGCGGCCAGCATCATCGCGAAATCGTCCGGCGACGTGTTCCACATCCCTTGCCAACCGATCCGCCAACCGCTCCAGGCGCCCAGGCTGAGCGCCCCCAGCAGGCTGACGGTCAGCAGCGTGATCGACAGCGAGGCGCGGCCCTTGACTCCGTACCGGATGACCACTCCCAGGATCGAATAGGCCAAGCCAGACAGCATGGCTCCGGCCACTCCCAGCGCGACCAGCCACTCGGCCCCTTGCTCCGGCGCCGCACAACCCGCGACCGAACGGTACGCGTCAGTTGCTCCCGACGACAACACGGTGATCGCGACGATCAAGGTGAGTACGGCCACCAGCATCCGCACCGTCAGCGGTTCGTGCAACAGCAGGCGTCCCATCAGGGCACCGCCCAGGATCATCGTCCCCAACGTCAAGGGCACGGCCAGCGCCAGGCCGACGACGCCCAGTGACCACTGGAAAACGACATTGCCGATCAGTTGTCCGATCAAGGCGCCCATGGCCAGCAGCCATAGCACATGCCATTCGGGCAGGACTTTCTGACGGCGGCAGGCTTGGACGACGACCCAGGGTGTGACCAGCGCCAGAGTCGGAATCGCCTTCATGGCGGAAACCCAGATCGGGTCGCAGTCCGACACGGCCCGCAAGCAAGCGTTGGCGGCGGTATAGCCCACGGCGGAGAACAGGCCGCACAGCGTTCCGAAGACGGCATGCGACGGTGGGGCGGCGGGAACGGATACGGCGGTCGGTTTATCCAAGAGGTGAGCGACTTTGCAGCTGAGTTGTAAGAGACGTTGGCCCATCCGGTCGGGATCCGGCTCGGGCTGTCGGCGGTCTGCGAACAGCCCGTTCGTGCGTGCGAATTTGTCATCGTACCGGCGCGATGCGGGGTTTGGCCAGCCCATGACGCGGCGGCTGCGAAGTTGCGTAACCTCTCCGCCGAGCTTGCTCCCACTCGCTGGCGCTTCGGGCTCCAGTCGGTGTGCCAGCTTGCGTCGCGATCAACGACGGCAGCCACTGGGGGCTCGCTGCACTCGACCCCAGCCACGTGGCGTTTGGCCGTGACGCTGCATGAGGCACCCGGGCCCGATTCTCAGTCCTGTCGCTGCTAGCACTGGCCACAGCCGGAATCCCAGCGCCGCGGATCACGGTTCGGTCCGGGCTTCCGGTTCAACTTGCCGGGGGCAACCAGCCGATTCCAAGAGTAGATCCAGTGTCTGCGAAGCTCTTGACCCAGAGACGGCGGACGCACAACGTTCGCATTTTACGATGGCTTCACGATCCCGCGATCTTGATACGACCGCGCGGCCCGACGTGATTGCGCCCTGGTTGCCCGCAGTCGGCAATTGGCAGTTGGCCGAATTGCTAGGCGAAGGCCGCTGGTGCCAGGTCTATCGGGCCCGGCCCTCGACTCGCGACGCCGCGACGCCCGCGGACTATGCGGTCAAGCTCGCCAAGCGTTCGGCGTCGGACACGGTGGCCATCCGCCTGCTGCAGCGTGAGGCGGTCGTGGCCGGCGAGGTGTCGCACCCGAACTTGACCAGCATCCTGTCGGCACGCGTCCGGCGACCGCCGTACTACATCGTCATGCCTTATCTCCCCGGCCGGACGCTCGAAGCGGCACTGGCCGACCACGATCGGCTGCCCACAGGCGAAGCCGCCCAGATCGCTCGACAGACGGTCGAAGCGTTGGCGGCCCTGCACGCGGCGGGTTGGGTACATTCCGACGTCAAACCCGGCAACATCCTGGTGGGCTCGACCGGCCACGTGACGCTGCTGGATCTCGGCCTGGCCAGAAAGTCCGGCGGCGTCGGCGGCATCGACGGCACGACGCTCGCCGGCACGCTGGCGTATACCGCGCCCGAGTCGTTCAGTTCCCTCGTCGAACTGGGGCCGGCGCTGGACGTGTACAGCCTGGGCGTGACGCTGTATCGGATGGTGACCGGCGTGCTGCCATTCCCGCAGTCGGATCCGGCGGCCTTGGCCGCGGCGCATCTGCACCACCGGCCGCCGAGCCCGAGAGTCCTCAATCCCGCCTTGGACCAACGCGTCGTGAGCCTGCTGGAGGGGATGCTCGAAAAGCAGCCCAGCCAGCGGCCATCGCTGGATGAATTGGCCAGCTGGC
>CAIYOB010000309.1 GCA_903927685.1 uncultured Planctomycetaceae bacterium
CAGATTCCGCAGACCTACATCTCCAGCGAGCATCTGCCGCAGATCGAATCGCAATTGAAAGAACGACTGGGCGAACACAAGGCGCGGGTCGAATCGGCCGAGCTGTTCCAGCAGCTGCAGTCGCAGGCCCAGATCGCCAACGTCCTGAAGGACGCCAATCTGCAGCGGCAGCACCCGAATACCGCGGCCCTGGTGAACAACCAGCCGATTACGATGGCCCAGCTGAGCGAAGAATGCCTGACGCGGCACGGCAAGGACGTGCTGGAAGGGGAAATCAACCGCCTGCTGCTGATCCAGGAACTCCGGCGCACATCCAAAACGGTCGAGGAGCAGGACATCAACAGCGAAGTCACCCGGGCGGCGGAAGCGTATAATTTTCTCAAGCAGGACGGCACGCCGGATGTGGAAGCTTGGTTGAAGAGCGTCACCGAGAACGATTCGACGACCGTCGAGCTGTATGTCCGCGACGCCGTCTGGCCGTCGGTCGCCCTGAAAAAGTTGGTCGGAGAAAAAGTCGAGGTCACCGACGACGACCTGCAAAAGGGTTTCGAGTCCAACTTCGGCGAGCGCGTCGAGGTCCTGGCCATTGTGTCGAGCAACCAGCGCCAGGCCCAGACGGTCTGGGACATGGCCCGCAACAATCCGACGGACCAGTTCTTCGGCGAGTTGGCCAGCCAGTACTCGATCGAACCCAGTTCGCGGGCCAATTTCGGCCAAGTGCCGCCGCTGCGGAAGCACAGCGGCCAGCCCCTGCTGGAAAAGGAAGCTTTCCGGCTGAAGACTGGCGAGTTGTCCGGGATCATCGCGATGGGCGACAAGTACATCATCCTGCGCTGCTTGGGCCGGACCAAGCCGGTTGTTACGGACTTCAACGCCGTCAAGGACGAGTTGTCCCGGGACATCCAGGAGAAGAAGCTGCGGCTGGCCATGGCCAAGCAGTTCGACCAGCTGAAGGAATCGTCGCAGATCGACAATTTCCTGGCGGGCACCTCGCAGGCCGGCCGGCTGCTGAATGCCAAGACCGCCACGCAGGCGACCTTCGAGCAACCCGTCACGCCGGCCGCCGCGCCGGTAAAACGCTGATCCTGCGCCTCGAAGATGCCCCCAACACGCAACCCGAAGCGTCAGTGAGAAGGCCCCCTCTCGCTCGCGCTTCGGGTTGCTGTGCTTTTCAGGCGGGTGCGATATGATGATGCTCTGACAACGCTCGCCGTGCGCTAGATTCCTGCAAACCGAGCCGACCTCTCATGGCTGCCCACAAATCCCGCAACGAGTTCCACCGCAGGCTGCCCGTAGCGGCCCTGCTGGTCTGTTTCGGCTCTCTCCTCAGTGGAGCGGATGCCGCCACGCCGACTGCCGGCCCGGACGATTCCCTGGCCCAGCAGGTCGAGGCGGATTGGACGGCGCAGGAGAACCGCTGGAATCGCGCCCCGGATTCCCCCCAAGCCATTCGCGCGGCTCTCCAGCGGGGTGAACGGTTGCTGGCCGATCTGGAACGAACCTCGCCGGATACGGAGCTGGCCCCGGAAGCGGCCGCTCTGCACGGCCTGCGCGCCGCCGTCGCCGAACTGGACGGCCGGGATTCCGGCCAGCGTTCGGCCCTGTACAGGCAACTCCGCTGGGCGATACGGAACCTCGCCTTGAAGAACCCGCTGCTGGCTGACAAGCCGCTGGTGTTCATGAAACGCCAGCGGTTCGTCTCGCAGATGCTGCACGAGTACCTGGGCTATTTCTACGACTATGGCGACGTTGCGGGCGGCGGCGTGTCCGTCTTGGAGCGGCCCGGCAAGTCGCTCCAGACCCGCGACCTGATTCAGGGACGGCTGCCCCGCGGCAACTATACGACGCTGGCCCTCGGCTACGACGGCCGCACGATCTACTTTGCGTTTGCCGAACGGGCCGCCGAAAAGCCGGATTTCTACTCGCCTCAGCGACGCTGCTTCCACGTGTACTCGGTCAACGCCGACGGCAGCAACCTGAGGGCCTTGACCGCCGGGCCCGCGGACGATTTCGATCCCTGTCCGCTGCCCGACGGCGGCTTGGCGTTCATGTCCACGCGACGGGGCGGGTTCGGCCGCTGTCACAATCCGTGGGAGCCGTTGCCGGCCTATACCCTGCACCGCATGAACGCCGACGGCAGCGGCGTGCGGACGCTGTCGTGGCACGAGACGAACGAGTGGCATCCGGCTGTCTTGAACGACGGACGAATCATCTACTCGCGGTGGGATTACGTCGACCGGTCCGCCGCCAACTTCCACGGCCTGTGGACGACGCACCCGGACGGCTCCAATCCGGCCGTCCTGTTCGGCAACTATACGATGCGGATCAATGCCTGCTTCCAGCCGCACGCCATTCCCGGCTCGGACAAGATCCTGTTCGTGGCCGGCGCGCATCATGCCGACGTGGGCGGCTCGCTGGTGATCGTCGATCCGCAACGCATCGCTTTGGAACCGCAGACCGCCGAGGACTCGTTCGCGGCCATCGAATCGCTGACGCCGGAAGTGACCTACCCGGAAGCCGACGGGTGGCCGACCAGCTGGTTCCACGGTCCCTGGCCGCTCTCGGAAAGCTACTTCCTGGTCGGGTTCAGCTTTGCGACCCTGCCGGGAATGAGTTCCGGCGAAAAACGTGACATGCCCACGGGGCTGTACTACTTCGACCGCTTCGGCAATCTCGAACTGTTGTACCGCGACGCCGACACCTCCTGCATGTATCCGATCCCGCTGGCGCCGCGCCCGTTGCCGTTGCAGCAGGTCAACCCGCCGGCAGACGATTTGGCCGACGAGGGGGAATTCGTGCTGAGCGACGTCCGGCAGAGCTTCCTCTCGCTGCCGGCCGGTCGGACTATCCAGCAACTGCGGATCTATCAGGTCTTGCCCAAGACCCACACCCACGTGGCCAACCAACCGCGTCTGGGTTACGCCAATGCGGAGAGCGCCCGCCTGCTGTTGGGCACGGTGCCGGTCGAACCCGACGGCTCGGCCTACTTCCGCGCGCCGGCGAGGAAGCCGCTGTATTTCCAGGCCGTCGCTGCCGACGGGCGAGCGGTCCAGACCATGCGCAGCGTGACGTACTTGCAGCCTGGCGAGCGGCGCGGGTGCGTGGGCTGCCACGAGAGGCCTGGGGCGGCGGCTGCCAATCGGGCCCTGCTCGCCCTGCACCGGCCTCCCTCAATGATCACTCCCGGACCCGCCGGGACACGGCCGCTGAGCTTTCCGCTGCTGGTCCAGCCGGTTCTGGACCGCCGCTGCGTGCCCTGTCACGACGGCCAGTCCGGCCCCGGCAAGAGCCGGCTCGCCCTGACCGGCGAGCCGCAAGACGAGTTCACGCAGAGCTATGTCAACCTGAAGTCGGCGGTGCGCTGGAACGAGTGGGGCGGCGCCTCCCTGAATGGAACCGCCACTCACCCCGGCCGCGGTGGCGCGGACCAGAGCCCGCTGACGCAAGTGCTCGCCGATGCGAACCACGGCGGCAAGCTGAATCTGCCCGCGGAGGATCGGCGCCGAATCTACCTGTGGCTGGATGCCAATGCTCCGTTCTACGGCACATACACCCAGCCGGAACGGCTGGCCCAGCTGCGCGGCGAATCCGTCCCGCCACCCAGCGTGCAATAGGCGACTACCGCACCAGCACCACGACCGAACGGCCGGGGACGCGGTAAGTCCGGCTGCGGACCAGGG
>CAIYOB010000310.1 GCA_903927685.1 uncultured Planctomycetaceae bacterium
CTTGGCGTTCCGCTTCTTGAACAGCGCGTTGGCGCCGCCGACCAGGACCGGATGCGGGCCGATCTCGACAAACGTGTCGCAGCCGTCGTGCAGCATGGCATCCAACGCGTCGGTCAGCAGAACTGGATGACGCACGTTGTGGTACCAGTACTCCGCGTCCAGGTGCGTGCCGCTTTCGCGTTGGCCGGTCACGGTCGAGTACAGCGGCGTCGCGGCCTCGACGCCCTGTGCCGTGGCCAAGGTCTCCAGCATCACCTGCTGGATCGCCTCCATGTGGTGGCTGTGGTACGCCACTTGGACTTGAACCGGGCGCTGAAACACGCCCCGCGACTCCAAGATCTGAGCGATCCGCTGCAGCGGCTCCGCGTCGCCCGACAAGGTCAGCATCTCCGGACCGTTCACGGCGGCGATGGAGACCCGGCCTTCCTCGCCCGCGATCAGCCTGCGGGCTTCGTCCAGTCCCAACCCGACGGCCAACATGCCGCCTCGGCCCGCGACCTGGTTCTGGGCCTGCGAACGATGATAGATCACCTGGACCGCTTGCTCCAGCGTCAGGGCCCCGGCCGCGAACGCCGCGGCGACTTCGCCGATGGAATGCCCGACCACGGCCGCGGGGCGGATTCCGTAGTGCGCGTACAATCGCGTCAGCGCGATCTGGATGGCCAAGACCGCGGGCTGGACGATCAATGTTTCGTTGATCCGGGATTCCGCCTCGGGCTTGGCCAGTTCTGCCAGCAAGGACCAGCCGGCGAGTTGTTGGAACAGGCCGTCGATTTCTTCCAGCGTGTGGCGAAAGACGGCCTCGCGTTGCAGCCATTGCTGGCCCATGCGGGCCCATTGGCCGCCCTGACCGGAGAAGACGAACGCCAGCTGAGGGTTCTTCTTGCGGGTGATCGCGGTCGCGAGAATCGTCGGCTCGACTTGCCCGTCGGCGAATTTCCGCAGTTGGCTCTCGACGTCTTGCGCGGTCTCCCCGACCACGGCCACCAGATTCGCAAAATGGCTGCGGCGCGTAAATGCCGAGAAGGCGGCGTCGGCCAGGTGTTCGGGCGTGCGGTGCAGCAAGTCGGCATGCCGCAGGGCCAGCATCCGCAACGAATCCTTCTGGGGAGAACTCAGCACATACAACGTCGCACCCGCGGCCGGCTGACCGCGGGCCGGTGACTCGGCTGCCAGACTGGAGGCCGCCGCGGCGTCGGATTGTTCGAGCACGACATGGGCATTGGTGCCTCCCGCTCCGAACGAATTGACGCCGACGATGCAGGGACAGCCCGCTCGTCGCAACGGCGTCGGTTGGACGGGCACCTCCAGGCTCTCCCAGTCGATCCCCGGATTCGGCTCGTGGAAGTGCAGGTTCGGCGGGGCCAGGCCGTGTTGAGCGGCCAGCACGCCTTTGATAAAGCCCGTAATGCCGGAAGCGCCTTCGAGGTGTCCCACGTTGGTCTTGACCGATCCGATCAGGCAACGCTCGCCCGGCGGGCGCGGCCGCCCGAGGACGGCGCCGATGGCCAGGCTTTCAATGGGATCGCCGACCGCGGTCCCCGTGCCGTGCGCCTCGACGTACGCGACCGTCGCCGGATCGATCCCGGCTTGCGCGTAAACCGTCTGCAGCAGGTCGATCTGGGAGACGACGTTGGGCACGGTGAACCCTTCGGGCATGTAGCCATCCTGGTTCACCGCCGAGGCACGCACGCAAGCGTAGATCGCGTCGCCATCGGCGAGCGCCCGGCGGAGCGGCTTGAGGAGCACCACGCCGGCGCCTTCGCCCCGGACGTATCCGTTGGCCGCGGCATCAAACGCTTTGCAGTACTGGTCCGGGTTCAGGAACCCGGCTTTGGACAGCATGATCGATGATTCGGGACGCAGCATCAGATTGACGCCGCCGGCGATCGCCAGGTCGGCTTCACCACCCCATAGGCTCCGGCAGGCCAGATGCACGGCGACCAGTGAACTGGAACAGGCCGTGTCGAGCGAAACGCTGGGGCCCTTCAGGTTGAAGTCGTAAGAAATGCGGTTGGCCAGAGGCGAGACACCGGTTCCCATGGCCACGTATGGATTGATTTCGTCCCGCTGTTCGCCAGCACTCTGGATGCACAGGTAGTCGTACATGAACGACCCGATGAAGACGGACGTCCGGGTCCCGTCCAACTGATCACGCCGTACCCCCGCGTCCTCCAGGGCCTCGTGGGTGACTTCCAATAACAACCGCTGTTGCGGGTCCATCCGCTGGGCCTCGGTGGGAAAGTACCCGAAGAACTCGGCATCGAACAGATCCACGCCGTCGAGAAAACCACCTTTGGCGTTGCGGATACAACCCGCCTTTTCCGGGTTCGGGTCGTGGAATCGGGAGTGTTTCCAGCGGTCGTCCGGCACGTCGCGGATACCGTCGAAGCCCCGCAGCAAGGCGTCCCAGAACGCGGTCGGCGAGTCAACGCCTCCGGGCAGACGGCAGCCGATGCCAATCACGGCCAGCGGTTCGCGCTCCGTCCCGTTGCCAGAGTGGGACAGGCCCCGCGAGTCAAGGCTTGACGGCACGTAAGGCTCCTCGCGTAGTTCGGGACAAGGTGCGGCTGCCGGTGGCCGGCCAGCGGACGAACGTCTTTCCACCTGGCTGGCCAGACGTCTGAATATCGGCCGAGATCGCACGCCTGGATTGGACTTCCTATAAAGTATGGTATCATCCCCAGTTCTGAATGCAATCGCGAAGCTTCTCGCTGTGGATTTCGGCGTCCCTCACTTTCCGCTGAACAAGTCCGCAGGTAAGATGAACACGTATCGCGATCCGTGCTTACTCAGGGCCCTGACATTTTTCGAGGAGACTGGAACCATGACGGCTTACGAGATACCTGCGCTGACGAAACCACCCAAGGCCGGCAAACGAGACGTGCTGTTAATCGCCAGCGGCGATTTGCGGCTGTCGGCGAATCAGAACTGCTGGGCGGCCCAGAACGAAATGGAACAGGAACTGGCGAAAGCCGTCGAGAAGTGCGGCTATACGCTGAAACGAGCCCACCCCTACAAGGAAGCCGAAAAGCATGGCTTCATCGGCTCGCAGAAGGAAGGCATGGAGGTCTTTCGGAACATTGACCCGACCTGTCGGCTGATCGTCGCCGAAGCGGTCTGGCAATACTCGCACCATGTGTTGCACGGGCTGATTTCGCACCAGGGGCCGATCTTGACCGTCGCGAATTGGTCGGGCACCTGGCCGGGCCTGGTCGGGATGCTGAACCTGAACGGCTCGTTGACCACGGCCGGAGTGAAGTACTCGACGCTGTGGAGCGAGGACTTTGCCGATCCCAGCTTCCAACAGCAATTGGGGACTTGGCTGGAGGACGGCCGCGTCAAGCACAAGACCAGCCACGTGGTGCCGCTCAAGAAGGTCAAGGTGGGGGCGAAGGAACGCAAGCTGGGTGAAGCCCTGGCGGCTCAACTGGGCCGCGAAAAAGCGATCATGGGGATCTTCGACGAAGGCTGTATGGGCATGTTCAATGCCATGATCCCCGACCAACTGTTGAACCCGACGGGGGTCTACAAGGAACGGCTGAGTCAGTCGGCATTGTACTACGAGACGCTGCAGGTCAGCGACGCCGAGGCCCAGGCAGTTCGCCGCTGGATGGAAGAACGTGGCATGGCCTTCCACACCGGGCCGGATCATGTCCAGGACCTGACCGACGCCCAACTGTTGCTGCAGTGCAAGATGTACATCGCCGCCTTGCGGATTGCCGACGATTTCGGGTGCTCGCTGATCGGCATCCAGTATCAGCAGGGCCTCAAGGACCTGTTGCCGGCCAGCGACCTGGTCGAAGGCACGCTGAACAACGCCGACCGCCCGCCGGTCCTGAGCCGGGACGGCAGCCGGGTGCTGTACGAAGGCGGGCCGCTGCCGCACTTCAATGAAGTGGACGAGTGCGCGGGCCTGGACGGATTGATGACGTATCGCGTGCACAAGGCGATGGGCCAGCCGGTCGAAAACACGCTGCACGACCTCCGCTGGGGCGACTGGGACCAGTCCGGGACGACCAAGGATTATGTGTGGGTGTTCCTGATCAGCGGCTCGGCGCCGCCGGCGCATTTCGGCGGCTGGCAGAACGCGTCCAGCGAGCGGCAGCCCGCGATGTACTTCCCCAACGGCGGCGGCACGCTGAAGGGGATCTCGAAGACGGGCGAGATCGTGTGGTCGCGCGTGTTCATCGAGAACGACCGCCTGAAGATGGATCTCGGCCGCGCCGGTGTGATCGAGTTGCCGGCCGAGGAGACCGAGCGCCGCTGGAAGGCGACGACCTCGCAGTGGCCGATCATGCACGCGGTCACCTATGGCGTGTCCCGCGACCAGATGATGGCCCGCCACAAGGCGAACCATATCCAGGTGGCCTATGCCAACTCGGCCGCCGAAGCCGACAAGGCACTGCTGGCCAAGGCGGCGATGGCGGAGGCCATGGGGATGGAAGTGGCCATCTGCGGGACGCGCAAGGGCGGCAAGGGCTGGGATTGAGCCCTGCGTAGACGAGGCTCTCCGAGACTCGAATCCGGTCTCGGAGAGACCGGGCCACGTACGGGGCCCTAGGCCGCGATTCGGCGATCCGCCGGTCCGGCCTCGAACGGTTCCAGCCAGCTGGCCAATTCATCC
>CAIYOB010000311.1 GCA_903927685.1 uncultured Planctomycetaceae bacterium
GAAATAACCGTCCGACTGTCGCCTTTCGCTCCGCGAAAGGGCGTTCTTGCGCGGAGCGAAAGACGACTCTTGTTTCGTGAACGATGCTACGGGACCGGCCGTACCGGATCCGGCTGGTAGGGCGCGAACTGGAAGGCGTACAGGTCGGCGTCCTTGAGCACGAAACGCAGCCGGACTGTCTTGCCGGTCAGCGGCCGCACGTCGCCGCCAGCGCGCCAGCGGACGACCCGTGCGAGTTCGTCGCCGAAGACATCCGGACAATCGGCCAGGCTGTAGCCGGGGATGGGCTGCCCGGCGGCGTCCTGGAGCTCGACTTGAACGCTGCCCGCGCCGGAGGTCGCCAGGTTCAGTGTCAGATTGCCGCCCTCGAAGACCAGCGGTTTCGTCAGCAGCTCGCCGCCCCGCGCCGACGCCTGCAGCGACACGAAGCCGTCGATTCGCAGCGTCAACCGGCGCACGTGGGCGCCGAGGCCCTGCCAGTAGTGCTCCGAGGCGTAGAGCGACAGCTCGGGCGGCGCGTCACCCAAGGCTGACGCTGTCTCCACGATCCCCCACATCAGCATGTTATCGCCGTACACCCAGGAGCCCTGCCGCAGCGGCCCCGGACGCAGAAAGGCTTCGTTCCAGCGGCGAAACCGCACGCCGTCGCGACTGGTCATGAACAGCCCGTCGGTGATCGCCGTGCCGTACCGCGGGCTGGCCTTGGCCCGCGCCAGGCGTTCGTCGTGTCCGGGCAGGGAGTGCATCGAGTCCGACCAGCCGCGATCGGTATACCGCATCGGAAAGCCCATGAAGATGTGCGGAGCGCGATAGTAGGGCTGGATCTGATTGGTGTACAGTTGCTCGACGGGCGAATCGGCATATTCCAGGTCCGCCTGAGATTCCCAATGCAGGGCATCCTTCGAGGTGGCCGTGCGGATCGCACGAGCCCCCTCGGGCTTCCACGTTTGGCCGTTGGCCACGCCCGCAGTGAAGATCCGCCAATAAGCCCGGTACTCGTGGCGGACGGGGTCCCAGAAGGCCAGGTTCTGCGAGTCGAACGCGCCGTCGGTGATCACCGGCTTGTCGGTCGCCACGCTGAAGCGGATCCCGTCGGCCGACTTGAGCACATACAGCCCGTGCGGCTTGCCGACGATCAGGCACTTGTAACGTGCCTCCTCCGGGCAATCCGGATTCGCGTCCTTAAAGACCGCGGTGTGGGCCGGATCGCCGCCGATCGCGGCCACGCAGTCCGGCGTGAGGATGATGTTGTTCTGCTTCGAGCCGTCGAACTCGAATAACCCCAGTTCGGGCCGCCGCCAATGAATGCCGTCGTCGCTTTCGACGTAGCACAGGAACCAGGGGTGGACCGGTCCCGCCTCGGCCGGCTTGCCGCCGTGCCGATAGTGGCCGGCGTGGTAGTACATGCGATACAGAGTGCCGTCCTGGAATACGCTCGGATAGCCACAGGCGTTGCCTTCCCAGGGAGCGTCCGTCTTGAGCACGATCTCTTGCGGCACGGGCGCGTGGAGCTGCAGCCGGACTTCGCCGGTCAGTCTCTCGACCAAGAAATCGTCGACCAGCAGTTCGCGCCGGTCGCCGATCACGATCGGCCCCCCGGAATCCGCGGCCTCGTTCGCGGCTGCCACCGTCAACAGCAGAACAGTCAATAGCGTGTTCATCGGAAGTCTCCGGGGCGCGGATCTGAGTTCATTTCGTAGTCACCGTAGGCACTTCAGCGATCCATGTCAACGGAGCGCCCAGTCTTTCCGGATTCAATGGGCGGGACGATCGAGTGGCGGTGGACAGGCTGTCGAACAAGGAGTAGCATCGTTCACGAAACAGAGTCCTCGTTTGACGCCCAGCCGGCAGGCGCCGGCTGGGGTGGCCGCATCCCGCTGATCCGCCGTCGCCTGCCGGCTCGGCGTTAAACGAACTGGGCCGAAATGGGGAAGCTATTTCGTGAGCGTTGCTACAAACGTGGACTTGGCCGATGTTGCCCGCCCCGGCTGCGGTTTCTCCGGAGGGGAGAATTTGAAACGACAGAAGAATGCAATCATGAAGCTTCGCGAAAGCCATCCGCTGCGAACGTTGCTGGTCCTGGGTTGCCTGTCGCTGGGCCTGCCGGCTGGCGGCGCTGAGCCTGAGTTGGCTTGCACACTCCAGACCGAGCACGTCCAGTGGATGATCGGTGCAGACGGCGGCAGCCGGGCCTGGATCGACCTCCGCGATCAGCGGGATTATTGTTCGCCGTCGCATCCGCCGGTGGCGACGGTCAAGAAGGCGGGCGGGTATCACGCCGCCACGGCGGCGGAACTTAAGGACGGGTTACTCGAATTGCAGTTCGGCGACACCGGTGTGCACGTGGTTCTGCGGGCCACGGCGAAGCCGCATTACGTGTTGGTGGAGGTGGTCTCGCTGACGGGCGACGGGGTCGAGGAGTTGACGTTGATCGATCTTCCGCTGACGCTGACAGGCCAGCCGGGCGAGCCGCTGGCCGCCTGTGCGCTGGCCTTGAATCTGCAGACCAAGGTGAACGAGCTGCCCCAGCCCGGCGGCCGGCTGCGGGCGTACTGTTATCCGCGGTTCGGCTTCGCGGGCGCTCAAGTGGCTCTGCTCGGCTGCCCGCCGGACAAACTCCGCGAAGTGATGCAGGAGGTCGTGTCCGCGGCTGACCAATTGCCCAAGTCGCCGTTGGGCGGGCCGTGGGCGCTCGGCCAGCCGATCAACCAGGGCAGCTACCTGTTCAACTTCGGCGACATGACGGAAGAAAAGGTCGAGGACTGGATCCAACTCGCCAAGCGGCTGGGCATGACGCAGATCGACTTTCACGGCGGCACGTCCTTTCGCTTTGGCGACTGCCGCCCCAATCCGCAAACGTATCCCCGCGGGTACGACAGCCTCAAGGCCGTGCTTGACCGGCTGCACGCGGCGGGGATCTCGGCCGGCCTGCACACCTATGCCTTCTTCATCGCCAAGGACTGTCCGTGGGTGACTCCCGTACCCGATCCGCGGCTGGCCAAGGATGCCGTGTTCACGCTGGCCGAACCGCTGGACGCCGCGGCCGCGACGGTACCGGTCGTGGAAAGCACGGCGTCCATGTCGGCCATCACCGGGTTCTTCGTCCGCAACAGCGTGACGCTGCAAATTGACGACGAGCTGATCACTTATACGGGCGTCACCAAGGAGTCGCCTTTCCAGTTCACCGGCTGCCGCCGTGGAGCCTGCGGGACCGCCGTCGCCGCGCACGCCAGGGGCGCCGCGGTAAAACATCTCAAAGAGTGCTTCGGCCTGTTCGTGCCTGACGGCGACTCGACGCTGCTGGCCGAAGTGGCC
>CAIYOB010000312.1 GCA_903927685.1 uncultured Planctomycetaceae bacterium
CGCGGCCCGACTGGGACCGCAGAAGGCTTGCGCGTAGAAGCTCGTGAACCGCACGCCCTCGGCCGCCATGCGATCCAAGTTCGGCGTGCGGATCTCCCGCGAGCCGTAACAACTCAGATCGCCGTAGCCGAGGTCATCGGCCAGGATGACGACGATGTTTGGCGCACCGGGCGACGGGGCGGACAACCCGGTTGCGGCCAGGCAGACGGAGACCACGGCGACAAACATGGCAAGTGCGAGCACGGTGCGGCGGCTGACGGCTGGGGGCATCGAAGGCTTCTTTCTCCAGTCCAGGCGATGGTCTCGCGGGAAACCCTAGCACTTTCGTCGTTCGGATCCGCGCCGTCTGCCGACAAGGCGAGCAATCCCTCGACGGTCAATCCAGCGGCGACTGCCACGCTTCTACGTGAACTCCCCTTTCAATGGCCGGGGCTTCCGGCCTCGAACGTCAAGCGGTTTCCCGCCCCACACGCCGACATTCTAACCCGGCCCCCCCGGCGGAGAAAGCCGTGCGTCGGGTTCCCGTCTGGCTCCTGTCCCTCCCAGCAGGAATACCGGCGGCAAATCGAGCCGACGTTTGAACAGGTGATCCCTTCCCCGGGGGACGATCTTCGCCAAGGACTGGTCCTGGGGGGGCGAGTCGCTTTGGACGCGGGCCCGCGAACTCCTGCATCAAGCCGAAGGCCAGGAAGAGATCCGCTGGCGTCGGATCCGCTGGCGTCGGCGTGCGGACGGGGACGATACGTCGCGTCGGATCGCTTCGCCGGCGGCGCAGGGGACCCACCGTCGCATAGTCATTTGGCTGCGGGGCCGTGTGGGCAGCCAGCGGATGACGGAACTTGCCACGGCGTACGGCTACCGCGCCGTCAGCGAACTCCATTGCGTCGTCCACCGCCTGGAGGAAGCGGCCAAGGAAGATCGCGATCTCGCCCATTGTCTGCAGCAACTCGCCGACAGGGAGTCAAGTGTCAAGGAAGCCTGCATGCCCGCGGTCACCGCGCAGGCCGGTGGGATTCGTCGGGACAGGGTCTCGTTGCGACGTAGAACGCGAACCGGTTATACTGCGGCGTATGACGCTCAACCCATTAGCACGCTTCCTGCCGATCCTTGTGGCCAGCTCGATGATGGTTGGCGCGGCGGCAGCAGAAGAGCTGGCAACCTTGACGCTGTGCAAACTGATTCCGACCGAGTGGGCCGATGGGGACAGTTTCCTCATCCAGACGGCGGACGGAACCAGCCACGCCATCCGACTCTACGGCGCCGACTGCATCGAATGGCATGTCAGCGATGAAACCGATGCCCGCCGCCTCCGGGCTCAGCGGCGATATTTCGGGATTTCAGAGGTGGGAGGGTCGCCTCAAGGCTCCATTGACGCCGCCAAGGAACTGGGCAAGGCCGCAGCGGAGGAGGTTAACGCGGTACTCGCCAGACCATTTTCGGTGCATACCGCATTTGCCGATGCCCGCGGTGACGGCAAACACAAACGGATCTACGGGTTTGTGACCACGGCCGATGGCGACGACCTCTCCGAGCGACTGATTCGGTTAGGTCTGGCACGTGCGTTCGGTGTCTATCGAGAGACGCCCAACAAAATGGCGGCTGGCGACTATCGCGAGTTTCTCCAAGACGTAGAACTTCAAGCGGCAAAACGCGGTGTCGGGGCATGGGCGAAAACCGATTGGGATCGCCTTCCCGACGAGCGGCAGGTGGAGCGACAGGAAAACGCCGAGTTGAGTCTGGCGACCGCGTCCTCAGAGCTTCCGCCGGGAACCCGGATCAATCCCAACACAGCTCCTCGTGACCAACTCATGCGACTGCCCGGAGTTGGAGAAGTGACCGCTAACCGAATCATCGAAGCACGACCATTTAAGGATGTTCAAGGCTTGCGGAACGTCGAAGGCATCGGGCCAAAAACATTCGAACGCATTGCTCCGTTCTTGCGGATTCCCTGAGCTTGGCGCGACCCGCTGGACGTCGATCCGGATCGGCAAGCCGAGCCCTCCCTCGACGGTCAGTCCAGCGGCGGTTGCGGCGCTCTTTTCCAAGAAATTCTTGCGAACCTTTATTGACGTGGCCTCGTCTGGTATAGAATTACGGGGCCAGTGTTTCGCGAGGCGGGCCGTTTTCCGTGGTTCATCGCCACAATTCGACTCGCCGCCGGGGAATTCTGGCGGTATGATCCGGGCCGTTTGCCGAATACCTATCCAAGGGAGAGATTCGGTCCAACGGCCACCAGGGCTCGCCCCTTGAGCGGGTTGAGCCAAGCCGGGCAAGAAACGCCTGGCCCAACAGTTTTCTATTGTCACTCTCTGACTGCGTGGGAAAGACGCGGAGGAGGATTGCGATGCGTAGCTTCATTTATGCCAGCACAGCGTTGAACGTTGTCACCGAGCGTCAAGGACGCGCGGGCGTCGCCGGCATGAATCTGCTGCGCAACGAGGATCCCGCGCGCCCACGTTTCGCTGGCGAACCGGCTGCCGAACAGCCGCATTGCCGGCTCGGCATAACCTCGCATTGCCTCCGGGAGTCGCAGGGCCTCCGGACCGCGAGAATGCCGAGTTGCCGGGCCACGCGCCATGGTGAACACAAACACCAGGCGATGTGGTTTCCCGTGCATTCCGGCGGTACGCGTTGTTCCGCGACCAGTGCGTGACAGGACTTGATTGTCCTGAATCCGTACGCGCACGAGTGCGTGGTTCGACCGGCGTTTCGCCCGGACGGCACGTGTCTGGCACGTTGCTGCGCTGAGGGTCCAGCGGCAGCCTGCCAGAGCGACCAGTTCGTTCCGCCCTTGGGGGCACCAGGCTTCTATCTGAGAGTGACGAGACATGACTACGCTGGTTCAAGACTTGAAGTCCGCTACGGTAGCGCAACTGGTTCTGGCCGCCCAGGCCGGCCAACGGGATGCGTTCGGACAGTTGTTCGAGCGTTTCCAGGGACACGTCCAGGCGATCGCGCTGCGCCGGTTGGGCGATTGGAACGAGGCCCAGGAGCTGTGCCAGGAGGTCTTCCTGCAGGCGTTGCAAAAGATCGCACAGCTCCGCGAGCCGGAGTGCTTCGTGGCCTGGCTGCGGGCGATCACCAACCGCATGGCGATCAACCGTGCGGTCCGGCGCGGCCCGGAACTGAGCGCTGAGCAAGAGACGCTGGACAGCGCCTGCGTCGAGTCCGACACGCCGCTGACGATCATCCTGGCGGACGAACGTCAGGCCGAGGTCCGGGCCGGATTGGCTCGGCTCCGCGACCTGGATCGCCGGACGCTGCAAGCGTTCTACGTCGATGGCCAGTCGCTGTTGGAGATGAGCGACGAGTTCGACGCGCCGCTGGGTACCATCAAGCGGCGACTGCACACGGCGCGAAAGCGACTGGCCAAGCACGTGGAAGAGCTGGTCGCGGTGTAAGAAAGAAAAAGGCCCGTAGCGGATCGCCGCTACGGGCCCACTTCGTACGAGGCAATGATCGGTTTCGTACGAAACGATGAAGGTCTGCGATCGATGAAAGTGTGAGCGTTTTTTTGACCCGATTCAGTCTTCGCTGTCAAGCAGGCTGGCGTCAAAAAATTCTGCCGGAATCCGCCGCTGAACCACCTGCCCATACTCGTCCGCAGTCCGCCGCTGTCCCACCGAGTGCCAAGGCGCAACATCCTTCAGTTCCGGCATCAATTCGACGAGCTGGTCGACCAGTCGCCGGGCCAGCCGATTCACCTGCGCACTGGGGGCCAATTCCAAGATCGCAGCCGCGGTCTTCATCACCCGAACCAGCTTGGCGCGTTCCAGGACCGGGCGAGAAAGGGGCCGTTCCGATTCGATCAACAGCTCTTCCAGCGGCACGTCGAGCGCCTTCTGCCAGCGGTACAGGTCGCTCAGCCTCAAGTCGTTCGCTTCGTTCTCCTGGCTGCGGATCTCCCGGACATTGGAGCCCAGATGTCGAGCGGCGGTACGCAGCGAGATCCCCTGCTGGCGCCGCACGGTTCGAATCCGGTGCAGGCGACGAAAATCCGTTTCGGTCGAGGCCTCCGCGTCCTGCCCTCGGACAGGTTCGGGCGCGGACAGCTGTCCGTTGGCTCCTTGCGCAGCCATCGCTAACGCACTCCTCTGTTCCTGATGTCCCGGTCGAGAAGACAAGATCGATTGCCCCTATTCTCGTGACTTTGACGCGATTGACGGGGGGGAAGTTCCGTGCCGCGGCGTGTGGATGGGAGCGTGCATCGTTCGCGGGAGAAATCAAGCGATCCGCGCGACACGCCGTCAAGCCTGAGTAATCGGGGTCCGGCACGCGGCCAGCGACTGGGCCAGCGACGTGTGTCGGGCCAGCGACGTGCCTTGACCTCGGCCGCCCGGCCCGCTAACCTCAAAGAGCCAGCGAGGCGTTGGTTTTCGATCCCGAGAATGCCGAGAGATGCCATGATGCGACGAAGAGACTTGCCGCGTGCAGCGGTTTGGCTGGGACTGGGGTTGGCGGCACTGTTGTCAGGCTTCAGCCCGGACACTTCGGCCGCGGAACCCGCCAAGGCGACGGTGGCCCTGGTGATCGACTACGATGACGGCGTCGAGAAGCACTTTCGTGAACTGCCTTGGAAGGCAGGCATGACGGTGCTGGACGTGATCAAGGCCGCCGAACAGCATCCGCGGGGCAGCAAGTTCGTCTACCGCAGCGCAGGCGACACGGCTTTTCTTACCCAAATTGACGACGTCAAGAACGAAGGCAGCGGCCGCAACTGGATCTTTTCGATCAACGGCGAGTTGGGCAAACGCAGCTTCGCCGTGACCGAAGTCAAGTCGTCGGACCGCGTAGTTTGGAAGTTTACGCAATACAAGTGAGCCGAACCGCCGCTGGCACAGAAATTTGTCCGGAAGGCTATATTCCGTGGTACAAACAGCTCAGCGGTTCTGCTATGCTATCGCAGGTTAGCTGCATTCCATCCACATCGACCAGGGAGAAGACTCAGGTGAAGCGACAACATCTCGTAGAAGGCGTGCTGTTCGTGATGCTGGTTCTGGTTGGCGTCCAGGCACGGATTTGGCTGCAGGACGTGCCCAACTTTGCGCCCGTGGCGGGGTTGGCCTTGTTCGCCGGTTACTTCTTCCGTTCGTGGCTGTTGGCGTTGTGCCTGCCGCTAAGCGTGATGGCGATCAGCGACTTGTCGATCGGCGGGTATGACTGGCGGATGATGGCGGTTGTCTACAGCATGCTGGCCGTGCCAGTGGCCTTCCGCACGATTCTCCGCCGACACCTGAGCGTCGACCAAGGCGGACGGAAATCGGCAACTCTGGCCGTGACAGGTTTGGTCGGTTGCAGCCTGGGCGCCTCGGTCCTGTTCTTCCTGACGACGAATTTCGGTTCGTGGCTGTGGTTCAATATGTACGAGCACACGTGGGCCGGCTTGGTCCAGTGCTACGCCATGGCGATTCCGTTCTTCCGCTATACCTTGTGCGGCGACCTGTTCTTCGCCGTGGTCTTGTTCGGCGGTTACGCCGTCGCCGTCCAGTTCCGGCTGGCGAGCGACGCCCGCAAGCTTGCCGCGGCCGAGTAACCCCGGACTGCTTCCCGGGCTAATTCAACGAGCCGGCGTTCTGGTTGTTTCCGAACTCCGGCTCGTTTTTTTATGTCAACGTCGGCGGAAGGTAACCTCAGGCAGGGTTTCGATAAACCCGCCACCCAAGGCGCGGGCTGGCGTGGAAAACCCTGGGACGACGTTGCCGGCGAGCACTTGATGCAAAACCGCCAGGGAGGCTTGGACGGTCAAGGCATATCCGTTGGGCGTCTCGAGCGTCGCTTCGACCGACCGCCCCGCCCCGTCCGTCACGCGGCCCCAGAACTCGGTCCGGCCTTGCCGCAATTCATCCGCACCGGGCCCGCGGATTCGCCGATCGATCCACCAGCGGCCAGCCGCTTGAATCGGCCTCAGTCCGGCCAGGGAGGCCAGCCCGCGGAATGCCCGGATGACGCCTAGTTGCCCGCGAGGCACGGCCGCATAGACCTCGATGTCCGGAATTCCCGTCGTGTGAAAGGCGGACGAGACATCGCCCCACGGAATCGTCATGGCCCACTTGGGCCCGCTGGAAAAGGGAATCGACTGAATCTTCCAGGCGACGGGGACGCGGACGATTTGGCCGCCGCGGCGAATTCGCCCGCCTTGGCCCACATTTTCCCAGATCGTGGCGGCAGTCCCGTGGCTGATCGACTGCAGTCCGGTGAACGCCAAGGCCAGCTTGACGGCCCCAGGCAGCAGTTGGGCGAGTTGCGCTGCCAGGCAATCGCTGGGTACAACATCCATGCCGACGGCCGGCATCAGACAGATTCCGGCCGCGACCGCGCGCTGGTGATGCTGGGCCGCCAACTCGATGACATCGATCTCGCCGGTGATGTCCAGGTAGTGGACGCCGGCAGTCAGGCACGCTTCCAGCATCGGCCGGGCAGTGACGCTGAATGGGCCGGCGCAGTGCAGGACCGCCGCCACCCCACGCAGGTGTTCGGCGACTGCGGTGGGAGCCGCCAGCGAGAAGACTCGCGACTCGCAACCGAGTTCGGTAGCGAGCGATTGGACCCTTCCTTCGTCCCGACCCGCCAGCACCGGTTGCAGCCCGTTGGAAACCGCTTGGCGCGCAATTCGGCGACCGGTGTAGCCGTTGGCACCGTAGATCATCCACTTGTCGAACGTCTTTGTACCCAAATCCCCCTCCTGCCAGACGCCTGGCAAACGCCCGCTGTCCGGACGATCCGCGCACAAAAAAGGGGCGTCCCTTGCGGGCGCCCCCTGTATGTCCCGTTGCGGACGGCTTCTCACTCGCGCGGTCGCACCGCTCCGGTCAGCCCGGTGTAGTCGACCCGATCCCGCTCGTGCCACAGCGGCAAACCCAATTCGACCCTGCTGCGCAGAATTTCAATCTTCTCTGGCGAACCAGCCGGTGCATCCGTAGGCTGAAATTCGTCCGACTCCAGCGGCATGAAGTCCTCGTCGTGCCCATACTTCAGAATCGCTTCGAACACGTTCCGCACATTCTTCATCGCAGTCTGTTACCTCCGGTACCGGGATTAAAAAGTGGCTGTCTGCTTGCTGGTAGGACGTTCGACTCAGCCTGTCAGCTTCAGTTCGGCGTTGACGAACGTCGACCACGATCTTGATTTCCGCGTCGTGACGCTCAATACGGCTGCGCCGTTACAATTCGCGTGGAAAAATCGCCGAGGAAAAACGTCGCTGGCTCTTCGGAACACTCCGGGAAAGGGCTATACTCAACTTTCGCGAGCAAGGGTAGGTAGACGCTCCTGGCAATCAAAACGTCTTATTATTGCCTTGAGAAATCGGATGTCAACCTTCCCATTTTAACAAAATAAAAATATTTCGGCTCTGCAGGGCTTGACAGTGGCTTGGTTTCAACGGGTCATCACGTTGCCTGCGTTTTCGCGGGGATTTCACTTAATCACCGGGGTAATCCAGAGAAACCTGCCGGAGATTGCGGGCCTTCGGCTCGGCCTGCTGCATCTTTTTCTGCAGCACACGTCCGCCTCGCTGACGATCAACGAAAACGCTTCGCCGGAGGTCCGGGACGACCTGGAAGCGGTGAGCAGTGCCCTGGCTCCCGAATCGTTTCCGTATCAGCACTCGCTGGAGGGGCCGGACGACATGCCGGCGCATGTCAAATCCTCGCTGTTCGGCGTGTCCCTCGTAATCCCCGTTCAGTCCGGGCGGCTGGCCCTTGGCACCTGGCAGGGCATCTACCTGTGCGAGCATCGCGACGAGGGAGGACGCCGTAATCTGGTCGCGACGCTGCAGGGCGAAGCGGAGGCGTGACGGCGGGGTTGTTTCCGCCGCGCATTTTGACCGCGATCGCTCGACACGGGCCTGCGATCGGCTACGATGGATCTTCCTGCGGCCGCGGGTGTCGGCAGGGATTGCGTTACGAATTGCGTCCGGCTTCGATACTCGCGATCCATGAATCGCCCCATCCTCGCGTCTCCACCGAGACGACCACCCCACGGAGAGCCATCCTATGAAGACCCAGACTTGGAATCGTCGGCGGTTTCTCGGACACGTGGCTGCGGCTGGCGCCGCAGGCCTGGCCTGGCCCGTGATCTCCTCGGCCCCAGCCGCCGACTCGCCGGCGCCCAGCGACACGATCACCATCGGCTGTATCGGCGTCGGGGGTATGGGCACAGGGAACATGAAGGTGTTTGTGAACCTGCCGGGATGCCGCGTCGTGGCCGTGTGCGACACGTACGAGGATCGCCGGCAGCGAGCCAAGGCCATTGTCGACGAGACCTATGGCAACCAGGACTGCCGGGTCTACCGCGACTATCGCGAATTGCTGGCCCGGCAGGACATCGATGCCGTGATGATCGCGCCGCAGGACCATTGGCACGCCTTGATCGCCACCGCAGCGGCCAGGGCCGGAAAGGACATGTACTGCGAAAAGCCCCTGGGCGTGTGTGTTGACGAGGGGCGGCAGATCCGCGACGCCGTCCGAACGGCCAAACGGGTCTTCCAGACGGGGACTTGGCAGCGTTCGCAGGGCAAGTTCCAGCAGGCCTGCGAGCTGGTTCGCCACGGGTATCTGGGCAAGATCCACACGGTCGAAGTCGCGTCGCCGTGCAGCGAGTACCGCCCCAGCTACAAAGGCACGCTCGAGCCGCAGCCCGTACCGGAGGGGTTCGATTGGGAAATGTGGCGTGGACCGGCGGCGACGAAGCCGTACAATCCGGGCCGCGTGGCCTGGCCGGACTGGTACCTGATCAGCGACTATTGCGCCGGCTTCATCACCAACTGGGGCGTGCATCACCTGGACATCGCCAACTGGGGCTGCCCGCAACTGGGGACGGAACCGTTCGAGGTCGAGTGCCAGGCGGTCTACCGCTCGGAAGGCTTTACGGACAACTCGGACACCTGGGGTTCCGTATTCACCTATGCCAGCGGGCTGAAGCTGATCTACAAGGACGATTCCCAACTGAAGACGGGCACGCGGTTCGTCGGGGACGAGGGCTGGGTGCACATCGACCGCGCGGGCATCTGGGCCGAGCCGGAGTCGCTGCTGAAGGTCCAGTTGAAGCCGGACCAGGCGCCGCTGACCGACTCGGACCACCACCAGGACAATTTCCTGGCTTGCGTCCGCAGCCGCAAGGACCCGGTGTCCGACGTTGACGCCGCGCACCAAGCCTCCAGCCTCGGGCTGATCGCCGATATTGCCGGCCGGCTGAGGCAGAAACTGAAGTGGGATCCTCAACAGGAGCGGTTTGCCGACAACCCCCAGGCCAACGCGATGCTGAAGCGGCCCATGCACAACGGCTGGAGCCTGTAGGCGCCGCTTCTAACGCCCCGCTTCTTTCTTCTTCTTGATGATGTCTTCCTGGATCGCCGCCGGGACGCGGCGATAGCACAGCAGTTCCATCGTAAACGTCCCCTGGCCTTGGGTCATGCTCCGCAAGTCGGTGGCATAGCCAAAGGTCTCGGCCAGGGGAACTTCGACGGACAGCAGGGCCAAGCCGTCCCGGTTGTTGGTCGTCATGATGATGCCGCGACGGCTGACAATGTCGCCCGTCACCGAGCCCTGGAACTGCTCCGGAGCTTCGATGTCCATCTTCATGATCGGTTCCAGCAGCACGGGCCGAGTCTTCAGAAACGTCTCGCGAAAACAGCCTTGGGCACAGGTCTGAAACGCCCGGTCGCTGCTGTCCACTTCGTGGTACGAGCCGTCGGACAGCACGGCTTTCAAGCCGATTACCGGATAGCCGGCAACCGGGCCCTTTTGCAGGCAATCCTCGAAGCCCTTCTGAATCGACGGGATGTACTGTTTGGGCACGCGGCCGCCGACCACTTCCTCTTCGAACACAAACGACTCCGCCTCGCCCTCCGGCAGCGGCTCAAAGCGGCCGACGATATGGGCGTACTGCCCCGAGCCGCCCGTTTGCTTCTTGTGCTTGTAGTCGAACGCCACAGCTTGGACCGGCGCCTCGCGGTAGCTGACCTTGGGCGCCCCGACCAGCACATTGACCTTGTACTCGCGGCGGATCCGCTCCATGTAAATGTCCAGGTGCAACTCGCCCATGCCCTCGACCAGGATTTCATTGGTCTCCTGGTCGGTCGACACGCGGAACGTGGGATCCTCTTTGCGGAACCGGGCCAGCGCCTTGCCCAGCTTGTCGGCGTCGCCGCGACTCTCCGGACTGACCGCGATCTTGATCACCGGTTCGGGCACAAACATGCTCTCCAGCGTACAGAACTTGGCTTCCGCGGCGTACGTGTCGCCGCTGGCACAGTCGATGCCCATGACCGCCACGATATCGCCGGCCTGGGCCTCGGAGATCTCCTCGCGTTCGTCGGCATGCATCCGCACGATCCGACTGAACCGCTCTTTGCGTCCCGTCCGCTGGTTGACGTAGGTTTCGCCCTTGTCGATGTGGCCTTGGTACAGGCGCATGAACGTCAGCTGGCCATACGGATCGTCCACGATCTTGAACGCCATGCCCACGAAAGGCTTCGTCGGATCGGCTTTCAGCACCACCGGCTCGGCATCGTTTTCCCAGGACTTGGCCCGGATCTCGTGCTCCAACGGCGAAGGCAGATAGCGGGTGACCGCGTCCAACAGCGGTTGCACGCCCTTGTTCTTGTACGCCGACCCCAGGAATACCGGGGTCACATCCTGCTGCTGCACCACGGTGCGCGTGACGGCGTGGATTATCTCCGCCGGGATCTCCTCCTCGGCCAACAGCCGTTCCATCAACTCGTCGCTGTACATCGCCAAGCCTTCGAGCATCTTCTCGCGCCACTCCCGGGCCAACTCGACCTCGGACTCCGGGATCGGCTCTTCGCGAATCTCTTCGCCGTCCTCACCATCAAAGTACAGGGCCTTCATCGTGATCAGGTCGATCAGCCCTTGGAACCGGTCGCCGGAGCCCAGCGGCAACTGCATCAGCAGGGCGTCATCGCCCAGCTTTTCCTTCAGATCGCGAACCACGCGAAACGGATCGGCCCCGGCGCGGTCCATCTTGTTGATGAACGCCAGCCGGGGAACGTGATAGCGGTTCATCTGCCGGTCGACCGTAATCGTCTGGCTCTGCACGCCGCCGACGGCGCACAACACCAGCACGGCCCCGTCCAGCACGCGCAAACTGCGTTCGACCTCGACGGTAAAGTCGACGTGCCCCGGCGTGTCGATCAAGTTGATCGCGAACCCCTTCCACTCGACGCTCGTCGCGGCGCTGGTAATCGTGATCCCGCGTTCCCGCTCCAAGTCCATGTGGTCCATGGTGGCGCCGGAACCGCCGCCGCCGACTTCCTCCATCCGATGAATGCGGCCGGTGTAGAACAAGATCCGCTCGCTGAGCGTCGTCTTGCCTGAATCGATGTGTGCCGAAATGCCAATGTTCCGTAGCGTCGCAAGGTCCATAGTCGCAGAAATGGTCAAAGGTAGGAAAGGATCGGCAGGGAAACCGGCTTGCCCCGGAAGCCAACCCTACGGTCGAACGTGACAAGTCCTGGGGGGCACGCGGTCGTCCCACACGATGGCGTGACAAAATCACGAGCCTAACATCTTAGCTGAATTCGGGTTGGAGGAAAGGCCGACAGGTTGAAGTTGGCGAAAATCGGCGTAACTTCATGAAAACGCGACAGAGCCTGTCGCTGGCCGGGCCTCCCCTGTGCCAACTCCGCGTCGCAGCCCTATACGCCGTAGGCATAAGACGATAGGATCAATCCGAAGGCGATCCCTGAGGGCAATCTTCGTCCCCCATGCTCACGGTAATAGACATTTTCATCCGCGAATAGATTGCATTCAGGGCCGGGACTTTTCACGGCTCTTGGCAGACGCGGATCGTCGCGGTATAGGATGCGCTGAATTCGGGATGGTTGCCAAAGGCACCCGTCGTCGCTGCCCTCAATCTCGAAGTCAAACGCAGGAGAAATGGGTCGATGGCGCTCATCGTGCAGTGTCCGAATTGCCGCCAACGCTATGCCGCCGCGAGCCATCTGTCAGGCAAGCAACTTCCGTGCAGCAACTGCGGAGCGACCTTGAACGTGCCGCAGATGCTGACGCGTGACCTCGACCAGCCCACCACTCGGAACTCGCCCGTCGTGGAGCGACGCCCTGGCCCCTCCGGTGGTCTTCGTGCAGCACGGACGTCGTCCCCAGCGTCTGCCGCAGTCGACGAAATCCCGCCGTGGTTGTGGTGGGCTGGCGGCGGCGCTCTCGGGCTGTGCGTTCTGGTCTTCGCCGCCATCCTCATCGGTTCGCGACTCAAGACCGCGGAACCGTCAAATGCCCCCGCCACCGAAACACGCGTACCAGCGGAGGCGTTCGTTCCGCCAGCGGCTTCGGCAACACCTCACGACGTTCCACCAACGCCGGCCGCCACGGTGATCGAGCCCAGGGCCGCAGTTCCAGTTCCCCCGAATCCCATCGAGATACCCAGCGGCGTCCTGGTATACCAGCCGCAGTTCCTGTGGGCCGACAACTCGGAGACCTTGCAGGGCACCGGATTCCTGGTCGCGACAGCCGATCGCCAAGTCGTCGGCGTTTCCAGCTCGCACTTTCTCGACATCGAGGGGCCCCGACTCTTTAGTGCCAGCTGGTGCGACGTCCGCGATGACCGCCCCATCGTGCGGTTCACCCACAGTCTTGGACGCCCTGGACACGCTGGCCAGGTTGAAGGGACAATCGATCTTCGCTCGGACTACATCATCCTCGTTCCCGACCAGCCGGTAACAGGCCGCCCCGTCCTCGAACTGGATCCGCGCCCCATGCCCGAACTAAGTGAACGGGTTGTGCTGCCGAACAAGGCCGATCGCGAACCGCAGGGCTACGAATGGCGGGAAGGCCGTGTCGTGGAACGCGACGTGGGCTACTTCGGTGTCGAGTTCGAGACGCTCTTTCCCCTGCAGTCCCAGAGTGGATCGCCGCTGATCAGCAAGGCGACCGGGCGCGTGGTCGGCACGTTGTCCCGAGGAGGCGAACGGCTGGGCAGAACGGTCATCCTCGTCGCGCCCGCCTCTGGCATCCTGGCCGCCATCCGCGCAGGCGATCAACGCTTCCCGCTGCAGGACGTCATTGGGAAGTGAGTCGTGGTGGACGTCAGCGGCGCGGGGGGAAAGTCCCGGAAATCCGGCGACCAAGCCTTGCAACGTCGCTGCCAAAAGCCGAAAATCCGACAAGACCACTAGCTTTTGCAGGTCGGCAGGCCTAGAAGTTTGGCGTAAAGAGAAGCGAGCGCACCTCACAGGACTCGAACCTGTAACCTTCGGTTCCGTAGACCGATGCTCTATCCAATTGAGCTAGAGGTGCGAAACGTATTGTCGGCGGGTATTCTACCGCCTGGAGCGAATTGTGAAAGGTGCTTGGCGACAAATTCTTGCAATAAACCACTCGGTAGACAACGTGCCGCCATGCGGCGTTGACCGAGCGGCCGATCTTCCCGCGCCGCAGCCCGCGCGAGATGCTCCACGGCTGCCTCGACAGCTCCGCGTCTGGGGCTTGGGGCTGTTGCTGGCAATCGCCGGCTGGCTGCTGCTGCGGCGGGGCACGGGTGCGTTGGCGCGCCCGCTGGGCGGGTTGGAACTGCTCGCGACGGCGCTGCTCCTGATCCTCGGCTCAGCAGCCATTCACTGGGGGTGGAGCGACGGTCGACGAGGACGACATCTCGCGACGCGGAGGAACCATGCGGTGGCCCTGTTGACGAGCGCCGGCGTGCTGACGGTCGGCGTGGCGCTGTCGGTGCCTGGCACTTCCGCGATCGCTCTGGCGTCGTTCTGGGGCATGCTGCTGGCGTCGGAAGCCGCTTGGGCGGTCGCCTTATTCGGCCGCCGCGCCGCGCGTTTTCGGCTCCGTGGCGCGGAGCAGGATTCGCCGCCGGGAGATACGCCGGATGGTACCACGGTGGACCATTCGGATGCCATCACTGCCTCGCGGCGCCCGATCGAGGCCGGGGATGGAGATCCTGCCGACCTGGACGGCGACGAGCGAGATGAACTACTCGCCGGGGACGAATGGCAGCGCATCACGCGTGCCCGCGACTCGCTGCGAGGGGATAGCATCTCCGGTGTGGTGCGTTGTTCGTTTGCGCCCGGAGAGCGTCAGCACGACGTTCACCTGGCCTTCTGCCCCCCTCTGCGACAGGCACCACACTTTAGCGTCGAGCAAGTTGATGGGCCCCCGGCCCGCCTCCGCGCCTCGGTGGTCGAGCCGTTTGGCGTCGGGTTGGAGATTAAGCTGACTTCCCTTAGCAGCGAACCAGCAAGCGTTCAGTTTCAGTTCTTCGCCTGCGAGGAAGCGGTGAGCGACGAATGGAGCTGATGCTCCGCGTTTCGTCGTCCACCGACGCCGCCGAGGAGACTTCGGGGTAACGGCGGCAGACGGGCGCAGGTGCCGGGACCGCGGCGGCGGATTCACCGACCAGCTCGGCCTCTTGAAACAGCTGCATGATGTAGGGGTCTGCCCAGGGCAGCAAGTCCATCTTCAGTCCCTGGTGAGCGCGGTGCACATTCAACTGCAACATGGCCAACTCCTTTTCGGCGTTTCGATGACGGATCGCAGCAGGTCAGATTCTGTCTGATGACTACCGAGAGTTAGCACTTGCAGTGCCGTTGGCCATCGAGATTAGCCGCGATATCGGTCGACGCGTTGCAACTCCATAGATCACAATAGTTTGCGGCAGGAAGAAAAAATGGCACCGACCAGAAACGAACACCGAGGCACCCGGTCGTGTTGCAGTAATCTCAAGGCGCACGGCGGAATTTTCAAAACGTCTCAAGCTTGAGAAAGAACCGGACGCCGACGGACATCCGCGCGAACGGCGCGTACCGCCCATGTTGGATGGATAGGCGCGCCAGAAAGCCCGCGCTATACCTGCCAGATCGGCACGGACCAGCGGGCCTTGTCAGGCCAAAAGAATTGCGGTCGCAGCCTGTGACGGCCAGCAGTCGCCCAGGTGGCGACCGCAGCGACCGCTACTGGGGGCTCGCTGCACTCGACCCCAGCCACTCAACCGTCGGCGTTGAAGGAGCGTTATTTGCCACCCATGACCTCAGGCAGGCGCCGACGCGGTTGCGTCTGGGGCAGCTTCGCTACCTTCCGCGACCTCGAACTCGGGCTTCTGGCTAACGACACGGACACGCTCGTGACTGCCGACCAACTCGAGCACCGCCCGAGTTCCGGCGTCGCCAAGCCGGGGCTGGGCGAGCCGCAGAATCCGCGTATACCCGCCGTCTCGCTGCTCGTACCGCGGAGCGATATCGTCGAACAGTACGCGAACGGCCTGCTTGTCGCCGATCAACTGGACCACCCGCCGCCGGGCCGCAACGACCGGCCCCATGGCCTGGGCCCAGGCCTGCCATTGCGGGCTCGTACGCCAACGCTTCCACTCTTCCGTATTCCGCTCGGCGCTGGTGGCGTATTGCCGGGCCGCTGCCTGCGAATCGAGCGACCGGCGCGCGATGGTGATGCACTTCTCGACCAACGGCTGGACCTCGCGCGCCTTCTGCAGCGTCGTGATGATCCGCCCTTTGACCTTCGGCGCGTTCTCTTCGATGTCCGGATCCACATCCCGTTCCGTCAAGAACAGGCTGCTGGCAAGGTTCTTAAGCAGCGCCTTGCGATGGCTGGAAGTCCGGCCCAGATGTCGTCCACGTTTTCGGTGTCTCATGATCCCGTACTCTGTCGGCGTCGATGAATGCGCTTCTAGCGAAATGCCGGGGCCGGCGCCGGCAGCCGCATCCCCAAATGTAATCCCAGCTGCCGCAGCTTCTCTTTCACTTCGGCCAGCGTTGTCTCACCAAAATTACGAACTTCCAGCAGCTGGTCCTCGTTCCGCTGAACCAGATCGCGAACCGTGCTGATATTCTCCGACTCCAGGCAGTTCATCGCCCGAACGGATAATTTCAATTCCGCCAAACCCATGCCCAACTTGGCATCCAGCAGACCGTCCAGACCCAGCATGCCGGACTTGGCCGGGGTGTTGATCCGTGTTCCCAGCTGCGTGTACTGCACAAACGGATTGAGGTGCTTGCGGAGAATCTTGGCCGCCTCGACCATCGCCATCTCCGGACTGATGGAACCGTTCGTCGTCACCTCCAACGTCAACTTGTCATAGTTCGTCTTCTGACCAACCCGCGTCTCCTCGATCTCGTACCGGACGCGCGTGACCGGGCTGTAGACGGCATCAATCGGAATAATCCCGATTTCGTGGTCCGTCGCGCTATGTTCACCCGACGGCACATAGCCGCGCCCGTTTTCGACCACCATCTCCATCATGAACGGGACGTTGTCAGTCAGCGTCGCCAGGACGTGGTTGCGATTGATCACCTCGACGTCCGCATCGCACCGGACATCCGCCCCGCTGACCACTCCTGCTTCGTTCTTCTCGACCGTCACGACCTTGGTCGACTCGCTGTGATTCTTGATAACCAGCGACTTGACGTTCAGCACCACATCCGTCACGTCTTCCAGGACGCCGGGAATCGTGCTGAACTCGTGCTGCGCACCACGGATCTTGATCTGCGTGACGGCGCTACCGGTCAAGCTTGACAGCATAATCCGCCGCAAGCTGTTCCCGATGGTCACGCCAAACCCGCGCTCAAACGGCTCGGCCACGAACTTGCCGTAGGTCGAACTCAGGGTGGCCGTTTCGCACGTCACCACACTGGGCAATTCGAGTCCACGCCAACGAATATGCATCGATCACTCCTTACACCTATGAGCCGCGCTACCCCGCTTGCTGCCCCCCAGCCAACCCGGCGCCGCGCACCAGCGTTCTAAACGCGACGCTTCTTGCGGGGACGGCACCCATTGTGCGGGATCGGAGTGCAATCCTCGATCGACTTGACCGTCAGACCTGCACTCTGTAACGCCGTGATAGCGCTTTCGCGGCCGGATCCGGGACCTTTCACACGCACATCCACTTCCTTGACCCCGAATTTCATGGCCTTTTCGGCCGCCTGCTGCCCAGCACACTGGCCGGCAAAAGGAGTGCTCTTGCGACTTCCCTTGAACCCGCAAGTACCGGCGCTGGCCCAACACAAAGTGTCGCCCTTGGTGTCCGTGATCGTCACGGTCGTGTTGTTGAACGTCGCCTGTACAAAGGCGACGCCCACCGTCACGTTGCGCCGAATCTTTTTCTTCTTGGTCTTTACCGCCACCCAAATGCTCCTTTGAATGCCACCTCAACCGACCCGCTCGCGCCACGCCAGTGGCTACGCACGGGTTAGCTCTGACTAGTGCAGATCCTTCACGCCCTTCTTCCCCGCGACGGTCTTCTTCGGGCCCTTCCTCGTGCGGGCGTTCGTCCGGGTCCGCTGGCCGCGAACCGGCAATCCCAAGCGATGCCGGATCCCTCGATAACACTTGATGTCCCGCAGACGGTTGACATTCTGCGCCAATTGCCGCCGCAACGGCCCCTCGACCGTATAGTCCCGCTCCAGCAGAACCGCCAGCCGACTCAACTCGTCGTCGGCCAATTCCCGAGCCTTGCGCTGCGGGTCGACGCCCGCATTATGGCACAACTCGCGAGCCGTCTTGTTACCGACACCATACAAATAGGTCAACGACACCGCAGTCGGCTTGTCGTTCGGAATATCCACACCCAGTAAACGTGGCATCAATACGCTCCTAATTAGCCCTGACGCTGCTTGTGCCGAGGATTCGTGCAGATCACAAAGACCTTACCGCGACGGCGCACAACCTTGCAGTGCTCGCAAATCTTCCGAACGCTCGATCTAACCTTCATCACAGCTCTCCGACAATCGACCGCAAAGCGGCAAGTCTAATTCCTAAGTGGTGTTCCCATCAAGGGGCCAACCGAAATCTCAACCTTCCAGCAAGCCCCGATAATTCCGCATCACCAGGTGACTGTCGATCTTCTGCACCAAGTCAAACGCTACACTCACGGCGATCAACAGTCCGGTGCCGCCGTAAAAGCTGGCAATCGCGAAGCTGACCCCGAGAGAACCGGACACGATCGTCGGCACAATTGCCACCACAGCCAAAAATCCAGCACCAACATAAGTGATGCGAACCATGACCTTCTCCAGGTAATCGGCCGTCCGTCTCCCTGGCCGATATCCGGGAATAAAGGTCCCGTAGTCCTTAAGGTTCTCCGCCATCTCCTTCGGGTTAAAGGTGATGGCAGTCCAGAAGTAGCAGAAAAAGTAAATAAAGGCGACGTACATCAAGTTGTACATGAACGAGGTGCCTCGGTTGAACATGTCCCCGATCTGGTTCAACTGAGAAGCTGCCCCCGAAAAAATGTTGCCAAGGAATGCGAACAACATTGCAGGCAGCATCAGCAAGCTGCTCGCAAAAATGATCGGCATCACACCGGCTTGATTAATCCGCAACGGCAAGTACTGGCGCGTCCCACCGTAAGTCCGGCGGCCCCGAACATGCTTCGCACTTTGCGTGGGAATCCGCCGTTGACCCAACGTGATGAATACAACTCCCGCCACGACACTGACAAACAACACACACAAAATGACCAAGTGCTCGACCCCGATCCGTCCAGCCATCACGCCAACCAACTGCAGCTCGGCGTTCTTGACCAAATCGCCCAAGGCACCCGGCATACGAGCCAAAATACCCGCCATGATCAACAGACTGATACCGTTTCCGATGCCGAACTCGTCGATCTGCTCGCCGAGCCACATCAGGAAAATCGTCCCACAGGTCATTGTCATGACCGATGTCAACTGCCAACCCAGCCCCAGCTCGCCGCGCGTCATGAACGACGGATCAATCAAACTCGAACCACCGGCCGATTGCCCCATCAAGTACCACCGCACGTACATCCAGCTTTGCAGCAGACACAGCGCGACGGTCAGGTAACGCGTATATTCGTTGATCTTCTTGCGCCCGGTCTCGCCCTCTTTTCGCAGATCCTCGATCGGCTTCCAAACGCTTCCCAACAGCTGAAAAATGATCGATGCCGAGATGTACGGCATGATCCCCAACCCGAAAATCGTCGCCTCACGCAGGTTGCTCGCGCTGAACACG
>CAIYOB010000313.1 GCA_903927685.1 uncultured Planctomycetaceae bacterium
AGTCGTCGACACTGAAGAACAGGTGATGCGGACAGACCTCGGCGGTGACCAGCCCGCGATGATCGGTCACCAGGTCCGCCTCGGCTCCCGTCGAGACGTGCAAGACGTGGAACCGGTGTCGGTGCCGGTAGGCCAGATCCAGCGCCCGGCACGTCGAGACCACCGCGGCTTCGTGATCGCGGATCCGCGAGTGATCGGCGACCGCGTGCGATTCGGCATAGCGCCGCTGGTTGGCCCGCACGATCGCCTCGTCCTCGCAATGGGCGCAGATCGGCAGGCTCGTTTCACCGAAGATCCGTTCCAGTGAGTCCTGGTCGTCGACCAGCAGATTGCCGGTGCTCGAGCCGATGAAAATTTTGATCCCGGGCGTCCGTCGGGCGCGTTTCAGCTCGTCCAGGTTGTCGGGTGTCGCGCCGATGTAGAAGCCGAAATTGACCAGGCTGCGCTCGGCGGCCAGGGCCAACTTTTCGTTCAGCCGCTCCTGGCTCGTCGTGTTCGGGTTTGTGTTCGGCATTTCCAGAAAGGTCGTGACGCCGCCCTTGGCGCAGGCTCGGCTGGCGTGCCGCAGGTCTTCCTTGTGGGTCAGGCCGGGCTCGCGGAAATGCACCTGGTCGTCGATCACGCCGGGCAGCAAGTGCAGGCCCCGGGCATCGACCACCGCATCGGCGGTGCTATGGATCGCCGGATCGATGGCAGCGATCTTGTCGCCGTCGATCAAGACGGACGTCGGCTGCGTGCCCTCGGGCAGGACGACGGAAGCGTTGCGAATGAGCGTTTTCATACGTTCGGTCTCAAGCCTCTGACATCTACTGCACTTCGTATGTTATACGCCCATGCTGCTGGGACCGCGAGACCAGGTCCATTGAATACAGGCCGGCCAGTACGAACTCGACGCACGCGGCCCGCATGGCTGGGTCCGCCGACGCGTTGACCTCGAACGCCTTATCCCAAACGGGCGGAACGCGTTGCAAGCGAGCGGCGTACTGGGCAGAGGGCAGCAGGTCGCCAACCTCGATCTTGACGCCCTTGTTGAAAATCTCCGAAACTTCCCCTAATCCGTGCTTGTCGACGTACTCCTCGAACACGACGCGAATCGCTTCCGCCGTCACGGAATCCAGTACCTGCCGCTCGGTCATCTGATGACTGCCCATCAGATCCAACTCCAGCTTTCCCAGCGACGACGAGTAGATCCGCCCGAGGTCGCTGATTCGTGCCACGGCCGGCCGTTCGCCCAACAGCACGCCGCGCTGCCGGGCACTGGCGATCAGCGTGCGGTAATTAGCGATGCTGAACCTAGCGCTGATTCCCGACTGCTGGTCCACGAATTTCGACTTGCGGGCCTGGACAGTGATTTCCTCGACAATCTCGCGCATGAAGTACGGTACGACCACCGGGTATTCGCCGCCCAGATCGAGTCCGGCTTCCTGCTGCATGATCTCGATGCCTTGCTCGCGCGACCGCGGGTAGTGCGTGTGGATCACCGAGCCGATGCGGTCCTTGAGCTGCGGAATCACCTTGCCGCTGCGGTTGAAGGTCGATGGATTGGCGGAGAACAGCAGCATGATGTCCAGGTCGAACCGGATCGGGTAGCCGCGGATCTGCACGTCGCGTTCTTCGAGGATATTGAACAGGCCGACCTGGACCAGTTCGTCGAGTTCCGGCAATTCGTTGACGGCGAACAGCCCGCGGTGCATCCGCGGGATCAGGCCGAAATGCAGCGCTTGCTCGGTGGACATGCTCTCGCCGCCGGCCAGCTTGGCCGGGTCGATTTCGCCGATCACGTCGGCGAACTTGGTGCCCGGCGCCAATCGTTCGGCGTACCGGTCGTCGCG
>CAIYOB010000314.1 GCA_903927685.1 uncultured Planctomycetaceae bacterium
CCGATCTGCGATTTCGTCGGCGTGCGGATCGGGGGGCCAACCCGCATCGGCTACTATTTTGCCCCGGCCTACGCAACCAGTCGAGCGGGCCCGATCGAGCGCCGCAGCGGGCGCGAGCACCCGCCCAGGATCAGCGTCGATAGCCGCGAGGGGCCGTTGCTCGTTCCGCAACAGGTGTTCTTGTGGAAGCTCGCCTACGATCCCGACGCTTCCGGCGGTCAGGGTGCAATTCACGCGACGCTGGGAAACGAGACTGTCACCCTTCCCTTGAAACCCGGCGACAAGGCCAAGGGCGCCGTGCTGGACCGGTTCGGGTTGTTTACGACCCATATCGGCGGCAGCTTTGTCCGCATCTATCTTGACGACTTGACGTACACGACGGCGACAGCGGGATCGGACAAGAAGGTGCTCCGCGTGCGTCGCGCAGCGGCTCGGCCTGAGTCTACCAACGAATGAACGGCGCCGTGCGGCCGAGGCTTCCCCGCAGCATCGAGGTATGCGGCAAGCCGACATACGCGGCAAGCCGGCGCGTTGCAATGTTCGTTTCCGCCAGTACAATGCGAGGGGTTCCGGGGCCAATGTCGCGGAAATCCCGCTTGGCGTCCGGAAGATCCGCGCCGGCAGGGTCGAGGCCCGGGCCGGGGAAACGGAGAGCGTGCCATGCCTTCTTCCGATCCGCAGTCCCCTGATTCGAGCTTGATGTCGGGCGTCGCGCGGGCTGCGCAGGCCGGCCACACCTTTCAGCGCCAGTGGCGGGCGGGGGAGCAGCCCCGGATCGAAGAGTATCTCCAGCAGGCGGCCGAAGTCGACCGCGAACACCTGCTGCGGGAACTGCTGGCGATCGAATGGTCGTTGCGCACTGTCGTCGGCCAGCACCCCGCGGTGGACGAATACCGGACGCGATTCCCGCGCGATGTGGCGCTCGTCGACTCGGCTTGGGCGGCCTTCGACGAGCGCCGGCGAGATCCGTCGGAAGCGTCGACGCGGGATTGCGGTCCCCTGCGTGACATTCGTGACACGCCGGCGAACGGCCCGACCTTTGCCTCCTTGTCCGTCCCGCCGGCTGTCCAGTCGGCGCCAGCGGTCCAATCGGTTCCAGTTGTCCAGTCGGCCGCAGCTGTCCAGTCGGCTCAGTCGGCCCGGTCGTCCCCGGCGGCAATGGTCGATCTCGAGGAGATCCCGGAGCGCATCGGGCGTTATGCGATCCTGCGCAAGCTGGGCCGCGGGGGCTTCGGCGTGGTCTACTTGGCCCATGACCCGGAACTGGACCGGCATGTGGCGATCAAGGCGCCGCGGGCGGACAAGTTTGCCAGCGACGCGGAAGTGCGCGAGTTTGTCCGGGAGGCCAAGACCGCCGCGAAACTGGACCATCCCGGGCTGGTCCGGGTCTACGACGTGCAACACGAGGGCGGCTGGACGTACATCGTTCAACAGTACGTCGAAGGCATGGACCTGAAGCGACTCGCCAAGGCGCGGCCGTTTTCCCCGTACCAGGCGGCCGAGTTGATGATCGAGATCGCGGATGCCGTGGGCTATGCGCATCGGCAGGGGTTCTTCCACCGGGACTTGAAGCCCGAGAACATCCTGGTCGATCACCAAGGGCATCCGCACGTGGCCGATTTCGGCTTGGCGCTGCATGTCAGCGTCCAGTTGCAGCACCGCGGACTGCGGCCGGGTACGCCCGCGTACATGTCGCCCGAGCAGGTGCGGGGCGAGGCGCATCGGCTGGACGGCCGCAGCGACCTCTGGAGTCTCGGGGTCATCCTGTACGAACTGTTGGCGGGTCAACGCCCGTTTCTGGGCGGCGAGCTTGAATTGCTGGACGAGATCGAACATCGCGACCCGCGCCCGCTGCGGGAGATCAACGCCGGCGTGGATCGCGAACTCTCGCGGATTTGCATGGTCTGCCTGGCTAAGCGGAAGACGGACCGTTACGAGACCGCGTTCGATCTGATCGCCGACTTGCGGCACTGGCTGCGCGGCCAGCGGCCGACCGGCGCGCGGGCGGACGAAAGCGGCGCGGCCGGGGACGCCGCGGAGCCGGTCCGGATCATCCCCAAGGGGCTGCGGAGCTTCGACGCCGGCGATGCGGATTTCTTCCTGGAACTGCTGCCCGGGCCTCACGACCGCGACGGGTTGCCGGGCACGATTCGCTTCTGGAAGTCGCAGATCGAGGAACTCGATCCCGAGGCCACGTTCTCGGTCGGGGTCATGTACGGCCCGTCCGGCTGCGGCAAGTCCTCGCTGTTGAAGGCCGGGTTGTTGCCGCGGCTGTCCGAGGATGTGCTGCCGCTGTACGTCGAGGCCACGGCGGCCGATACGGAAGTCCGCTTGCTCAAGGCGTTCCGCAAGCGGGGCCTGGAACTGCGCGACGATGCCCAGCTGCCGGAGGTCTTTGCCCAGCTGCGCGCGACCGGTGGCTGGCGTGGCCGCAAGGTGCTGGTCGTGCTGGACCAGTTCGAACAGTGGCTGCACGCCTGCCCGAATTATGCCGGCAGCCAACTGGTCCGCGCGCTGCGGCAGTGCGACGGGGCCAACGTCCAGTGCCTGGTGCTGGTGCGGGCCGATTTCTGGATGTCCCTGACCCGCTTCATGGAAGCCTTGGAGATCCCCCTGATTCAAGGCCAGAACGAGGCGGTGGTCGATCTGTTCGACCAGGATCACGCCCGCAAGGTACTGGCCGCCTTCGGCCGGGCGTATGGCAAACTGGATCCGGCGTCGGGCAGCCTGACGCCGGAACAGACCAAATTCCTGGAACTGGCGGTCCGGGCGCTGGCCCAGGAGGGCAAGGTCGTCTGCGTGCGGCTGGCCGTCTTTGCGGACATGATGAAAAGCCGGCCGTGGACGCCGGCCAGTCTGCGCGAGGTGGGCGGCGCCGAAGGGATCGGCGCCACGTTCCTGGACGAAGCGTTCACGGCTAAGACCGCACCGCCGAGTCATCGCCAGCACCAACGCGCGGCCCGCTCGGTCTTGCAGGACTTGCTGCCCGAACACGGCACGGAGATCAAGGGCCGCATGAAGCCCTACGCGCGCCTGCTGGCGGTTTCGGGCTACGAGAGCCGGCCCGCGGACTTTCATCTGCTGCTGGGGATTCTGGACAAGGAACTGCGGCTGATCACGCCCACCGTGCCGGACCAGACCGGCGAGGAGGACGCCGACGCGGGCGAGGCGCCGGACAACAAGTACTACCAGTTGACTCACGACTACCTGGCCCCTTCGTTGCGGGAGTGGCTGACCCGCGAGCAACGCAAAACGCGCCGCGGCCGGGCCGAACTGCTGTTGGCCGAACGCACGGCCCTGTGGAGCGAAAAGCGGGAGAACCGGCGGCTGCCCAGCGTGTGGGAGTATCTGAGAATCCGGCTGTTGCTGCCCGCCACAGACTGGACGGACGCCCAACGGACGATGCTCCAGACCGCCCGACGCGTGCACCTGGTGCGCGCCGCGCTCGTTCTGCTGACGCTCGCCTTTGCCGGCATCGCGGCGGTCGACGTGCGGCAGAACGTGGTCGAGCGCCGCGCCGAGGACCTGATCAACGCCCTCGCCAAAGCCGATCCGGAGAAAGTCGCCGACATCCTCACGGAGTTAAGCGAGTACGCCAGCTGGGCGGAACCGCGACTGGCGGAACGGCTCGCCCGGGCGGAGGACGACTCGGTGGAGAAGTTCAACCTGTCCGTGGCCCTGGCAGAGAAGAGCGACGGCCAGGTCGAATACCTGTACGGCGAGTTGCTGCGGACCGAACCGCGGCGGATTCCCGTAATCTGCACCGCGCTGGCCAGGCACCGGCAGCGCATTGCCGCGCGGTTGTGGGGCGTGCTTGAAGGGCGCGAAAGCGATCCCTCCCAGCAACGCCTCCGCGCGGCAGCCGCCCTGGCGTTGCTCGATCCGCAGAGCCCGCGCTGGCCGGACGTCACCCACGAGGTCGCAGCCCAGCTGGTCGCCGTCCCCGCAGTGCTGGCGGAGCAGTGGCAGGAACGGCTGCAGCCCGTCTCCGACCGACTCGTGGCGCCCCTGCAGGAGATCTTTCGCGACTCGGCACACGGCGACCAGGAGCGCCGCCTGGCAACGACGCTGCTGGCCGCGTACCTGAAGGACGACCCCAAGTCGCTCACCGACTTGGTGGTCGCGGCCGATGCGCCGGCGTTTGCGATTCTCTTCCCCGTCCTGCGCGGCCACCAGCAAGCGGCCAGCGAACAACTGCTGGCCGTATTGAAGCCCGCGGACGCACCGCCTTGGAACGACCCGCCGGCCGCCCCGACCTGGGACGAACCGTCCGCCGCCGTCCGCACGGCCGTCGAGGCGGCGCAGGGGATGCTCGCGGACCGGTTCGGGTTCTGTGCGAGCTTGCCCCGGGACGAGTTCCAGCGCGTGGCGGAGAGCCTGGATGCGGGCGGCTATCGTCCGGTACGCGTGCGGCCCCACCGCAAACCTCACGTTCCGCGTGAGGAGCCCGGCCCGCCGACGTCGCCGGAGGTCCTGATCGCCGCCATCTGGGCCCGCGACGGCAGACGCTGGGAATTGCAGGCGGACCTGCCCCGCGACCAGCTGCCCGCGGCCGACGCCTCGGCCGAACGAAACGGACTCGCGCCGATCGACTTGGCGGTCCTCCCGTCGGCCGATCCCACCGCCGCCCCCGTGTTCACGCTGTTGTGGTCGGAAGTGGCCGAGCCGGGGGAACAACGCCGCCTGGTCGTCGATGTCAGCGAGCAGGAATTGCGCGACCGCCAGGCGATGCTCGCCAGGCAGGGCTGGGCCGCCCAGACCACGATCTGCGTCTGGACGGACGGCAACGGCCAGCGGCGTTATGCCGGGATCTGGTCGAATCGGCCGGCGGCGTCCGAGTTGGCCCCCGCTTGCGCCGCGATGACTCGCGTCGACCTGCCGCAAGGGGACATCGCAGTAGCGCCGGCCGACAGGCTGCCCCAGCCGCTGGACGCCGTCCGCCAGCAACTGGCTCAATTCGACGCCCAGCCGGCCGACGTTTTGGACGCGCCGCAGAACCGGACCTGGCGGGCGCAGGCCCGGTACCAACTGGGGCAATGGGAAGCCGCGTTGGCGGACTTGGATTTCGTGATCGCCAAGAACGCGGTCAGCCCCGCGGTTTACCAGTACCGGGCCTGGGCCTTGGCTCGCCTGGGCAAGGCCGAAGAGGCTCGGACCGCGCTGGCCCAGTACTTGGCGCAGCAGACTTCACCGCTGATGCAAGCGTACGTCCAGGCGGTCACGGCCGCCTGGCTCGGCGACGGCGACGCGTGCGTCCAGCAATTGGACGTCGCCGCCAAGCTGGCTGGAGAGAAAGCCGAGGACCTGGTCGAAGCCGCCTGTGCGGCCGCGCTGGCGGGCGAGGCGTTCGAGAAAACGGACGGCGACCGAGCGCGGGCACTTGCCACCCGGGCGCTGGACCTGCTCGGGTCGGCGGTGGACCGCGGCTACAAGAACGTCAAGCAGCTGCGCACCACGCCCCGCCTGGCAGGTTGCCACGCAGACGCTCGCTTCCGCGCGATCCTGGAGCGGTTGGAGCCTTCCGGACGGTATGCGGCCGTGTGGCGTGAGGAGGCGACGATCGAGTCCCGGACCGTGACCGGTGTCGGCTCGCCTGTGGACGACGCCGGCCCGCTGGCGGCTCAAGGCTATCGACCGGTCGCGATCGCGATCGACAACTTCCCCGCGTCCGGCTCGTGGGCCATGGTCTGGCAGCGTCCCCGGACGCCTGGCGCGGACCGAGAGGAACTCGCCCAGCGTCAGGCCAATGCCGCCACGGCGCTGCTGCAGATGAACCTGTCCGCCCCCGTCTGGCGCCTGCTGCGGGAGCAAATGGATCCGCGTCTGGGAACCTGGCTGACGCATCGGATGGGCCCGCTGGGCGTAGCTGCCGAGCTGTTGGCGCAGCAACTGGTCGCCGAAAAGAACGCCGCGGTCCGTCAGGCCCTGATCTTGAGTCTGGGCGAGTTCCCTGCGGATCCGGGCGAAAGCGGACAAGCGGAAAACGTGATTCCGCCGATGCCGGATGCGGCCCGCTTGGTCGACGCCCTGAGCGACCTCTACCGCCACGATCCCGACCCGGGAGTCCACGCCGCCACCGAGTGGCTGTTGCGGCGCTGGGGGCGGGCCGAGGACCTGCGGAAGATCGACGCGGAACTGGCCGCCGACAAGAGCCCGGGCGACCGCCGCTGGTGCCTGGACGGCCAAGGCCACACCCTGGTGGTCGTGCAGAGTCCCCCGAGGTTTCTGATGGGATCGCCGCTCGGGGAACAGGACCGGACCCCCATCGAGACCCTGCATGCCTGCGAGATTGAGCACAGCTTTGCGATCGCCAGCAAGGAGGTCACCGTCGCCCAGTACCGCCGGTTCCAGGCGGATATCGGCGACGAACTGTTGCGTCACTGCCCGGACCCCGCGTGCCCAATCCTGGGTGTGACGTGGCACCAGGCGACGGCGTACTGCAACTGGCTGAGCGAGCAGGCGGGGATCCCCGCGGATCAATGGTGCTACGTGGCCGAGCCCGGGGGAGAGTCCGGCCAGCCGATGAGGCTGGCGCCGAACTGGTGCCAGAAGCTCGGCTACCGGCTGCCGACAGAAGCCGAGTGGGAATGTGCCTGCCGCGCCGGCACGTGCACCCGCTACAGTTTCGGCGAGGCGCAACAGTTGCTGGGACGCTACGCCTGGTATCTCGAGAACAGCCGCGAGCAGAGCCAACCGGTCGGCCAGTTGTTGCCCAATGGCTGGGGGCTGTTCGACATGCACGGCAACGCGTTCGAGTGGTGCCAGGATCCGTTTCAGAAGTACGGCGAGGCGCATGCGACGCAGGGTGATCCCGCGGTGGCGGACGCCGCGGGTGTGATCCGCGTGTGCCGGGGCGGGACGTGGCTGTTCGGGCCCGAACAGTGCCGTTCGGCGACCCGCATCGGCAACTCCCCCTCGTCCCCCAACCGCGCCGTGGGCTTCCGCGTAGCCCGCAGCCTGCCCGGACCATGAGCCGCGTGCATTGGAACGCGTGCCCCAGCCCGCGGCAGGCTCTCGCGGGAACCCGTCAGTCTTCTCCGCCGGCTGGAGGCGACGCGCCTGCTGTCGGCAGCGGTTCAATCTTCCCCGCCGCCGGCCAGTTCGCGGGCGATGGCCTGGGTGAGCTGGTTCAGTCCCTGGCCGGTGACGGCCGAGACCAGCAACACGTCCCGCTGCAGCTCGTCGAGCAGACGCTGCCGGGCTTCGGCGGCGCCGGGCAACTCGCACTTCGTGACCACGACGATCTCGGGACGCTGGCACAACTGCTCGTTGTATTGCCGCAGCTCGTTGCGGATGGCCCGGTGGTTCTCCAGCGGGTCGGTGCCGTCCAGCGGCGCCGGTTCGATCAAGTGGACGAGGAGCCCGGCACGCTCGACGTGCCGCAGGAACTCCAGCCCCAGTCCGACGCCGGCATGGGCGCCTTCGATCAGCCCCGGAATGTCCGCCATGACGAACGAGCGGTCTGCATCGACCTGGACGCGGCCCAGATTGGGATGCTTGGTGGTGAACGGATAATCGGCGATCTCCGGCCGCGCTTTGGACAAGCGGCTGAGCAGCGTGCTCTTGCCGGCGTTGGGTTTGCCGATCAGCCCCACGTCCGCGATGACCTTGAGTTCGAAAATCAGCCGCCGGCGCTCGCCACGCTCGCCGTCGTTGTACTCGCGGGGCGCTTGATGCGTCGACGATTTGAAACGAGTATTTCCCCACCCGCCCTTGCCGCCGCGGGCGGCGACGAACTGCTCCTCAGGCTGAGTCAAGTCCTTCAGCACGAACAGATTCTCGGCGTCGATCACCACCGTGCCCGGCGGGACGAGGATCGTCGTGTCCTGCCCATTTCGCCCGTGCCGGTTGGCGCCTTGGCCCCGGCCGCCCTTGTCCGCCCGCCAGAACTTGCGATGCGCCAAGGCCGACAGGCTGTCGACTCCTTCGCGGGCGATCACGATCACGTTGCCGCCGTGGCCGCCATCGCCGCCGTCCGGTCCGCCAAGCGGGACGTATTTCTCCCGACGAAAGCTCATGCAGCCGGAGCCGCCGTCGCCGGCCTGGACTTCGATTTCGACGCGATCCACAAACATGCCGAACTCAATCCATGAAAAAAGGACGCCCGCTCAGGCGTCCTCGGATGATCGTGCACAGCCGGGAGGCTCGTCAATTGCTGGGGACGACGTTGACACGCCGCCCGCCGCGATCGAATTGGACAACGCCGTCAATGACCGCGAACAGCGTATAGTCCGTACCCATGCTGACGCCGCGGCCCGGCTGGAATTTCGTACCGACTTGCCGCACCAGGATGTTACCCGAACGTACCGCCTGACCGCCAAACCTCTTTACCCCACGTCGCTGGGCATTGGAATCACGGCCGTTACGGGTGGATCCTTGACCTTTCTTGTGAGCCATTACGCACCTATCTCGCTAGAGCCACGTACTTGGATTCCTTGGTTGGAATTCAGTAATCTAGCGATAAGTCCAAAGATAATCAACCCGTCGTGGGATATTGTAGCGAGCGCAAATGGCGGCCTGCTCGGCGGGATCGGTGACAGCCGGCACGCCGTAGCGGATTTCGCCCTCGTGTTCGTTTTCCGTGTCTCCGGGCCGCCAGAAGTTCAGTTGGATCGTCTTCAACTGCTGGGCAATTCCGCCGGTTGCCGACGGCCCCAAGCGATAGGCGTTGGTTACGCCCTGGACGAAGATCGAGAAAAAGTCGACACGCGGGTCCACATCCTCCCAGGTCACCACACCCCACACGCCCGGCCCACCGTCACGCGGGACAACGGGGATCGAAACCTGGGAAATCTCCACGGAATTGTGAAGTTTCGCCCCTCGCATCTCGCGAAGCTGGATCACGGGGATTGCAGCAGGGATAATTCGATCCAAATATGCCTTGCCAACCTCCGTGCTCTCCAACACAAAGTGCGGAAAGAACCGGATCGTATCGCTCGGTTGGGCGGCCCCTGCGTTCAGTACCTGGTCGACCAGTTCCGGCTTGTATGTCTTGTCGGCAGCGGGCACCGGATTCAAGTGTCCGCCCAGATTGCGGACACGGTAGACCAGATACCAAATCAGCTTTCGCTGCATTTTTCCGGAAGGCTGCGGGATATCGATGTGGACCATCCGCACCGGCTTGAACGCGAACTCAAGATTCCACACATTGTGCCGGATAGTGACGTTGGACGCCTTGGCCTGAATCGTCTCCGACTTGGGCGCAAAGTTGGGAGTCCAGTCAAGCTTGGTGACGTTGCCCAAGGTCAGCGGCCCCTGGTACGTTTCGTCCTCGTGAGGCTCCGGCGGGATGACCGTTAAGACCCCCGGAGCCAATTTCCTCACCGTCTGCGACCAAGCCGATTTTGGGGGAATCGCGATCGCGAGCACAGCGACAAGTAGTAGAGCAGTGCGTTGGCAAGACATGGCAAGGTGCATCGTTGGAGTCACAGAGGAAAGGAACCGGCGCACGGAGCATACCAAGGCGGCCGAGGACGGTACATATCCATATCCCGTTGCAGTTTTTTTCGGCTTCCCGGCCTTCAAGTATACCTATTCCTGCCGTTCACGTGCAAATATTTCCCTCTTTTGCCCATTCTCCAACCGCGTGAACCAAGCAACTCGCCTCAGCGTCATTTACGGCACAGAAGTTGCATTCTGTTTTTTCGTTCGCATGGTGGAAACTTGGCATGGAGAGCTTCAGGGGCTGGCACAGAGAACGAGGCAAGTGCCAGGCTCGACAGCCGGTGCAGAATCCGTCGGAACCGGACCTAAGCCGAATGTCGATTTGAGGTTACAGCTCGACTGCTGAGTGAAAGAGGGGGCCGAGACAGAGAAGAAGGCGTCATCTTTCGACCACTCACATGGATCCGCAGAGCGAGCGAGGCGAGTGATCGGTTCCGGTTTACACCGGTCCCGAAAGCTCGCTTTGCTCGTTTCTTGATCTGGCATTTCGCTGCAACTGCGGCGGATTGGTACATAGCGCCAGGCGGCCCTGGACGTTGAGTTCGGCAAGAAAAGCTAAAAACTTGCGTCCCGCTGCGAACCCCTCGCCACGTTCCTCTTCACGCTCCACCAACCGACCTGGACATTAACAGGCGGTTTAGATAATCTCCGCCGACCGTTGTGGCAGCGGTACCTGTCGTAGGGCTTGTCTGGAGTGTCTCGTCTATTTTCTCGTTGACCAGCGGACGCGGACCCGCGCTGCGGGCGGCGGTTGTCATCCCAGCATGTCGCATTTGGCTCGTTGGCAAAACCTGATTCTCCCGGTCGGCATCATCACCAGTCTGCTGGTGTTGATCGTGCCGGTTCCGGCCAGTCTGATGGATTTGCTGCTGGCCGCGAATATCGCCTTGGCCGTGATCATTCTGCTGACCACGCTGGCGGTCAAAACGCCGCTGGAGTTCAGTATCTTTCCCTCCCTGCTGTTGGTGACCACGTTGAGCCGCCTGGTGCTGAATGTCGCCTCGACGCGGTTGATCCTGACCGCGGCCCCGACCGCTCAACTGGATGCGGCGGGAAAGGTGATTCGGGCATTCGGCGAATTTGTCGCGGGCAATCACACGGTCGTCGGGCTGGTGATCTTTTCGATCATCGTGGTCATCCAGTTCGTGGTCATCACCAAAGGCGCCGGCCGGATCAGTGAAGTCGCCGCGCGGTTTACCCTGGACGGCATGCCCGGGCGGCAGATGGCCATTGATGCCGACCTGAACGCGGGCCTGATCGACAATCGCGAGGCCCAGCGGCGGCGGCAGGAGATCCTGCAGCACGCCGACTTCTACGGCGCGATGGACGGAGCCAGCAAGTTCGTCCGCGGCGATGCCGTCGCCGGACTGGTGATCACGGCCATCAACATCGTGGGCGGCCTGTTCGTGGGCGTGGTTCAAGGCGGCATGCCGCTGGCGGAAGCTGCGGGAGTGTTTACCAAGTTGACCATTGGCGACGGCCTGGTTGCTCAAGTCCCCGCCCTGCTGATTTCGGTCGCCGCCGGCTTGCTGGTCACCCGCAGTTCGCAGAGTGTCGATCTGCCGCAGGAATTCCTGCAGCAGATGTTCTCGCGTCCCCAGGTTCTGGCGGTCGCCGCCGGATTCCTCGGCTTGCTCGTGTTCACCCAGCTGCCGGCGTTGCCCTTGCTGACGATCGGAGCCGGGTGCGCCGGACTGGCGTTCGTATTGAGCCGCGCGGAGGCAGGTCAGCAGGCTCCCGAAAAGGCCGAACCGGCCACGGTGGACGGGCCGCAGAAGGCGGTCGAGAAACGGATCGAGGACTATCTGGCCGTGGACCCGCTGGAGCTGGAGATCGGCGTCGGCCTGATCCGCTTGGTCGATCCCAAGCGCGGCGGCGACCTGCTGGACCAGATCACCGAAGTCCGCCGGCGGCTGGCCGCCGAGTTGGGTGTCGTCCTGCCCAAGGTCCGCATCCGGGACAACCTGCGGTTGGAACGTCGCACCTATCGGATCAAGGTTGCGGGAAACCCGGTCGCCGAGGGCTGTGTCCAGCCGGACAAGCTACTGGCCGTGAGCTGCGACGGTACTGAATCCGGCTTGGCCGGCGAGCCGGCGGGCGGCGGGAACGGCGTCTGGATCGACCCCGACCAGTTGGAACAAGCGCAGCAGACGAAGGCCACGATCCTCGAGCCGACGGCGGCGATCGTCCGGCATCTCAGCCAGGTCGTCCGCGAGCATGCCGCCGATCTGCTGACCCGCGATCTGGTCAAGCACTTGATCGACGAACTGCGCAAGACGTCGCCGGCGGTGATCGACGAACTCATCCCCGGCGTGCTGAAACTGGGCGAAGTCCAGCAGGTCCTGCAGCGGCTGCTGCGCGAGGACGTGCCGATTCGTCCCCTGGAACTGATTCTGGAAGCCCTAGGCGATCACGCGGCCCACAGCCGCGATCCGATCCAGCTGACGGAGTTGGTGCGCCGCCGGCTGGCCCGCACGCTCTCGTCGCGGTACCGCGATGCCCAGCGGCGGTTGCGGGTGCTGGTCCTCGATCCGGCTTGGGAAGACCGCATCCAGGCGGGCCTCCAGCACGGGGAACGCGGACTGCTGGTCCGCTTGCCGGCGCCGGCCGTCCGGCATTTGTGCGACCGCATCGAGCGGGAACTGGACCATTTGCAGCGAACGGGGAATCCGCCGGTGCTGCTCGTCAGTCCGGACGTGCGTGCCGGCCTCAAGCAGGTGACGGCCGGGCGCCTGCCGGCGCTGGTGGTCCTGAGCTACGACGAGATCACCCCGGACACGATTGTCGAGTCCGTCCGCACGGTGCGTGAGTCGATTACGATCGCCGCTTGACGGGAGACCGCCGCATGGAAGTGAAAACCTTTCGCGCTCGCTCGATGCAGGAAGCGTTGCAGCTGATCCGTCGCACGCTGGGCCCCGAGGCGACCTTGCTGCAGGCCCGGGAAGTTCGTAGCGGCGTGCTCGGCTGGCTGCCCGGCGCCCGCCAGGTCGAGGTTCTGGCATCCGCGGACGTCCAGGCCCCGTGCCGGTTGCCGTCCGCCGGCCAGCAGACCACAGCCAGTCCGCCAGCGACGGCGGCCCTGCCGGCCGGAGGCAGTCGAGCGGACATGGTGTTGGAGCCGCCGCCGCTGGAGCCCGATTTTCGGGACCGCTTTCGCGCGGCGGCGCGGGCCGACTCGGCGGAGCCCCCGTCGCTGGTCGAGGAGCTGTCGCGTCTCCAGACCCGCCCGCCGGTCCGGCACCTTCCCGAGGCAGCCTTCCAACTGTTCACCGACCTGGTCGACGCCGAGATTCAGGAAGACCTGGCCCGGGAACTGATCGACCGAGTCTGGCAGGCAGCCCGGCCGGGCGACGTGGCCGACCCGCTGGTGCTCAAGGCGCGTCTGGCCCGCGTGCTGGAAGACGAGATTCGCGTCGCCGGACCGATCGCGGTGCGGCGGGGCGAGCGCCGGGTGGTGGCCGTTGTCGGGCCCACGGGGGTCGGCAAGACCACGACGGTCGCCAAGCTGGCGGCGAATTACCGCTTGCGCGAGCAATGTCGCGTGGGACTGATCACCGTCGACACGTACCGGATTGCCGCCGTGGAACAGCTCCGCACCTATGCGGACATCATCGATCTGCCGATGGAAGTCGTCGGCACCCCGCGCGAACTGCGCGCGGCGCTCGACCGGCTGTCGGGCCTGGAGTTGATCCTGGTCGACACTGCCGGCCGCAGTCCGCGCGACGAATTGAAGATCCAGGAACTCAAGTCGGTGCTCGGCGAGTGCCGGGCCGACGAAGTGCATCTGGTCTTGAGCTGTGTCTCCGGCGGACTCTGCCTCCGCCGCACGGCCGCCCAATTCGCGGCCCTCGGAGCCACGGCTTTACTGCTGACGAAACTGGACGAAGCGGCCGCGTTGGGCGGCTTGCTGCCGTTGCTGCGGCACACGCGGCTGCCCATCAGCTACCTGACCTCCGGGCAAAACGTGCCGGATGACATCGAGGTGGCCGAGGGCCGGAAGCTGGCGCGGAGCATGCTGGGATTGGACTCGACAGACCATAAAGGTCACACATGTTGGATCAAGCGACAGAACTGAGAAAACTGGTCTTGCGCTCGATGCGCGAGCCGCTGGCGGATGGCAGTCCGTCTCCGCCCCTGCTGGTCATGTGCGGAGCGCACGGCGGCGTCGGCGTCACGACGCTGACCGTCCACCTGGCGGTCGCCTTGTCGGGACAGGGCTGCCGCGTGGTGCTCGTGGACGCCGACTTGTATCGGCCTGCGATCGCCTCGCTGTGCGGATTGACCGGCGAGGCGGGAATCGCCGACGTGTTGGCGGCCCGCCGCGATATCCACGAGGTTTTGCAGCCGGGGCCTGGCGGCGTCCAGGTGGTGGCCGGGGCGACCGCGCCGAGCCAGCCGGCGGATTGGGGCGAGGTCGCCCAGCAACGGCTGTTGCGGCAGCTGAAGCGATTGGGCCGGCATGCCGACTTGATCGCCCTGGATGCGGGCAGCGCCGGGCACGAAGTGCTGCGCCGCTTCTGGCGGGCGGCGGACGAAGTCGTGCTGGTTACGACGTCCGACGCGCAAGCCGTCCTGGAAGCCTACGCGATGCTCAAACGCCTGGCGGAAACCCCGTCCCCGGCCGTGCTGCGGCTGGTGGTCAACCGGACCCTCCAGTCCGGCACCGCCCGGGACGTCCACCAGCGGGTCTGCGCGGCGAGTGAACGGTTCCTGGAACGGACGCTGGGTCTGTTGGGCGGCGTTCCCGACGAGCCGGCCTGGGCGGCCGTCCGTGCGCCGGGGCTGGTCTGGGCCATGCGCGACAGCGAGTGCCCCGCGGGAGTCGCTCTGGACGCGATCGCCGCCCAGCTGATCGCCGCCAGGCACCGCGCGGTGACCGTTGCCCGTCCGTGCAGCGGACTGGTGAACGAGGCGTTCAATTCCGCCGGTTTGGCTCAACCTCAACCCCGTTTCTCGCCGATAGATATCTAGTCCGTCGCTGTCTACGCAGGGGTTAAACTGCGACACTTAAAGCGACTTTGACGGAGCTGTCAACAACTTTGTAGAATCTTACGATCTGAGCCGCTGCTCGCGGGATGCGAGCCGACGAAGGGCTCACGCCGACGGCGTGAATCCCTGGCGGGCGTACGAATCATGGAGGATGGTATGGCGATAGCCGTGGCGCCGGTTCGACAGTCTGGTCAATCGTCCACCCCGGTCAGGAGCGAACCTGCCCGCCAGGACATTCTGGAAGTCTGGAAAGCCTACAAGGCGGATCCGAACAGCACTGCCCTGCGCAACCGCCTGGTCGAGGAATACCTGCCCCTGGTCAAGTACAACGGCGAACGGATCTGGGCCCGCTTGCCGGACGGCGTCGAGTTGGACGACTTGATTTCCGCCGGGGTGTTCGGCCTGATGGATGCCATCGACTCGTTCGACCTGACGCGCGGCGTCAAGTTCGAGACGTATTGCGTGCCCCGCATCCGCGGCGCCATGCTGGACGAATTGCGGACCATGGACTGGGTCCCGCGGCTGGTCCGCTCCAAGGCCAGCAAACTGCAGGAAGCCACCAAACAGCTGGAGACCAGCCTGGGCCGGCACCCGACCGAGCAGGAACTCGCCCAGCACATGAATCTGCCCTTGCCCGAGCTGGAAAAAATGATGCTCGAGGCCAGCGCCGTCAACCTGATCAGTTTGAACAAGAAGTGGTACGAAACCGACAGTTATAAGGATGTCCGCGAGATCGATATCCTGGAGGACAAGAAAGGCGAGGACCCCACCCGGCGGATCCAGAAGGCCGACCTGATGCGGCTGGTCACCAAGGGCCTGAATCGCAACGAACGGCTGATTATCATCCTGTACTACTACGAAGAGCTGACGATGAAGGAAATCGGGGCCACGCTGGACCTGAGCGAGAGCCGCGTCAGCCAGATGCACAGCAGCATCGTCCAGCGGCTCCAATCGCAACTGGGCCGCCGCCGCCCTGAGTTCGGCACCTGAGCCTGCCGCGTTAAACCCGGCTGGGGCGCGAGGCGCCCGCGATCTGGACTCTCGAACCAGGACCCATCTCATGAAGCGAATGCTGCGAGTCTGCTGCGCGTTATGCCTCGCGAGCGGGACGGCGTGGGCGGCCGACTCGGCGCCGGTCTTCGAGGACCGTTTTGACGGGAAACCGGGCGCGGGCTGGAGCTGGTTGCGCGAGGACCCCGCCGCGTGGCGACTGCAGGACGAGGCCCTGGAAATCCGTGTCCAACCGGGCGTGGCTGACACCGTCAAGAACGCCCTGGTCCGCCAGGCTCCCGACCGCCGCACCGGCAAGTTTGCGATCGAAGTCACCGTCACCAACCTCGCCCCGCCGACGCAGCAGTACGAGCAGGCCGGCATCACCTGGTATCACGACGGCAAGCCGGTGTTCAAGCTGGTGCACGAACTGATCGACGGCGGTCTGTACATCATTCCCGGCCGCAAACCGCTGGCAGCCCAGACGGTTCAACTGCGTCTGATCGTCACGGCCGACAGTTGGACGGCCCAGTATCGGGCCGACGCCAAGGGCGAGTTCGAAACGGCGGGGAGCGGTCCGCTGCCCGCCCCCGGCGAGGACCAGGTCAGCATCCAATGTTACAACGGCCCGCCGGACGCCGAGCATTGGTTCCGCTTTGACGATTTCCGCATCGTCAAACTGGCCGACTAGCCACCGGTCGCCCCGCACCCGAAGCGGCGCACGCGTCGGCCGGCGCACGAGTCCGCCGATCCCAACGGCTGAGCCAGCGAAATACCCGCTGCGATATGCCGCGGCCCGCTCGATGTTCAGATCTTCGGCAGGCGTCCGTTTGCGACCGCGTCGCGGTGGTCCCACGCCTTCGTCCCAAGTCTGGCTCAGTGGAGCGGCCACACCGAGATTCTACCGGGTGGAGCGTGCGATACCAGATCCATGATCGCCGGTGTGTGACCGTGGTTTCTGGCACTTGCCCCAAGAACCGTCTCGCCTGCCGTCTCGTCTTTAGCATTAGGAACGGTACCCGATCCAGATCCGTGCCCGGTTTCTTGCTGCGAGGAGACGAACATGCGCCGCTGCCGACCCCAATCACTTGCCATCCTGATCCTGTTGCCCTTCGGCCTGCTAGCTGCCCCTGCCCTGGCCGCAGACGCTCCGTCCGCGGAAGACCGACAAGCGGCCCTGGAACGCGACGTCACGCAAGGGGCGTTGCGGATCGTCAAGGAGGACGCGACGGTCGTCGAATGCCCCCTGCAACGCACCGACGTCCAGGCGGAGATCGCCGGGTTCATTGCCCGGGTCAAGGTCACCCAGACGTTCCTCAATCCGACCAGTGACACGATCGAAGCCGTGTATGTCTTTCCCCTGCCCCACGAGGCGGCGGTGGACGACATGACGATGGTGATTGCCGAGCGGCGGATCGTCGGCGTGATCCAACGCCGCGAGGAAGCTCGCCGCATCTACGAGCAGGCGCTGCTGGCCGGCCAAACGGCAGCCCTGCTGGAGCAAGAGCGGCCGAACATCTTCACCCAGTCGGTGGGCAACATCGGTCCGGGGCAGGAAGTCAATATCGAGATCTCGTACGTCGACGTACTGCGGTACGACGTGGGCAGTTACGAATTCCAGTTCCCGATGGTGGTCGGCCCGCGGTACAACCCCGGAGCGCCGCTCGCGGCTCCGCAGCCCAATCCTCCGGAGCTGCAGGGCCAGGTCTCGCCGCCGACACCCGACACGACTCGCGTGCCCGATGCCTCGCGCATCAGCCCGCCGGTGCTCAAGCCGGGCGTCCGCAACGGCCACGACATCACGCTGCGTGTCAAGCTGGACGCCGGCGTGCCGGTCCAGGATCTGGCGGTGGCCAATCACCGGGCGACGATCCAGCGGGACGGCGAGCGCCGGGCGACCGTCGCTTTGGACCCGGCCGACTCGCTGCCCAACAAGGATTTTGTGCTGCGTTACGACGTGACGGGCAAGAAGCCGGAGATGGCAGTGCTGGCGCACACGGGGCAGCATTCGCCCGACGCCCAGCGGTTGGGCGCGGGCTACTTCCTGCTGATGATTCAACCGCAGGAAGACGAGCGGCTGACGAAGAGCCCGCCGCGGGAGATCGTGTTCCTGGTCGACGTCTCCGGCTCGATGTCCGGCGAGCCGACGGCCAAGGTGATCGGGGCGATGCAGAATATGCTCAAGCTGTGCCGGCCGATCGACACGGTCCAGGTGATCACGTTCGCCAGCCAGTCGTTCAAGCTGTTCGAGCGGCCCGTGCCCGTGACCGAGCAGAATATCCAGCGGGCCTTGAACTTCACCGAGAGCCTGCAAGGTGGCGGCGGCACGGAGATGCTGACGGGGGTCAAGCTGGCGATCGACGAACCGCTGGACCAGGAACGCATCCGGATTGTGGTCATGCTGACCGACGGCTACATCGGCAACGAAGCCGAGATCATCGCGCACGTGGGCAAGAACTGCGGCGACCGGATCCGCTTCTGGGCGATCGGCATCGGCAGTTCGCCCAACATGTTCCTAATCGACGGCGTGGTCAAGCAAGGCGGCGGGATGGGCAAGCAGTTAGGCCTGCAAGACGACTCGGCCGCACTCACCCAGGAGATCATGACTCGCATCCAACGTGCCCAGTTGGCTCAAATCAAGTTGGACTGGGGGCCGCACCAGGTCGTCGAGACCTTCCCGGCGAAGCTGCCCGAACTGTGGGCCGGCCGCCCGGTGATTGTGTACGGGCGGTATGCGGGCGGCACGTCCGGCCCGGTGACGATCAGCGGCAACGTCGAAGGCGAGCCCGTCCGCTGGCCGCTGCAAGTCTCGCTACCCGCCCAGGAGCCGGCGCACGACGTGCTGGCCAAAGTCTGGGCGCGGCAGAAGATCGAAAGCTTGATGCAGGCGACCTACTACGGAGGCTCGCCTGCCGTCGAGGAAGAGGTGACTTCGCTGGCCTTGGACTATCGGCTCATGAGCCAATACACAAGCTTTGTGGCGGTGGATGCCAAGCAGGCCGCGCAGATCCAGCCGGCGGCCCGTCCGCCGCGACGGATGCTGGTGCCGGTGCCGCTGCCCGAAGGGACGCGTTGGGAAGGCTTCTTCGGTGAGACATTGCAGGAGTCCGAGGGACTGGCGGACCTCGACGAGGTGTTGGACCTTAAACCGTTGCATCTGTCCGTCGCAGCGCCCGCCAAGCAGGAGCAGGCCCTGCGTCTGCAATCGTCGCGAGGTGCGATCGCCCTCGGCAAGCAGCTGGCGCCGGCAGGCGGCGCCCTCCCCGTCACCCGGTTCGGGCTGCAGCAGTCTGGCGCCGCCAACAACCGCTGGTTCCGGGCCACCGACGCCGGGGGCCGCTCGCTCGGTCGCGGCTTGGCTGCCGCGGCCCCCAGCCCAGCCCGCAGTGGTGGCGCGCTCCGGCAGAGACTCGCTGAGTTGAGCCGCGCGTCGGCTGCGCGCCCCGCCCTGGAATCCCGCGTGGACCGAGACGCATCGGGCAGCGAGTTCGGCGGCGGAATGCTCGGCTACGCAGCCCTTCCTCTCGACCTAGCCCAGGACGCGGACGCGTTGTTCAAGGCCGCCCAGGAAGCCGAGAAGGCGGGACAAGAGACTCTGCGGCGAGGCGAACTTGAGGCGGCTCGCGGGGCCTTGTTGCGGGCTTATTTCCTGGCCTCGGCCGCACTGCCCAAGCATCCCGACGCCGGACCGCTGGCCGAGCAGACGCTGGGCGAACTCGAAGCCGTCCACGCGCGGCAGGTTACCGCCTGGACCAAGGACAAACCCGAATTGGCGAAACGGCTGGACCTCGTGCTCCGCGACCGCTCGCTTGCGGAGTCTCTGCAGACGGTCGCCACGGCGGCCGGCGTGACCATCCAGCTGCTCCCTGGCAGCGTCGACGACGTGGCGGCGTTGTCGGGCATGCAGGCACCGCGGATCACGTATCTGGATTTGCGCGGGGCGCGCGTCGCGCAAGCCCTGGATTGGATCCTGCAGCCGGCCAAGCTGGGCTGGCATCCCGCCGGGGACGGAATCATCGTCGGCAGCGACCGCCGCAGTGCCGGCGAATCCGCCTGGGTCTACGACGTCTCACTGGTCGCCTGGCCGGCGGGCGACGAACTCAAGGCGGTCCAAGGGCCACAGCAGGTCGAGTCAATTCAGAAAGCCGCCACCGAGTTCTTGACCGCGGTCCGCGGCGAGCTGAAGCTGGACGGAGCGACGACCGCGACCTGGTTCGCCCCTGGGCAACTGCTGGTCATCGCCAACGCAGCAACGCACGCGGCCGCTCAATCCCTGTTCGACGAACTGGCCGCCGCGCCGACGGCCGAAACGAAGCGTCTCGCGGAACTGCGCGCCGTCACGTCGCGACGCGCGGCTCAGAACCGGCCCGTCTTCGAACAGCAAGACTCAGCTCGACAGGTGCGGCAGATGGCCGGCGCTCACCGGGAATTCGGCTGGCAGATGCTGGCGTCCGCCGCCGCGGGCCGCGTTGACCTGGAGGCCCTGACCGAACTGCAGATCGCCTGGCACAGCGGCCAGACCGAGCGGTTATTGAGCAAAGGCGGCGAAACGCTCGTCCTCCAGTCGCTGTGGACCGTCACCGAGTCGTCGCGGGCGCTGCCTGAGTGCACGGAACTCCGGGAACTGGCCGAGTTCGCAAGCCAGAAGTGCCGGCCGACGATCGAGCGGATCGTCGAGACGCTGGACAAAGAACCCGCTGGCTTGGCGAAGCTCCTGCCGATGCTGTATGGAGCATTGGCGTCGCCGGAGGACAAGGAACTGCGAGCGAAAGCCGTCGAGCTGGCGACTCGCGTCGCCAGCAGCCAGCCTTCCGCGGCCGCTTGGGCCGCGATCGCCAACGGCTTGCTGTCGAACGCCGCCCAGCTCGATCGCGGGGCCTTGGGGAAAGCGATCGGCGGCGAGAGCGGCGACATCGCCGGCGACGATGGGGTGGCCTTGGCAGCCCTGGCCGCGCGACGAGCCGGCGGCGATACGTGGCAGGCATTTCGAGTCCGGCTGCCCGAACTGCTCCGCGACCAGCCGCTGTCCGGCCACGTCGTGGTTCTGCTCAACCGCTTGGCCAACCCCGCCCTGCCGCTGGTCGCTGAGCAGCATTCCGGGGTCCAGCATTCCGGGGTCAGGTCTTGAAATTTAACTTTTGGGAACGCCTCGGCTTGATGCATCGGTACGAACCCGAATGGGAGCCAAACTGGGTGACAGGTGCCCACAATATCCCGACGTGGGCACGGTGGCGGTGCCGCCTCGCGTCACCTCACACCA
>CAIYOB010000315.1 GCA_903927685.1 uncultured Planctomycetaceae bacterium
CGCTGCTGCGACTGCGGCAGTCAGATGTGCGAACACTGTGATGTCGGTGAGGTTCGGAATGGGTGAGAAGATTCACAACATGGTTGCGATCGTGGTCGTGCTGTCCGTGTTCTACGGACTGCTGGCCGCACTTGGCGCCGATCCACCTCGCCCGGCGATCACCGTACCTTGCAGGGTGGTTTCAGTTCATGACGGTGATACCGTCAGTGTCGAGATCCGAATCAAAGCCAACGTCCGTCTGCTGGATTCGTGGAGTCCGGAACTGAGCCAGCCGGGCGGCAGGGAAGCCGCTGCTCGCATGCAACGGCTGGCAGTTGGCAAAGACGGTTTGCTCGAGATCCCGCTCGACCGTGCCGGCAACGTGGCCGACGTGTTGACGCTGGGGAGAGTGCTCGGGCGTGTCTGGGTGGATGGTCGTGACGTCGGGTCTGTGATGGTGGCGGAAGGATTCGCGACCCGGGAGAAGCGGAAGTGAACGCTGTCGACCGTCCACATCGTCGCCGATCGGGAGTCGAGATTTCTCGACTGCTGCTCGAACCGACGGATGAGCACAGCGACGGCAGACGAATCTGGCGACTGGCAGGACCGTTTCAGATCGAAGTGGAGAGGGTTCGACGAACCGGGGACTTCCTGTTGGAGATCCGCGTTTTCCAGGGATTCACGACGGACCTGGCGTCGATCCCGCGATGGTTGTGGTGGATCGTCCCGCACGACGAGTGTGCGGAAGCGGCGGTCATTCACGACTGGATCTACCGACACACCGACCTCGACCGACAGTTTTGCGACTCGATTTTCAGGCTGGTCATGCGTTTGACCGGCAAACCGTATCTGATGCGGCTGGCCCTTTACCTCGGTGTTCGACTGGGTGGATGGGCGGCCCGCGAGAAAGCGAAGGACTGATCATGGCAGCAGCAAGCAAGGGTTTCAGGCGGGCACTGCTCGCGGCGGCACAACAGGCCAGGGACGAAGGCCGGATCAACTCGTGGGAGATGTTCCGCATCAGGACGGCCGATGCGCTGTCGCCCGGCAAGCTGCGTGAGGCTCAGGACGTTGTCGTCGACCAGGCGTGCGCGGCGGGCCTGATGGGCGACGGTGACGCTGAACTCGACGGTTTCGACTGGGCGGCATTGCTGAGTTTCATCGTCGAAATGTTGCCCGTCATCCTCCAGATCATCGCTCTGTTTTGAGGTGCAACATGAGGTCGCTTGTCGCAGTCGCGATTCTGCTGCTCGCATCCACGGCTCTGGCTGAGCTTCCAAAAGCCGTGATCACCGGACCCAAGGAAGGACCACCCGGAGAACTGGTGATTCTCGATGCGAGTCAGTCGTCCGGACTCGGGTATCTCTGGCTCCTGGTCGACTCTGAAAAGTCGTTCTTGCCAGTCGACAACGGACTCAAGTGCGTCTTTAGCACTGGCACGCCCGGCGTGTATCACTTCGTGTTGATCGTATCTGGCACCAACACCAACGGCGGACCCGCAGCTGCGACAGCGACTCATGTGCTCACTGTGATCGGGGCGAAACCAACACCGGAACCCACGCCAAACCCTACACCTCCCGGACCGACACCGGGCAAAGTGTCGGCGGCGATTCTGCTGTACGAGTCGAGCGAATCGACGC
>CAIYOB010000316.1 GCA_903927685.1 uncultured Planctomycetaceae bacterium
CCGGCTGATGTTCCAAGTCCGCAAAGCGGTCGCTCAGGTATTCTAACGTCTCCTCGCCGCACGAGGGGATCTCGCGTGCCCCCTGACGCCGCAAGGACAGCACCACTCGAGCCGCAATCCCGCGCAGCCACGGGCCAAACGGACGCTGCTTGTCGTACACATCCAGCCGCCTCCAGGCCGTGAGCAGCGTCTCCTGGAAAACATCGTCCGCCAGGGCCGTGCGTCCCACCGCCGAGTGGATGTAAGCCGTCAGCATATCGGCATGCTCGCGCACCAGGATCTCGAACAGGCTTTGCGCATCCATCCATCGGGCCCCCTGTAGCTATCGCCGCTTACAGCCATTTGTCGCCGAATCGCCCTGCGGGGACAATCTTCCCTGGCGTCTTTCCCAGAAATCTGCCCCGCACTCATTCGATGTACGGCGCAGATCCCGAATGGTGTCAAGCCTTTTCGAGTCTAACCGTCCGGAAAGGCTTAATGTTTGGGCCAACTTTGCCTGATAGGTTACGCAGGATGGTTGCATAGGCAAACTAGGAAGGTTAGATTATTGATTGTCCCCGCCGGCGATCTGCGCCGCCAGTACCTGCCGTGCGCCGATTCGTGCGACCTGCGATACGAGGCCGACTTACCACACATTTACATTCCATCTCGGGAGGCTCAGCAGATGCGTAAGTGGTTCCCTATTGCCAAAGTGGCCCTCGTCTGGGCCGTGGTTGTTCTGATGTCGATCGACTCGGCAATGGCCTGCCGATGGCTGTGCTCGTTGCGAGCCCGCCGAGCCGCACCGTGCGCCCATGACGTATGCCTCGACGCTTCGGACAAGTCCGCCGACAAAGGGGTAGCTCCGGACGTCGAGCCGATGGACGAGCCGCCGCCGCCGGCACCTGCCGAGCCAGCCAAGCCGGAAGTCGCTCCGGCGCAGGAAGAGCCTAAGGCTCCAGAAGCTGCGCCGAAGAAGGTCGACGCGCCGAAAGAGGCACCGGCGAAAGCTGAACCGGAAATGCCGGTAGCCCCCGCTCCGGAACCGAAGCCGGCGGAACCCGCTCCCGCTCCGGAACCGGCCCCCGCTCCGGAGCCGAAGCCGGCGGAACCCGCTCCCGCCCCGGAACCGGCCCCCGCTCCGGAACCGAAGCCGGCGGAACCCGCTCCCGCCCCGGAACCGGCCCCCGCTCCGGAACCGAAGCCGGCGGAACCCGCTCCCGCTCCGGAACCGGCTCCCGCTCCGGAACCGAAGCCCGCGGAACCGGCTCCTGCTCCGGAACCGAAGCCCGCGGAACCGGCTCCCGCTCCGGAACCGGCCCCTGCCCCGGAACCGAAGCCCGCGGAACCGGCTCCCGCTCCGGAACCCGCTCCCGCGGAAGCTGCGCCCGCCGCCGAGCCGGCGATGCCCGCCGAGGCCCCCAAGGCCGAGGCCGCCGAGAAGGATCCGCTGGACAGCTTGTTCGGTGATCTGCCGAAGGAACCGGCCGCCGAGGCGGCGAAGCCTGCCGAACCAGCCGCCGCTCCCGCGCCGGCCGAGAAGCCGGCTGCAGAACCGGCCAAGGAGAATTTGGACGACCTGTTCGGCCCGCCGGCCGCGAAGCCGGAAATGCCTGCTGCTCCGGAAGCCGCTCCGGCCGCCGCTCCCGCCAAGGAGAGCCTGGACGACCTGTTCGGCCCGCCAGCCGCGAAGCCGGAAATGCCGGCCGCTCCGGAAGCCGCCCCGGCCGCCGCTCCTGCCAAGGAGAGCCTGGACGACCTGTTCGGCCCGCCGGCCGCGAAGCCGGAAATGCCGGCCGCTCCCGAAGCCGCTCCCGCTGCGGCTCCGGCCCCGGCCAAGGAGAGCCTGGACGACCTGTTCGGCCCGCCGGCCGCGAAGCCGGAAGCGGCTCCCAAGGAGCAGCCCAAGGCCGAGCCGGCCAAGGACCCGTTCAGCTCGTTGGAGCGGGAAACGGTCGAGCTGTCGATGCGAACCTGGGTCGACAACACCGGCAGCTTCCAGGTCACGGCCAAGTTGGTCGAGGTCCTGGATGGCAAGGTCCGGCTGCTGAAGGACAGCGGCAAGACGACGACCGTCGATCTGCGCCGGTTGAGCGAAGCCGATGTGGAGTACGTCCAGACGGTCCTGGCTCAGCAGGGGTCGAGCGTGCTCGGTCAGTTGGCGGCCCGCTAGAGACGAGAGCGAGCGACTCGTGGGACGGAATTCACTTCGTCCCCACGGACGGAAGTCCATCCGACGACCGGAATCAGGGGCGACGCGTGCTTTGAGCGCGGTCGCCCCTTCAGCGTTGACCGCCGATCAATACTCTCGCTTCGACTTGACGCCCGGCATCGGACACGGATAGGTGCCGTCGTCCTGCAACTGCACCGGGGCGGGCCCTTCCGCCGTCAGCTTGTCCGCGTCCGGCGCGAATTCGTGGTCGCTGTTCAGGATCTCGTCGTAGGTGACGACCCGGCCGACGTGCGCCGCCATGCGGCCCATCGAGGTGACCAAGCTGGCTTCGGCGCCGCGCTTGGCCTCGTTGTACGGCTTGTCCTGCCGGATCGCCTCGATCAAGTCGTCCCATTCCATCTGGTACGGATTGGGCTCGGGTTGCGGAAAGGCCCACAGCAGTTCGTTGTCCAGCATATTGTGGCCTTTGTACGTTCGGACCTTGCCGGGCGTATGGGCCGACGTCGAAATGACCGCCGCGCCTTTGGTGCCGTGCGCATAGCTGGCGAACTCGTTGTAACAGTTGGGCATCTGCCGGCCGTCGTAGAACAGCTTCGTTCCGTCCGGATATGTGTACTCGACTCCGTAGGTGTCCAGGTTCTGGTCGACGTTTTCGCCGCGGTAATGGCGGCCGCCCAGGGCATGCGCCTTGACCGGCCAGGCACCTTTGATCCACGAGCATTCGTCGACCTGGTGGATGTAGTAGTCGCTGTACACGCCGCCGCTGGCCCACAGGAAACTGTGAAACCGCTGGATCTGGTACATGACCTCGCTCATGCCCTCGGGCTTCGACTTGGTCATCCCGCCTCCGGAGCCCATGCGGTAGGCACGCAAGGCGATCAGATCGCCGATCTCGCCGTCCTGGATCCGTTGCAGCAACTGCTGCCGGCCGCGGCAGTGCCGGATCATCAGCCCGACGCCGACCTTGAGATTCTTCTGGTCGGCCTGCTCGGCCAAGGCGATCATCTTGCGGGTCGTGGGGCCATCCACCGTCACGGGCTTTTCCATGAACACGTTCAGGCCCTTGGCGATGGCGTAGGTGAAGTGGACCCAGCGGAAGGCCGGCGGCGTGGCGAAGATCGCGACGTCCCCCGGCTTCAGGCAATCCATCGCCTTTTGATAGGCGTCAAAGCCCAGGAACTTGCGTTCCTCCGGCACGTCGAAACGGTCGCCGAACTTCTGCAGATTGTTGTAGCTGGACTTGAGTTTGTTCTCGAACACATCCGCCATCGCCACCAGTTTCGTCGGCCCGTTGGGGACAGACAGCGCGTTGCTGGCCGCGCCGGTGCCGCGGCCCCCGCAGCCGATCAAAGCCACGTGAATCGTATTGTCCTCGGCCGCATGCACGCGGGGAACTGCCAGTCCCGCAACCAGTGCCGAAGCGGCGGCCGTGCGGCCGGTGTACTGCAGGAACTCGCGGCGGGAGGTGGCAAGCGGTGAATCTTGTCGCATCGTGGGATCTCTCCTGGGGATGGAAAACAATCATTGACACACCAGTCGCGGCGCAGGCCGTCCGCTCGCGCCGCGTCCGCGTCCAGACCACCGGACGACGAGCCGATTGTACACGCGCGGCCAACGGTTGACAGGCCCCCGGCCGCCGCCTCGGCCGCCGCCTCGGCGATCGTCGCAGGTCTCCGCCTCGGTCCGACCCTCCCGCGCGCGGGAGGGTGAGTTCTTAAGATTGGCCCGCAGGTAACTTGCCCGCCTACTTGTCGCTGGGTAACTTGAGGTCGATCAGATTTGTTCCTTGGTCGCGGCGGCTGAATTCCCGAATTGCGGGAGTGAGTATGCCTCCGGGCTCCTCGACGGATGCGAGTGATGTCGTTGAATTCCCGAGAACGCGTGTGGCGAACGATTCGAGGCGAGCCAGCTGACTGTGTGCCGGCGGCGCCGTTCATGTACGATCTGGCGGCAGTCGCCGCCGGCGTCCCGCTGCGCGACTACTACACGCGTGCCGAGGCGTTGGTGCACGCCCAACTGTGCTTGCATGAGTTGGTCGGCCAAGACGTGATCTCCGTGGGCTCGGACAACTACTACATCGCCGAAGGTTTCGGCTGCCAGACGACGCGCAGCGACGACGAACTGCCGGCCCTCGACCAGTCGGCGGTCGGACAGTTGGCCGACGTGGCTGGCCTGCAGGTGCCCGATCCGCATACGCAGGGGCGGATGCCGATGATGATCCAGGCGATTCGCGACGTGCGTCGCGCTGTCGGCGATCGCGTGGCGATCCGCTGTCCGGGCACGGGACCGTTCGCGCTGGCTTCGTACCTGATCGGCACGCAGAACTGGCTGCTCGAAGTCGGCATGGTCGAAGCCGGGATGAGCGACGGGCACGAGGCGGCGCTGCATCACGGCTTGGAACTGGCCGCCCAGGCGCTGATCCGGTTTGGGATCGCCTGTTGGGAAGCCGGCGCCGACATCATCCAGTGCGGCGATTCGCTGGCATCGTGCAACGTCATCTCGCCGCAGACCTACCGGCGGTTCGCGTGGCCCTACCAGCAGAAGATCTTTCGGGCCTGGCGCCAGCAGGGGATTCGCGCTTCGCTGTTGCACATTTGCGGCGACAGCAGCCGTGTCCTGAACTGGTATGCGGAAACCGGTGCCGACCTCATCGAGATCGACAATCAGGTGGACATGGGCCACGCCGTCGAGACCATTGACGGGCGGGCGACCCTGGTGGGCAATGTCCACACGGTCACGGAGTTACTGGCGGGTTCGCGTGACACCGTGCGGGCCGCGGCTCAACGTTGTTTGCAGGCAGCGGCCGGAACTCGCTTTATCCTGGGCTCCGGCTGCCTGGTTCCCCGCCGCACGCCGCTGGACAACGTGCGAGAACTCGTGCAGGCGGCGCATGGTAAGCGCACGAACGCCGGTGCAGCTTGATCGCGGGGCGACCTGCGCCAAACCGGGCTGGGGTGCTTTCGACTCACGCCGCAGGCCTAAACTGCCTCGTCCCGGTCATCGAGGTCGGGCAGAAAGACCCATTCGTACAGGGCGATGCTGTTGGCTTGGTCGTAAGGAATGCCCTGTTCCGTCAAGTCCGTCGTCGTCTCCCGGCAGCGGCGGGCCGCTTCCCGGGTGCGATCCTGGACGCTCTGCGTGCGGTCCAGTCGCCGCATCATGCGAGGGCGGCTGCGCCGCCAAATCGACTCCACCTCCTCCGCCAACTCGTTGACACACACCCGCTCAACTTCCGCGACAAGTGTCGCTCCCATCGTGAACATGACTGCGCTCGCTTTCCCTCTAGAGACGATTCTAACCCTCGACAGGCTGCTGCCCTCGATGCGAACTGCGTGCCGCTCAGGGTTAAGCCTGTCTATAGGTCATTATCGCCCTTTTTTGCGATCGTGCAAGCGCGGGCCTGTGATTGTTCGCGCCGGCGTTGATTGCCCTGTTGCGTTTCGGCGGGTCCCGGAGGATGTTACGATGGGCGTTTGAATCGGAGGGCCAGCCGACGGTCCGTGCTGGTTCCCTGAAGTTGCCTCGAACTGGAGATCTGAAAATGAACCGCATGATCTGCCCCGGCCCCGCGCTGGCCACGGCCCTGGGAATCGGGCCGGCACACGCCGCCAAGTCCGCCATCTGCCGCAAAGCCATCGAGTGGTTCGGCACTGCCCGCTGGTTCGCCGTCTTGGCAGTGGTTTTCCTCGCCAGCGGGCGGCAGTCCGCCGGCGCGGAGGACATGCAACTGCAGCTCCGCTATCGCCAGGAAACGAGTGCCGGCAGCGGGCGGCATCACACGTTGGTGCGGAGCGAGACTTGGAAGCCGGTCGAGACGGCG
>CAIYOB010000317.1 GCA_903927685.1 uncultured Planctomycetaceae bacterium
CGACGCCGAATTTCTTCTCCCCTCTATCTTACAGGGATGCAACCATTGTGCAAGGTGACGGTTTCATTTTAGCCCCGTTGGCCCTCGCTGCGCGCCGCCCGACAGTCGAGATTCAAAGAACTTCATGGACTGATCTGGGCAAAGAACGCAGTATGTCGGACACATCGGAGTCGACGGAATGGCGCTTGCCATCAGTGCGACTGGTTGACTTTTGCTCCGGCGTCAGTAGCGGCTTGCAGCAACTACGCGGTTGTGCCTCGCCAGAATCGCAACTTCAGGGTATTCACGTCGGCATGCATGGAGGGCAGTGCCTGCCACAGAGTCGGTTTCGTGGATTCGACGGCGCTGCGGCTTCTCATTCGCGCGGCAAGAACCTAAGATTCTGTCCACACACCGGCCAATTGTTGACGAGGGTGCAGGACAGATGTTGAACCAAGATGCTCCGGATCATCAGCGCGTCACCGCCTCACGGGCCCACGCTCCGTGGCGGTGCCTCACTTGCCTGTCGGTTGCTGCCAGTCTGTTGTGCGGCGCGGGTCTGCCGGCCCGTGCGGCGCGGGGGGCTGCCCAAGGCTATCTGGGGCCCGCTGCGATCGCCGTCGCGGCGGACGGCAAGACGGCGTACATCGCAAACGCCGATGCGCGGAGCGTCGCCTGGCTGGACTTGCCGGCCGGCCCGGTAACACGCCGCGTGGACGTGCCCGCGGAGCCGACGGGATTGGTCCTCAGCCCGGACGGAACCCGGCTGCTGGTGACCTGTGCCGCGCCCCGCAGCACGGTGCTGGTCCTGGATGCGGCGACGGGCCAGACGGTGGCCTCGATCGCGGCCGGGCATACGGCGATGGGACCGGCCGTCTCGCCGGACGGCCAGCGGCTGTACGTCTGCAACCGCTTCGGCAACGACGTGTCGGTGATCGATCTGGCGGCCGGCGCCGAGGCGGCGCGGGTCAAGGCGGTTCGCGAGCCGGTGGCGGCGGCGTTCACGCCGGACGGCAGCGCGGTGCTGGTCGCCAACCACCTGCCCAACGACCGGCTCGATTCCTATCCCGTCAGCGCGCTGGTGACGGTGATCGATACGCAGAGCCAGCAGACGACGGCCATCCGGCTGCCTCACGGCTCGCACAGCCTGCGCGGGATCTGTGTTGCGCCCGATGGCCGGCATGCCTTTGTGACGCATGTGGTCTCCAACTTTGAACTGGTCCCCACGCACGTCGAATTCGGCTGGATGAACATGAACGTGATCAGCGTTCTGGACGTCCCGCAGAAGAAACTGGCCAACACGCTGGGCCTGGACGAATCGTACCTCGCAGCCGGCAATCCCTGGGGCGTCGCCTGCACGGCCGACGGCAAATCGATCTGCGTGACGCACGCCGGCACGCACGAGGTGAGCATCGTGGACCGGTCGGCGGCGACAGGCCGCCTGGTGCAGATGTTCATGTCGGGCGTGGTCGGCGTGTTGCCCGACGACTCGGGGCAGCCGACCAGCCAGCGGCGGCGAATCGCCCTGCCGGGGAAGGGCCCGCGCGGCGTGGCGATCGCAGGCTCGACGTTGTATGTCACGGAGTACTTCAGCGACACGCTGGCCGTCGTCGACCTGCACGCTCCGCCGGTGGATGGCGCCGAACAGCTCGCGTTGGGCCCCCAGCCGCTGCTGACGGACCAGCGCTGGGGCGAGCTGCTGTTCAACGATGCGACCATCTGCCGCCAGCAGTGGCAGAGCTGCGCCAGCTGCCATCCGGACGGCCGGACGGATGTGCTGAATTGGGATCTGATGAACGATGGGGTGGGGAATACCAAGAACACCAAGAGCTTGCTGCGCTCGTTCGAGACGCCGCCGTCGATGGCCGAGGGCGTGCGGGCTACGGCCGCCGTGGCGGTGCGGGCGGGACTGAACAACATCCTGTTCGCCGACCGGCCCGAAGCCGAGTGCGCGGCACTGGATGCCTACGTCCAGTCACTCCGGCCGGTGCCCAGTCCCTGCCTGGTGGACGGGCAGTTGAGCGAGGCCGCCCGGCGGGGCCAGGCTCTGTTTGCCAGCGAGCGGACTGGCTGCAGCCGGTGCCATCCCGCGCCGCTGTACACCGATCTGAAGATGCACGACGTCGGCTCCCGCGACAAGTACGGCTGGACCGACCGCTTCGACACGCCAACGTTGATCGAGGTCTGGCGGACCGCCCCTTACTTGCACAACGGCCTTTACCCCTCCGTCAAGGAACTACTCGTCGAAGGCCGGCACGGAATGGGTCCCACGCGGTTGGAAGGCCTCAGTCCGGCGGAAATCGACGACCTGGTCGAATTTGTGCTGTCGCTATAACGGCCGATCGACTATTCGTAGCGCAGCGATTCAATCGGGTCCAGGCGGCTGGCGCGGCGCGCGGGGTAGTAGCCGAAGAAGATACCGACGGCGGCGGCGAACAGAAACGCCACTACCCCCGCCGGCACGGAGATGACGACCGGCCAATCCGTGCCGCTGGACAAGGCGTTGATCAGCATGGTCAGACCCGTCGAGGCGGCCACGCCCAAGGCGAACCCAATCAAGCCGCCGATGCAGGACAGCAGCACGGCCTCGATCAGGAACTGGCGGAGGATATCCCGCGGCCGGGCCCCGACGGCCATGCGGATGCCGATTTCGCGCGTCCGCTCGGTCACCGACACGAGCATGATATTCATGATGCCCACCCCGCCCACGATCAGCGAGATCCCGGCAATCGCCGACAGCATCATCGTCATCGTGCCGGTGATCAGGCCCAGGATCTTGGCGAATTCGTCCGTGTTCTGCACCTCGAAATCAGCCGGCTCGCCCGGATGAATGCGGTGCCGCTCCAAGAGCAGCTGCAGGATCTCGTTCTGGGCCTCGGACATTCGCGCCATCGAGCGGGCCGAGACCATGACGAAATGCACGTGATCGAATTCCGAGCCCTGCAACCGCTTGCGCACGGTCGTGTAAGGCATCAGCACGATATTGTCCTGCTCCTGGCCGAACATGTTGACGCCTTTAGGCTCCAGGACGCCAATCACGCGAAAGGGGATATTGGCGATCCGGATCGTCTGGCCCAAGGGATCCGTGGTCTGGAACAGTTCGCCCACCAGCGTCTGGCCGATGACGCAGACTTTGGCCGCCGAACTGATATCGCGGTCGGTGAAAAAGCCGCCGTAGCGCAGGGGCCAGTTCCGGACGGTCAGATAGTCCATGCCGACGCCCCACATCTCCGTCGGACTCCAATTCGTGTTGCCATAGATGACTTGCCCGCCCGTGCCGACCATCGCCGAGGCGGCCAGGACCGACGGGCATTCGGCGCGGATCGCGTTGACGTCCCGGGCGGTCAGCGTGGGCATCCCCGTCTTTCGGACGCCGCCGCTGCGCCGGCTGGCCGGAATGACCACGATCACGTTCGTCCCCAACATCTCGAACTGACTCTGCACCATTCGGCTGGCGCTCTGCCCGATCGAGACCATCGTGGTCACGGCCGCGATCCCGATGACGACCCCCAGGATCGTCAATCCGGCCCGCATCTTGTTCTTGCTTAGCGCCCGGAGGGCAACGCGGAGTGTGAGCATGGGGGGAGTCGAAAGGTCAAAGAGTCGAAAGGTCAAAGAATCCAAGAGGCCAGCGAACGGTACTCGGCTATTTCGGCTTGATGCCGGTCACCAGCAGTTGGCCTTCCTTCAGGTCGCCAGAGGTGAGTTCGGTGTGGCGGCTGTCGCTCAGGCCCATCTCGACGGGGATGGCTTTCAGGAACTCGCCGTCCTCGACCCAGACGTGCCGCTGGCTCCGGCGGCGGCGGGCCTCGGCCCGTTCGTTGGCCGAAATCTGCTGTTGCGACGGCGCGTTGTCTTCCTGGTCGTCGGCACTGACGCCTTCCAGCAACTTGCGGTCGCCCTCCCGGACGTACTGGGATTCCGGGAAGAACCGCAGGGCGGCGTTGGGGACTTTCAGCACGTCCTTTCGCTCGTCGACGCGGAACGACAGGGTGGCCGTCATCCCAGGCAGCAGTTTCAGCTCGGGATTGGCGGCGGCTACGAGCACCGGATAGGTGACGACGTTCTGGGTTGTCGTCGAACTGTAGCGGATCTCCTCGATGACGCCTTGAAACAGATCGTCAGGGTACGCGTCGACGGTGAATTCGACGGCCAGCCCGCGTTGCTGGGCGTCGCGGATCAAGCCGATGTCCGCTTCGTCGATCAGGGCGTGCACGTGCATCTTTTCGCGCATCTGAGGCGCCACGACGAACAGCTGCGGCGTCTGAAACTGAGCGGCCAGTGTCTGGCCGGGATCAATCTTGCGGTCGATCACGATCCCGTCGACCGGCGACTTGATGTCCGTGTAGTCGAGATTCGTCTGCGAGTTCTTCAGGCTGGCTTTGGCTTGCTCCACCGACGCCTCGGCGACCTGGAGTTGGGCCTCCAGCGACATTCGGTTGAACTTCAATTGATCCCGCTCGGCGTCCGACAAGAAGTCGGCGTTTCTCTGCCGCAGCGCTTCGCCCCGTTGTTCGTCGTTGCGGGCCTGCTGCAACAGGGCCTCCACGCGTTTCACATCGGCTGTGCGGACGCTCAAGATCGCCGTCTCCTGGTCGACTTGAGCCTGGTAGATCCGCTTGTCGATGCGGGCCAGGATGTCATCTTTCTTAACTTCCTGGTTGAATTCGACCGGCAATTCGACGATCGGTCCGGAGACGAACGAGCCGATCTGGACGGACAGCACTGGCTTGACTTGTCCGGTGGCATTCACGACGGCCACCAGTTCGCCGCGGACCACTCCGTCCGTACGCCACTGCGGCCGATTGCGTTGCTGCCAGTAACTCAGGGCCGGGCGGTAACCGGCTGCACCGAGACCGCCCAGCATCAGGAGGATCACGAGAAAGATCAGTAGTTTTCGCATAGGGGATGCTTCGGGCTTGCCCTCACTTGGCAGGTTCGCCGGCCAGACTTAGGCAGGTCCGCGGGATGTTGGCAAAGGCTTCGACGATCAGTTCGGCGGCCGCCGCGACGGACACGCGGCCCGTGTTGATCACCAGGTCATATTCCAGCGGGTCGCGCACGTCCCGGTGGAAATGCCGCCGACAGAACTCGGCCCTGGCTCCGTCCAAATCGTCGACCAACCGAGTCGCTGCGGCCGGCTTCAGGTTGCGGCGCTGCAAGACATATTCGACGCGCTGCGGCTTGGGAGCGATGATCCGGACCGCCAGACCGCTGGCGCGCGGCAGGATGAACTGGGCGGCGCGGCCCACGAAGACCACGTTCCCGTGTAGTGCGGCCAGGTACACCAGGCGGTGCAGATGGGCCACGTACGCGTCCTGGCTGACCAGCCGGGCATCGAAAAAGACCCCGAGCACGTCGTGGAACCAGTTGGCGCGGGTTTCGTCGACCACGTCCAGCATGTCCCGCGGCAACTTGTAGCGATTGGCCATGAAATCCAGCAGTTCTTTGTCCAGCACGTCGAAGCCCAGCCGCCGCGCCACCTCCATCGCCACCTCCGTTCCACCGGAACCGGCTTCGCGAGAAATGGCGATGTACGGCCCCGTGGCGGCTTTCTTCTTCCGCGAAGCCTTGGCGTGCTCCATGTGGTCCTTCAGATCCGGCGAGAGCAGCCAACGTTCCAGCCGGCGCTGGGCGGCCGCCGTCAGTTCGATTGGGGAGAGTTCCGTGAGGGTCGTCATGGTTGCACCTCGTTTCTGCTGTCGTGGCTTACCTCGGACCGTGAGCGGACGGGGGGGCGTCAGGAGATGCCGGCACCCATCCTCGGAGCACTCGCCTGGACGTGCCCCACCTCTGCTATGATACCATTGAGCTGCATTTGGCAAAACCGGAGTCCCGCTTGCAGCGGAGACGGAAACAGCGAGAATAACGCGAGACGGCCGTGGGGCGAGCACGCTCCAAGCCGCTTGACGGAAGACCGGGCTGGCCAAGATGTCGGTTTCGTGGAGGTCCTCCGAGATGTGCGCCTATCACCACACGCAACGTGCGCCCCTGCACTGGGTGCTCTACCCTCCGAGCGGCTTTCTGCTGGCAATGGGTTGGCTGAATCGGAGTGAGCCGCTACTCGCCTTCGCCATGGCCGGCGCGGCCGCCCTGATGGTAGCACTGGCTTTCTGTTTTCAACACCTGACAGTTCGGGATGAAGGCAGCTGGCTGGCCGTGCGCTATGGCCCGCTGCCGGTATTTCGCACGCGCATCGCCTACGCCGACATTTCCACCGTCGAGCCGAGCCGCTCGTCCTGGATCGACGGCTGGGGGATCCATTGGATCCCGGGCCGCGGCTCGACATATAATCTGTGGGGGTTCGCTTGTGTCCAGCTGGATGTCCACGGCCGGACGATCCGGATTGGCACGGATGACGCCGAACAACTGGCGGCCTTCCTGCTGACCAAACTGCCGCCCAAGGCGTAGTCCGTTCGCTCCTGCGATTCAGCTCGTCGCGAGTCCACTCAGTCCCCTACCTATGGTAATCGCGGGCACGGCAGCGGCTGCACAAACGGCTTGACCCTGCCGCTTGCGGGCGGGTCGGATGCGGTAGTGGCCGGGGAGGGCTACGACCCTGCCGCGGAACTCTTCGGTGTCGTCGATCACATTGTGCTAGGAAGCCGTTGCGTGATACTGTACTATCTACGCAGACTTTGACGGCAGGATCGGGACATGAGCCTGTCTTGGCGAACTCGGGCGTCGCCGCCGCAGTCGTGGTCACCAGGAGAAAAGCAGCCATGTTATGGGGTCTACCGTTCGGCGGCCGGGGCAAGTGCGGCCAGCGCCACGGAGCGAGGCCGGGACGGCTCCCGCGGCGACGGAACTGGTCTTGGGAGCGACTCGAAAGTCGTCAGCTGCTGGCGACATTCAGCGAATCCGGGCCGATGCTGGACCTGATCCTCGAAGCCAACGATTCGCTGTCCGTCCTCTCGACTTCTTCCGATACCTACGCCTTGACGCTGGCCGCGGGGGGGCTGTGGAACGGGCTCGACAGTGCCAACGTCACGGGGCACGGCACCGCCCAGTTGACCGTCACGGCGGCGGGCAAGGCGGCGTTGGGCACGCTCCGGATCAGCGACGGAGCGGCCGCGACTGCCGTCGCGTTCGCGGACAGCGGTGGGAACCCGTACACTAACGACTTCGTCATCGTCCTGGACCAGGCGAGTACTCCGGTCACGTTCCAAGGCAAATCCAGCTTTGGCACGTCGAGTCTGCTGGTTTCCACCCTCGGAAACATTCTCCTGTCGGGCAGTCCCAACGCTGCTCAAATCTCGGTCTCGGAAGGAGACATCGACCTGTCCGCCAACAGCGCGGGCGCAGCGTCCGGGTCTTTCACGGGAATTCGCCTGGCCGCCGGCACCTCGTCCGCCAAGTGTTCGATCACGTCGACCGGCACAGGCAGTCTCCACTTGACGGGCCGAGGCGTCGGGACGGCGGCCAACACCTATGGCATTTCCGTCGAGGCCAACGCCGTCATTCAATCGACTGCGGCCGCCGCCGGCGCTGGGTCGATCACGCTTGACGGGACGGGTGGAACCGGGGCCAGCAGCAACGACGGGGTGCGGGTGAGCGGCACCGGCGCCGCGGTGACTTCGGCCGCCGGGAATATCCGGATCACGGGAACCGCGCCGGTCAGTGGTGCGGGAATCCACGTGCAGGCGACCGGTGCCGTCCGCTCGACGGGAGCGGGAAACGTGGCCTTGGTGGCCGACGGAATGAACCTGGCCAGCGGTACACCCGCCGTGGCCGCCGCGACGGGCAGTCTACTCTTGCATCCCAAGACGGACGGAACGCGGATTGACCTGGGCGGAGCGGACGGCCCGGGCACCTTGGGCCTGACCGACGCAGAACTGGATCGGCTGTCCGCAGCGACGGTGCAGATTGGCGACGCGAACAGCGGCGCCATCACGGTCAGCGCAGCGATCACGCACCCCAACCACCTGCTCCTGGCCGCCGGCGCCGAACTCACGATCCAGCAACGGCTGACGGTGTCGAACAAGATGCTGACGCTGCGGACAGGCGCGGTCCACAGCGCGGCTGGCGACAACGTCGATATTAACGCGGGCACCCTGTGGCTGGACACTCAGGCTGGCGTGGGCGAATCGGGCAATCCCTTGGTCGTGCTGCTCGACGGACTCCGCGGCACGGTCGCCGGCGAACTGTACGTCTCGTACGGCGGCTTGGCCTCCAGCAAGGTGGATATTACGGGCCCGCTGAGCGTCGGCACGAGCACCGTGCACTTCGTCGGGGGCAAGTTCAGTCTGGCCGCCTCAGACCTGATCGACGACGGTTCGCGGATTGCGGTCAGCGGCGGCACGTTCGATCTGGGGTCGAGGAATGAGACCGTCGCCGGTGTCTCCCTGATCGCCGGACAGATCAGCGGGATTGGCGTCTTGACCAGTGCGACGGCATTCGAGGTCGAAAGCGGAAGCATCGGCGCCAAATTGGCCGGCGCCGTGGGCCTGAATAAGACCACCGGCGGTACGGTGTCCGTGACCGCCGAGAACACGTTCGCAGGGCCGACGGTCATCGCCGGAGGCGTGTTGAGCGTCCTCAAGGACCTGGGACTGGGGACGCCGCCGGGTTCCCCATCGCCAAATCACTTGGTGCTCGACGGCGGCACCTTGCGCTGGAACGGGACCGGTTCTCTGGCTCTGAACGCCAACCGCGGCATCGGCCTGGGCGGCCTGTCCAGCCCGGGCTCGGGAACGATCGAGATTGCGGGGGGCGAGTTGAGTTACGCGGGCGTTATCGCCGATCGCGGTTCCGCCGCCGGACAATTGATCAAGACCGGCCTGCAGCGGCTGACCCTGACCGGCGTCAGCACCTATAGCGGCGGCACGGTCATCGTCGAGGGGGAACTGCGGATCAATGGCGATCGGGCCCTGGGAGCCGTCCCGGCCGCACCCACGCCGGGACACCTGCAGTTGCGGGGAATCCTGGGAGTCCGGGAAGACGTCGAGATTTCGGCGAATCGCTCGCTGCTGCTCGGCGCGCCGGACGCGGCCGGAAGCGGCACGATCACGGTTCCCCAGGGGCTGACTCTGACTTACGACGGGCGGATCGAGGACAGCGGGCCCGCTGGAGACCGCCTGGTCAAGACCGGCACGGGGCGATTGGTCCTCGGCGGCGACAGCACGTACAGCGGCGGGACGGACTATGCAGCAGACTGCCTCATCCGGATCGATCACGACCGCGGCTTGGGCATTGGCGAGATCCGGTTTGAGACCAGCGGCACGCTGCAGTACGGCGTGGGCGTCACGGCCGACCTTTCCGCCCGTCTGGCTCCGTGGGCGGATACCGTCACGGTCACCATTGACAGCAACGGCAATGACGTCTTGTTTGCGAGCCCGCTCGGCAAGGCCGGGCATCCCGAACCCGTGCCGCCAAGCGGTACGCTCGTCAAGACTGGCACCGGCACGTTGACCCTCGCGCCCGCCGGCGCGACCGAGTTGCAGATCCTGCGTCTGAACGGTGGTGGGTTGACCATCGCCTCCGGGAGCCTGGAACTGCTCGGCAGCCAGTCGCTCGATCCTGCGGACACGGCGTACACGGGCCCCACCAGCCTATTCGTGCAGGGCGGGACCTTCACCATCACCGGCGGGACCGTCACGACAGCCGAGTCGCTGTTGGTCGGCTATATCGGCGACGCACCTGCGGAACTGAACGTCGTCGGGGGGATTCTTCAGGTCGGCGGGGACTTGGTGGCGGGATCGAGTCGGCTGGGCACGGTCAAGATCAGCGGCGCAGGGACCATGGTAACCGTGGCCCAGGATTTCATCGCCGGCGTGGCCGGCAATCCGGATGTCAGTATTTCCGGAGGAACCACGCAGGTCGCCGGCAAGTTCATCGCCGGCCAAAACGGGTCCGGGACGATCAATGTCACCGGGGGTTCGGTCCAGGCGGACAGCCTGTGGCACGAGGGCAGGGACGACGGCCTCCTCAATCTGACGGGCGGAACCGTCGAGGTCCGGGAAGTCGTTCACAAGACGTCGAGCAACACCAGCCACGACACCTTGACCGTGTACTTGGGCGCGGTCAGCCAGGATGTGCGGGGAACGTTGATCACGGGACGCATGTACCTGGACGACGCCGGCGGCACCAACGACCGGTTCTTCCTGCTGTTCGATGGCGGCACGTTGGTGTCCGAGGCGGATGGCAACCTGATCGATGATCCGACCGGCACAGGCGGCCTGCTGATCTGGGTCGATGGCGTGGGCGCTTTTCGGGCTTCCGCGTTCATCCAGGTCCCCGGGACGATTGCCGCCAATGTCTTGTCCCCGCTGCTGCACGATCCCCGGCTGGCCAGCACCCGCGACGGCGGCTTGACCAAACAGGGTGACGGCACGTTGGCTTTGTGGGGCGACAACACGTTCACGGGTCCGGTGATCGTCCAACAGGGCACGCTGGCGCTGGTCAACGCGGGATCGAATAACACGGTCGCCCAAGTGCCGTTCATCGATGTCCAGGGCGGCGCCACGCTCGATGTCACGGCGTTGAACAACACGGTGGCGGAACCGCCTGTGCCGGGCACGTTGATCCTGGCCGGCGGCCAGACGCTGAAGGGCACGGGCACGGTCCGGGGCGACTTGATTGCCGCCGCCGGCTCGACTGTCTCGCCCGGCGGCTCGAATCTGCCGGTCGGCAGCGACCCGGGTGTCCTGACGCAGGACGGCCGATTCCAGATGAACGAACGGGCGACGCTGGAAATCCAGATCGGGGGCAGCCGGCCCGGCAACGGCGTCGGCTATCACGACCAGATGATCGTGACTGGCGAGGTGCGTCTGGAGGATCCCTCGCTGACACTCACGGCCTTTGCCACCGCGACCGGCGAACCCTACGTGCCTACGGTGAACGACCGGTTCATCATCGTCAATAATACCGGCCCCGACCCGGTATCCGGGATCTTTGCGGGCCTGGAAGAAGGCACCGTCTTTCCCAATTTTCTGAGGTCCGGCATCGCTTTTCGAATCAGCTATGTCGGGGGAGACGGCAATGATGTCGAGATCGCTCCGTTCGAGGTTCCCCGTCCGCCGATCCTGGTCCTGGGGCCCGACAAGAACCCCGGGACCCCGCAGCAGTTCCGGGTGGTTGACGGAGACACCGGGGAGATCTTGGAACAGTACGCCGCCTACGGAGAGACCTACGTCGGCGGCACGCGGGTGGCCCTGGCCGACCTGGACGGAGACGGTGACGACGAGGTCATTACCGCGCCGGGACTGAACCATTCGCCGACAATCCGTATTCTCAGCGTCGCCGGAGACAGCGTGCCAGGCTTCGCGGACTTTCCGGCCTACGGCCCGACGTTCATCGATGGCGTGCACGTAGCGGTCGGAGATGTCAACGGCGATCATCTACCCGACATCATCACGGTGCCTGGCAACGGCGTGGCCCAGGTGCGTGTGTTCTGGAATGCGTACCAAGCCCCTGGCGTCGGCTCCCCTCCGGCCGCGGCCTTTGCCGCGGATCGCTACCTCACGTTCCAGGCGTTCCCGTCGGACGAAATCGGCGGCGCGGTGGTTGCCGCGGCCGACATAGGCGGCTGGGACGGGGACACGTTCGTCAACCAACCCGACGGACACGCGGAGATCATCGTGGGCACAGGACCGGGACGCAAGGCTCAGGTCAAGGTGTTCGACGTGACGCGAGCGGCTCCCGTCCTCGTGCAGACATTCTCACCCTTCACCGCGGTGAGCACGGGTTTTAAGGGCGGGGTTTGGCTGGACGTGGCCAGGGTCAACGAAGATCCGATTCCGGAGGTGGTCGTGGGCATGGGTGTGAACGGCGTCTCCCGGGTCGAAGTCTGGGCCTGGCCCGACTCCCAGGTGGGCTTCACCCTGCTGGGCGCGATTCCCCACGCGTTCACGGGGGCCAGCGACAACGCTCCCGTCCATGTCGCCGCGCTCGACCGCGCCGGCACCGACATCCCGGCGTCGATTTTTGCGGTCCAGGGGCCCATCGGCACGGTAGGCGAAGTCCGGCGTTTTGACATCACAGGCACGTCGCCGTTTGTGTATCAAGAGTCCGCCTTGTCAGGTTTTTCCGGGCCCTGGTTCATCGCCACGAGCAAATCGAATGCG
>CAIYOB010000318.1 GCA_903927685.1 uncultured Planctomycetaceae bacterium
AATGCGGGGGAGGATGCCAAAGATCCCCTGCAAGGCGTCTGGATTGCCCGCTCCCTGGAATCCGATGGCAAGGCCGCTCCCGCCGAGGCGGTCAGACGCATGCAATTCACCTTCCAGGGCAAGAAACTCTTCATCAAGGGGAATTTCGCTGACGATCGTGTGGAGGAATGCACTTTCAAGGTCGACGTCACGCAGTCTCCCAAGCACTTGGACATCACGCCGCCCGAATCGCAACTGCGGATTCCCGGAATCTACGACGTCAAGGACGACCAACTGAGCGTGTGCTTGCGGCATGCGAGTAGTTCGGACGGGCGACCGACCGAGTTCGCATCGAAAGTGGATTCCAAACTGATCTTGATCGTATTCCAGAGGCAACACGAGTAGAGACCCCGCCGAGCGGGCGACTCCCACCCTGCGGCTCGTTCCATTCCGGTTGCACATCGGACACGGTTCCGACGGTTCGGCCACGCTGGTGGATTCGGCGCGAGTCGTTGCCGGACCTGCCAGCGTGCGGGGCCAGCCGCCGCGCCGGTACGGGCTCAGGAATCGCCGGCGGGTGACGCGGCGGGCTCGTCCCGCCACGCCTGGTTCGCCTTGTACGCGTCCAGGGGCTTCTGTTCCTCGGCCCGGACGTCGGCCGGGGCCATGTCCAGCACTTCGGTCTGCCACTGGACGGCCTTCGCGAAATCGCCCGCCTCGGCATAGGCGGCGGCCAGGGCCTTCAGGTCGGACCAGTCCTTCCAGTCGCCCAGTTCGCAGGCGGTTTTGGCCGATTCCACCGCTTGCTTGCCGTTGCGGATCGCCGAGTCGGGGCACGTGGCCAGCAGCCAGGCTTTGTTCTGATGAGCGAGGGCGTACTTGGGCGCCAAGCGGATGGACTCGTCGTAGTCCGCCAGGGCCTCGCGATACTGCTTGAGCAGCTGCCGGTTGTAGCCGCGGTTGTTGTAGGCCACGGCGGCCTGCGGATTCAGCTTGAGCACCTGATCGAAATCGGCGATTGCCTTGGCGGGCTGTTTCCGCTGGAACCACAAGAAGCCGCGACTGCTGTAGGTCGGAATGTGTTTGGGGTCCAGCCGCAGGGCTTCCTCAAAGTCAGCCAGGGCCTTGTCCCAATTCTCCAGCGTCTGCCAGATCAGGCCCCGCTGGTGATAAGCCGCCGGGTTCTTGGGCTCCAAGCGGATCGCCTCGGCCAGATCGTCAATCGCTTCGATCTCCTGGTTCGCCGCCTGCCGAGCCGCGGCGCGGTTCAGGTAGACCGAGGCGGTCTTATCGCCCCGCTCGATGGCCAGCGAAAAGTCCTCGACGGCCTTGTCCGCATGGCCCGCGGCCAGGTGCGCGACGCCGCGGTTGACGTACAAGTAGGCCTCCTTGACGCCCAGTCGACCGGCCATGTCGTAGTCCGCAATCGCCTTGTCAAACTCGCCTTGCGTCGCCAGCTGAATGCCGCGGTTCAGGTACACGGCGGGGTTTTTTGAGCCCAACTGGACCGCGCGGTCGTAGTCGGCCAACAGCTTGTCCGTCTGCCCGCTTTGGAGCCAGATCAGCGCCCGCCGTTCATAGTTCACCGGATCACGCGGGTTGGCGCGGATCAACTGGCTGAACACCGGCTCGGCTTCCGCCAGACGGACCACGGCCGCCGGTTCGATCCAGCCCTTCATGCCGCGCGACGACTGGATCCAGTACTGGCCTTGGTCCGAGGTGAGAACCGTCAGGATCTCGCCCGCTTGCGTGGTGCCCACGGTTTTCTGGCCGTCCGTGACGCGATACGCGCCCCGGGCAACCACTTCGAACGACCGAGGCGGTTCGGCGGCGGGCGCCGACCAGGACAGCGCAACCAGGGCAACCAGCAGGACGCCGGACGCGGGGGGCGATCGTCGTGTCATTGCTTCTCTCGTCGGGGATCCGGGGAACGCAACCCTACGAGTCTAGCATATTCCCAAGGCGAAGATCGTGCCGCCGGCGACACGCAGCCAGCCGAGGTCGTTGATCGTGTCGGTCGCGCGGAGTCCCCTGCCCGTCCAGGGGAAGCAGCACCGACCCGCGGCCCGGCGCCAATGCCACGAGCCAGTTGCGGCCGGTGTGAATGTAGCCCGTGTGGTTGAGCAAACCGTCCTGACCTGCGGCGAAAAAGCGATGGGGGAACCGGGCTCGTCCCCGGGAATCCGTCCGCAATTCGGCGAGCCCCGGCTCCATCCGTGCAGGGACAAACTCGGACAAGAGCTTGGGCGAGATCGGGCCTTCCAGCGGACACCGGGACCGTCGAGGACTGCGATTGTGGCTCCCTGGACGGGTTCCATCGTGTCCGTGTCGATGGCCAGCACTTCGACGTCAAGCTCCACTGATCCGCACCAGGCGACAACGGAGGCAGAATGGTAGCCAAACAGCGCCCCGGCGAGGGCCAACGGTCGATCCGTTTCGATCCGTTGCGCCGTTTGACTGGCCCCTCGACGCACGATATGCTCCGCTTTGCCCGTGAACGGCGGACTGCCGGCCCCGGGGACAGCTTGCGCCCGGCCGGGCGAACGATGAGATCGAAGAGTGGTCATCCGAATTGGGAGCACCTTTTCCTATGAACAGCAACAGCCAGATTCTTCGCCACGTGCTTTTCGCGATGGCGATCAGCGGGACGCTTGCGACCAGCCTGAACGCAGTGGATTCCGACCTCGACGAAGCTATCCGCAAGCATCGGATGGGGACGCTGGTGGTGCAGGCGGAGCCGGGCGCGGAGGTGCGGGTCGAGCAACTGCGGCACGAGTTCTGGTTCGGGGCGGCGCTGGCCAGCCAGATGTTCGGCGGGCGGGCGGACGCTGACGTTGCGGCCCAGTATCAGCGGGTGTTTCTGGAGAACTTCAACGCCGCGGTCACCGAAAACGCGCTCAAGTGGCACGCGATGGAACGTCGCCAGGGCGAGGTGGACTACGCGACGGTCGACGCGATTCTGAAGTGGACCGACCAGCACGCGATTCCTCTCCGCGGCCATAACGTCTTCTGGGGCGTCCCCAACATGGTGCAGGACTGGCAGAAGGCGCTGAGCGACGAGGAATTGCGGCGGACGGTCGAGGCCCGGGCTCGAGACGTCGCGCGGCGTTACCGGGGACGGTTCGCCGAATACGATCTGAACAACGAGATGCTGCACGGCAACTACTACGAACAGCGATTGGGGCCGGAGATCACGCGCGAGATGGCCGCGTGGATGCGGCAGGAGGATCCTCAGGCGGTGCTGTACCTGAACGACTACGACATCCTGACCGGCCGGCGGGTGGACGACTACGCGGCTCAAATCAGGCACCTGCTCGAGCAGGGCGTGCCGATCGGCGGGATCGGCGTCCAGGGGCATCTGCACGGCGACTCGTTCGATCCGGTCGCCCTGCGGGCCGCGCTGGATCAGCTGGCCCAGTTCAAGCTGCCCATCCGCGTGACCGAGTTCAACTTTCCCGGCCAACGGTCCAAGTACTACGGTCGGCGCGACGTGCGTTTGACGGACGAAGAAGAACAGGCCAAAGCCCGGGGGCTGACCGACTATTATCGGATCTGCTTTGCCCATCCAGCCGTCGACGGGATCCTGATGTGGGGCTTCTGGGAAGGCGCCAACTGGATCCCCGCCTCGTCCCTGTACCGGCGTGACTGGTCGCCGACGCCGGCCGCCCAGGCGTATCGAGATCTGGTGTTCAAGGAATGGTGGACCAAGTGGTCGGGCCGCGCCGACGCCCAGGGCCGATGCGAAATCCGGGCGTTTTATGGCACGTACCGCGTGACGGCCGACGGCAAGGAGACGATCGTTCGCCTGCCGCGGCAAGTTAATCCAGGTTGAACTTCTTCCGCACTGCCTCGCGGTCAAAGTTCTTCGGCGGCTCGTAGTCCTGGTTTTGTTCCAGGTCTGCCATGGTCGGTGGCTTGTCGCATACGCCCTTTTCGGGCACGTCGGCTTTCGCCACCCAGACGATGCCGTTCAGGACGAGCTTGCGGAAGCCGGAGTTGGCCCAATTCCAGTGCCAGTGGCCGCCGGTGAAGCCGAAGCCGCGCTGGCCGCCGACTCGCTCGGAGACCCAGGCCAGATGTTGCGGCTCCTTACGTTCGAGGACCGCCGCACGCACGTCCGGGTTATTGCTGCGTTCGCCGTCCGGATGAGCCAGGGTTTCCGGTCCGGGCAGCGCCGACAGCAGCGGCGTGACGCCTTGCATGTTCGGCCGGAACCGCATGTGGTAGTACCACTCGTCGTCCGCCTCAAAGGGTTCGACGCCACGCGTGACGGGATGCTCGGGCAGCTTGTCGAACTTGGCGGTCCAGTGCGGGTTGACCGACCAGTTGATCTCAAAATAGCCGCCGATCCACTTCAGGAAGTAGTCGCCCGCCTCGCCGCGAGGCACTTCGACGCCATAGTGCAGGCAGGCGATCCCGACGCCTTTCTCGGCCAAGGCGTCGATTTCTTTCAGATGCTGCATCGCCGGGTGACCACCGCTGCCATCGGCAAAGAAGACGACCGCATCGCAGCCGTCGAACACCGACGTGTTCTTGGGATACCCGTCGCGGACCACCACGCAATGAAAGCCCGGCAGGCTGCTCTCCAACGCCTTGGCCAGCAACAGGCAGCCGGCGAAGTGCTCGTGACTGGCGTATCCATGACTGGGTCGGCCGGCAACGAAGACGACTTTCTTGGTGCCGTCTGCGGCCCGCGAATCTCCAGGTATTGAGCCAGCTGCAGCGACCAGCGCCGCTAGCAGGACGTACAGGGGCAGTTTGTGCAGCATCGAATTTTCTCCTCAATGTCGTGTGGGCAGGTCAGGGTATACACTGAACAGAGAATACCCGTGCGGGCTCGGAGCGTCAAACCGGGGCGTGGGCGGAAATCGTTGCCAAAAAAGGAGTTGCGAAGAGAACGTCGCATCGTCTGAGTGTACGGACCGGGGCGCTGCCCAGAAACCTGCAAGACGCCTTGCGATGCGGCAACTAAGACCTGGGAGAAACGAAGCGTGAGCACAAGGCCGGGCGGCTCCGCCGTGATCCAGAACGTGGACTTGCCGAATGCGCTGCGCCAGCACGACCGCTGGCTGCGGACGATCGTGTATTCCCGCGTGGGAGGAGCGGAGGGTGTCGATGACGTGATGCAGGAAGTGGCACTGGCGGCCGTCCGTCAAGCGGCGACGCTGCCGGATGCCAGCCGGCTTGCGCCGTGGCTGTATCGCGTGGCCGTGCGCCAGTCGCTGCTGTACCGTCGCAAGGCGGGGCGGCGGCGCAAACTGACGAACGGCTACGCGGCCCAGAAACCGCCCGCCGAGCATGACGACACCTCGCCCGAGCCCCTGGACTGGCTGCTGGCCCAGGAGCGGTCACGGCTGGTCCGCACGTCCTTGGATCGGTTGGCGCGGCGCGACCGGGAGATTTTGCTGCTGAAGTACGCAGAGAACTGGAGTTACCAGCAGATCGCCGAACACTTGGGGGTCACGCCCAGCGCCGTGGAAGCGCGTTTGCACCGCGCTCGCGGGCGGCTGCGGACCGAGTTGGCGGCGATCGAAGGCAGCGAGGACAAGCGATGAACGAGACCAAGAGATTGCCGCTGGACGACCGACTGCTGGACCGGTTGGTCGACGGCGAGTTGAGCCCGGACGAGTATGCGGCGGTGCTGCGGTCGCTGGGGGATGCGCCCGACGGTTGGCGGCGTTGCGCGTTAGCGTTTCTGGAAGCCCAGGCGTGGCAGCGGGAACTGGGATTGGCAAGTCGCCAGACTCAATCGCCGCCAGCGCCCCCGGTGATCATCCGGCCAACGGCCGCACCACGGCGCTGGCCGCTGCTCTTGGCCACCGCCGCCAGCTTTCTGCTGGCGTTCGGTTTGGGCATCGCCATGCGTCCGTCGGCGTCCGGGCCTGCATCGACAGGCGAGCAAATAGTCCGCGACGATACCCGCCCCGGCGTGCCGGGCCAGCAGTCAGTCCTGCCGGCCGCGGATTCGCCCAGCGGCAACGTGACGTTTGTGATGGATCACGGCGATGGCTTGGGCAGCCGAGAGGTTCCGGTGCCGGTGTACGAGTGGTCGCCGGAGAATGCACAGTGGTTGTCGGGCCAGCCAGCGGCTCCCTCGTCGGGACTGGAGCGGGCGGTCCAGCGATTCGGACACCAAGTGCGGACCCACAAGCACTTTATTCCCTTCGAGACCGGTGATGGCCGGGATGTTGTGTTCCCCGTAGATCAAGTGGAGATTACGCCTGCAGGCCGGCGGACGTATCAGTAAAGCCCCGTAGAAAAGGAGAATCGAACGTGAGGATTCAAAACCCAATTCAGAGCTGGGCCTGCCGAGTCGTGGCGCCCGTGCTGGCTGCAATCCTGGCCCTGCCGGCTTGCGGTCAAGAGGAAAAGAAGGAGGCTCCGGCTGCCGCCCCGCCGGCCGAACAGGCCGCGGAAGTGAGTGCTGCCGCGAACAGCGACGCGGACGATGTCCTGAGTGTCACCGTCGCCGCGGAAGTGGATGCTGCTGCAAACGGCTACTGGCTGGGGATTCTGGTGACCCCGGCGGACGCGGTCCTGAAAACCCACTTGGGCCTCGAAGCCGGGTTGTTGGTCGAGCAGGTCGTCCCCGAATCGCCGGCCGCCAAAGCCGGCATTGAGGTGAACGACATTCTGCTCAAGTTCGGCGAAGCCGATCTGTCGGACGTCGAGGG
>CAIYOB010000319.1 GCA_903927685.1 uncultured Planctomycetaceae bacterium
AGATTCGCCGTGGTGAACACCATCCCGGCCGGCAGGTTCGTGAACGTCACCTGGTACGTCCCCGGCGGCAGGTCCGTGAACAGATACCCGCCATTGCCCGCCGTCGTCGTCGTTTCGCTGAACGCCGCGCCCGCGCCGGTCGTCCCCGAAACCGTCACACTCACCCCGTTGATGCCAGGCTCGCCGCTATCCTGCTGACCGTTCCCGTTCAAGTCGTTCCAGACGAAGTTGCCGATCGTGACCGGTTCGTAGAACCCAAAGTCCAGCGTCGTGTCGCTGCCGCCGCCAGGCAACGTGACCGGCGTGGTCCCGCTGGGACTCGGATTGCTGTCCGTGCCCGTCGTCCCCCGCCCGGTGGCCGTGGCCACAAAGCCGTCCGGCGGCGTCACCGTCACGCCGTACGTGCCCGGCGGCAGGTTCGTGAACTCGTACAGCCCGTCGCCGTCCGTCGTGGTCGTCCGATTCACGCTCACTCCGCCCCCCGTCGTGCCCGTCAAGGTCAGTGTCACGCCCGAGATCCCGCTGTCCACGCCGTCGTCCTGAACCCCATTTCCGTTCACGTCCTCCCAGACGAAATTGCCGATCGTCACAGGCCGGCACAGTCCGAAATCGATGGTTTCGTTCGTCTCGCCGCGGACGAGCGTGACCGGCTGGCCGGCGTGGTTGTCCGAATCGGTTGCGTCGTTGTTGGGCGTTCCCGCGTTGACCGGGCTGGTCAGGTAGCCAACCGGCACCGCCACCGACACCACGAAACTCGGTTCGCCCGCGTCTTGGCCGTCGTAGTCCTCGTCCTGCAGTAGGTTTTCAAACGAGTACGAGCCGTCTGCCTCCGTCACGTCGACCAGGGTGACTACCGATCCGTTGGGATACGTGATTCTCAGCGTCACGGGCGCCCCCGGGATGCCCGGCTCGCCGTCATCTTGAATCCCGTCGCCGTCCAGGTCATCCCAGACGAAATTGCCCACCGCGGCAGGCTCGACGAAATAACCGAAATCGCCCGTGGTGTTCAGCTGGCCGCCTGCGACCGAGACGGTGTACGGATCGTTCTGGCTGTTGTTGTCCGCGTTGTCGTTGGGGCCGTCGCTGTGCCACCAGCCGGCCAGCACGTTCGCCTCGTCCGTTACGTCCACCGTGTACGTGCCGTTCGGCAGGCCGGAGAACAGGTACGTGCCGTTTCCGGCCGTCGTCGTCGCCGCCACGATGTTGCCCTCGTCGTCCAGCAGCACGACGGTGACGCCTTCAAACCGAGCGGACTCGCCGCCCTCCAGCGTCCCGTCGGCGTCGGTGTCCGCCCAGATCGTCCCGCCGATCGCGTTCGGCACCACTGGTCGGTAGCCGAAGTCCTGCAGCAGGTTGGCCCCGTTCGTAAAGGTCGTCACCAAGGACAAGTTGTTGTTGTCCCCGTTGGGATCCACGGTGTTGTTCGTGCCCGCCAAGGCCCCGCCGGCCACGAAGTTGCTGGCCGGAACGACCACGAGGTAGTCCAGGGCCGTATTCAGATCGGCAAAGTAGTATCGCCCGTTCTCGTCCGTCGCCGTCGTGGCCAGCAGCGTGGTGCCCGTGCTGTCGTACAGGTTCACCGTCACGCCCTCGCGGCCTTCACCTACGTCGAACGCGTTGTCCGCATCGAAGTCGATGAAAATCGTGTCCCCGATCACCCCGTTCTCGCCGTCCAGGCGATTGGCATCGGGGGCGGCATAGCCGAAGTCCTGGTCGGTCACCGCCGTGGTCGTCAGGTCGGTCACCGCACTCAGACCAGCCGTGACGACTCCGTCGTCGTCGAACGTCTGCTGCAGCCCGTCCAGCACGTTGGCCGTGTCGCTGACCCAGACCAGATAGTCGTCCGTGCCGGCGCCGTCGGTCACCGGCAACCCGGCGAACAGGTACCGGCCGTTCTCGTCGGTCACGACCGTCGCAATCACCGGCTCGCCCGCGTCCCAGGTCCCGTCGCCGTCGCTGTCCTGGATCAACGACACGCTGACGCCCGCGATTCCGTACTCGCCGATTCCCGGCTCGTACGTCCCGTCCGCGTCCGCTTCGAACCACACCGTGTCGCCGATGCTGCCGGTCGGCGTCGTCGTCGGCCGGTAGCCGAAGTCCGCGTTGACGTACACGTCGCCGGGAGCCAGCACGACGGGCGCTGTCGTCCGGTGGTCCAAGGTCCCATCCGGGTCGCCCGTCTGCGCATAGCCGGCCGGAGGCGTCACGACCACTTCATAAATCCCGGCGGGCAAGTCGTCGAACAGGTAGTTGCCCGTGGCGTCCGTCGTCGCGATCCCACTCGGATACGGCGCGTCGATGTCTCCGTCCCCGTCGCTGTCGTACCGCAACGTGACGGTCACGTTCTCCAAGCCGATTTCGTCCGGATCCTGGACGCCGTCGCCGTCCGTGTCGATCCACACCCGGTCGCCGATCGCGCCGGCATTGGTCCCGCTGTTCACGTCGCTGCTGGGCGCCCAGTTATAGCCGAAGTCCGCGGTCACGTATTCCTGGCCGGGCCCCAGCGTCACGTCGGTCTGGCCGTCGGGCGCCGCCGTTCCATCGTCCTCGTCGTACGTCCGGTTCCGCAGGCCCGCGGGCAACGACGTTGCGTCCACCTGGACCGTGTAGTCCCCCGGCGGGAGATCGTGGAACAGGTACCCGCCGTCCGCGCCGGTCACCGTCGTCGCAATCACCGTATCCGGAGTCCCGTCGCCGTTGGTGTCGCCCACCAGTTCGACCGCCACATTGGCGATCCCGTCCTCGCCGGCGTCCTGCACGCCATCCGCATCCTCGTCCAGCCACACCCGGTCGCCGATCGTGCTGGTCAAACGGACATAGCCGAAGTCCTGCAGCCGGTTGACTTGACCGACCGCCAAGGTGACTTCGGAAATGCCGTCAAACGGGGCATCTGCATCGTATGTCGGGCTGGTATCCACGGGTTCCGTCGCCGTGACGCGGTACTCGCCGGCCGGCAGACCGCTGAACTGGTAGTTTCCGTTCACATCCGTCACGGTGGTCAGCGTCAGATTGTCGCCAGGCGTCGCCAGAAGGCCGTCCAATCCGCCCCAAACCAATTCGACCGCGACCCCGGCGATGCCGTCTTCGCTGACGTCCTGGACGCCGTCCCGATCGTCGTCGTACCAGACCCGGTCGCCGATCGCGCCCAATCGCTCGTCGTCCGCATCCGTCCCGTGCCGGCCGGTGTTGCCCGGCAGGCTCCACCAGTCCAGGTCCGCGGTGTTGTCGATCGAACTCGACTGATTGCCCGCCTCGGTCAGAATCGCGTCGTAGGTGAACACCAGCACGCCGCCCAGCGGGAACGTCGTCACGTCGATGCGGACAGTCGTATCGCTGCCGCCGTTGCCGGTGGTGATGACGATATTCCCTCCGCCGGGCACCGTGGTCGCGCCGGTGATTGCGACCGAGCCGGGGACCAGCGTGATGCCCGGATCGGCCAGCAAGTCGGTGATCGCGACGTTATACGCCGCCGCGGTCGGCGACGGATCCGCGACCCGCACAGTATACCGCACGCTGCGGCCGTCGACCGGCGCGGCGGACTTGTCGATCGCCAGCAGCGGCTCGACGATCTCCACGTCGACCGTGTCCTCGTCCGTGCCCTCGCCGTAGTCCAGCACCGCCACGTTCCGCAACCGATCGGCGTCGGCGTTGTCGATCACATCCCGGACCAAGGCGACCACCTCGACCACGATCTGGTCCAGGCCGTCGCTGAAGCCGTCCGGCAGGTTCGTCACCGTGCCGAAATCGAAGACCACACGATCGCTCCACGTGTCGATCGGGTTGAAGTCGCTGGCGACACCCGCGGCCCCGACCGCCAGCGTCGAGACGCTCAGGTTCGCGCCCGCCGTGGCCCCCGCCGTACTGTTGCCGCCGATCGAGACCACCGCGGAACTGACCACCGTCAGCACGCTGGGCAGCGTGTCCGTCAGCCGGACTTGCGTCGTGCCTTCCGGCAGCGTGATCACCATCCGGTACGTGACCGTTTCGCCGATCGTCACATCCTCGATCGCGGGGTTCAATTGCCCGGCTCCCGTTCCCGCAAAGGACGTGGCAGAAACCGACTTGTCCACGCTGGGCGTGATCGTGATGAACTCGACGCCGTCGCTGTCCAGGTAATCGTTCGGCAGGACGCCGGAACCGTTCCGCTCGCCGTCCATGTCGCCCGACGCGCCCGGCGTGTTGGTCCCCGTCGGGTTCGCCGCCGTCCCGGTGCCCGGCAGACTCGTATAGGTCACGTCGACCTCGTTCTCGACGAGCGTGTTCGACGGAATGGTATCGATCAGCGTCGCCGAATAGCGGACGGTTACGGAGCCGCCGGCGGGAACAACAGCAATACTGAGGTCGACGGTGTTGCCGACGGAGTTGTGCGTGACGCCCGCCGCCGGCGAGACGACGACCGAGGTCGGCGGCCCGAGGATCAAATCCAGCCAAGCCGGCAGCATGTCCTTCACGTGGACGTCGTAGGCCGGGCCGTTGCCCGTGTTTGTGAAGGTGACTTCGTACGTGGCCACGTCCCCCGCGTCGTACGGCGACGTCGTCAAGGTCTTGGTCACATTCGTGATCCGCGGTTCCACAATCGTCGCCGTGACGATGTCCGAAGTCGCCGTCTGGGAAACGCCACCGATCACATAGTCCAGCTCGAACTGGTTGTTCTTCGTGTAGTCGGCCGGATCCGCCGAGAACGCGTCGTTGTCCTCCGTGTTCAAGACGATGACGTTGAACTCCAGCACGCCGTACTCGGTATCGGCGTCGTTATCGTTGTTGACGACGGAGCCGATGTCGAAGGCCACGTTCCGTCCCAGCACGACCGGATCGCCGGGATTGGGAGCCGGCAGTAAGCTGCCGTCCACCAGGATGTGGTTCGACGGGAAGGCAAACGTCGGCGGGGGAGCGGCCAGCGGCTGGGCCCCGGCGATGTGGCCTTCCAACGTCATGGGGTTATTCGCAATGAACCCGATGAAGATCTGCCCGTCGTTCAGCAGGGCCAGGCCCGGGGGCAAGACGTCGCGCAGCACAAGGTCATTCAAGCTGCCCTCGACGATGCTGCCATACATGCGGTACCGGACGATCTCGCCGATGACCAGATTCGAGCCGGACGTGCCGAGTTCGGACGTCGAGACGATCAGCTTGCTCAGGCTGGGATTGAAGATCCCGACCGCCACGGCATCCTCGGCGTGGTAGTCGTTCTCCAGCAGCCCCGGGTCCGTCGGATCGCCCGTCCGCTCGACCGACAGCGGATCGTTGGCTGATTGCTGCCCGGGATCGCCGGGCAGGCTGGTCCAGTCCAATTCCGCCGTATTCGTCACTGTCAGGCCCGGCCCGACGGTGACGTTCAGCGTCACCTGGAACTGGATCTGGCTCACGCCGCCTTCCGGAAAGACGTCCCAGCGGACCGTGAGTTCGCCCGCGGGCTCAATGATCGGAACGTTCGGCGCCACGCCTCCGACGCCGCCCGTATACACCGCGCTGCCGGGGACATAGGTCGTGTGCGCCGGAATGAGGTCGCTGAGCACGACGTCCAAGGCCGTGGCGCCGTTGACGCCGGCCACGTTGGCGATGTCGAGCGTGAATGTGATCACGTCGCCCGCGTCACCGACCAGCGGATTGGCTGACTTGGCCACCGTCATCACGGGCTCGACCACCCGCAGGTCAGGTGCGGTCGCAGTCAGCGGAGCCCCGCCGCCCGTCCAGGTGAACGCGGCACTGTTGTCGAGCGCTCTGCCGGCCGCGTTGCCAGCCGTATTCCGCACCACGGCACGGTACAGGACCGTGATCGTCTCCGCGTCACCGTCGTTGACAGCTGCGTTGGTCAGGGTGCCAAAATTGAGCGTGACGCTGCTCTGGTTCGTGCCGAGCCCCGTCTCGGCAGCTGCTTCCACGGCAGCAAAACCAAGGCTCGACGTCACGGGCCCGTTGGCCGTGATGCTGACGATATCGACCAGGCTCAACCCCGGCGTAACCGTATCCACCACGATGGCGTTGTGCGTCGTGCCTTCCGGCACCGTCAGCACCACCTGGTACGTCACAATCTCGCCGATCGTCACCTCGGGCAACGCCGTATGCGGGTTGCTCGTCGTGTTGATCGACTTGGCCAAGCCCGGTTGCCCCAGCGTGAAATCGACGCTGTTCTGGACGCGGTAGTCGTTCAGGCCGCCCGGCCCGTCGTTGCCATTCCGTTCGCCGTCCGAAGCGCCGGAACCGCCCGGCGTGACGGAACCGGTTGGATTCCCGGTCGAGCCCGTTCCGGGCAGACTGGTGTAGGTCACGTCGGCCGTGTTTGGAATCGTCTGATTCGGCTGGACCGCGCCGGTCAGCTCGGCGGTGAACCGGACGATTACGACGGGCGAGTTGAAATCGTCCAGCGAACGGATGGTGAGATC
>CAIYOB010000320.1 GCA_903927685.1 uncultured Planctomycetaceae bacterium
CAGCGAGCCCCCAGAGGCAAGAACTGGGGGCTCGCCACTCGTACCTCGTGGCTCGACCCCAGCCACCCAACCCCAATTCTTAGGTTGGACAACGCAGTAGCTTTGGCCTCGGGCGTTCCGGTGTGCGAGTTAGCCGAGTCGGCAGAGAAACGAGACAAGACTGACGTTCCGAAAGAACCGCCGCATCGGCCGCGAAGCCAAATTGCCAGGATTCTCAAAAAGGTCTTCTTCACAACACACTCCGAAGCGGCGGCGTCAGCAGCAACACGAGGACAATGATGCTAAGAAACGTGCCAAGGGGCAAACACCAGAGGGTAGCAACTCCACAGCAAAGACAGACCCACCAGCCTGATGCGGGGCGCATGACAAAAACGAGCAATCCGATAAGCCACGCCAGGCCCAAGAAAAGGTGAAGGTATTTCATAAACGTGCTGCGCGGCTCAAGTCCAACGGCCGACACAATTCGTGACCAAGGTCCAAGCTGGCCAGCATGTGGGCCAGAAGTCGGCGTAACGTAATCACCGGTCATTAACGCGCGGCCGCCGTCGACGGCGAGCCAAACGCCTTGAAACAGGGCGAGCGCCAGAACGATCCACTTCATTACTTGCGTAATGGCTGTGCGCGTGAAGTCGACGAACGGCAGCGGTAACGGGGCCGCCGCCAAGAAGCTATGATATCAAATCCCGGAGCATCGGCGGTTCCCGTTCACCGCTTTGTTCTGCCACTGTTCTGTGCGGCGGAATCTTCGGCCGCAAGCCGAGCAATTTGGTTCGTGCATCAGCTTCGCCGCAGCCGCTCTTGTCGGAAAGCAGCCATCCCGTAACCTCATTAGGGCATTGCACGTCAAAATGACGCATCGCTCGGCGGATGGCAATCTCCTTCTTGGAGTGCCGGTCTGCCGCAGCGGAACCGGGACGAGGGCGGACGTTTTGTTTCTCCGGGGGGACTGCCGTCAGGTATCGATTCGGCAACGGTGGGCAAGAAGATCGAGGGCAGAAGAATGGGCATTAGCACCAGATGCAACACCGTTGGGCTACGTTCGCTTTGACATTTCCGGGTTTCGAAACGGTTGGATCCCAACGAATGAAGGAGTCAACGAATGCCGGATGGGGAGCCATTCAGTGATTCTCGCATTCGCTGAGCCCTTCATTCGTTGGGATAATTCCGATGCCCAACCGTAATTTCCCTCTCCCAAGAACATGGGTCGACAATCCTATTTGGTGATCGGTCAAGGAAGGGACAAAGCCATCCCATTGTTTGTTGCCCTGGTTTCTTATCTCTTCAGTTCCGGGCTCTGGAGTTCCGGACTTTGCTGCGGCCCCGGATGTCTGGGGACGAACGTTCTGGGTGACCGAGGGGCGGCAGAATAGGCCAACCAGCCCCTCGGTTGTCAGGGCACGGCCGCGGGCAGGGGCTGCCGGTGGGCTTCCGAGATGAAATACCCGTGCTGCAGAAATGACAAGACGTATCGCCGGGCCGTGACGTCATCCATGATCTTGCCGTGATAGTCCGGCACGACCACGAAATCCTGCGCTCCCGGCAACTTCGTCTCCTCGACGCTGACCACCATGTCGTCGTCTCCGTCCAGCCACCAGTTCGCGCCAGACGACTCGCCCCGGCCGCCGGCGACGATCCCGAACTGGCAACGCGGGATCGCCAGTTCCTTCTGCAGGGCCTCCGGCCCGGCTGCGATCTGCTGCACGCTATCGCCCCAAATCCACTTCACGATCGAGCTATCGTGGAAAAACTCTGCGAATTGGGCTCCATTGTTGGGCGGCGCCAACATCACGATCCGTTTCAGGCGAGGATCCGGGCGCAAACCGTCGCGGCCCGCGTAGCAATCGGCCAGATAGCGGCGAATCACCAGATTCCCCAGGCTGTGGGCCACGAAGTTGATCTCGGTGACCCTGTCGTCCAGACGGCTGACGACCCGGGCCAGCGCCGAGGCGTGCTGTTGGAGGTCGCCACGGGTGCTGGCGTAGGACATGTTCAACGCCGTGTACGCGCCGCCCTGCTCCAGGAATTCACACAGGCCGGCCATGGAGGCTCGCGAGCGGATCACGCCGTGCAAGGCGATGACGACTTTGCCCCGCGTCACCAGCACGGCCCGTTGGCGCTGAGCCTGTTCCAGACTCTGGCGGCAGTGCTCGAAATCGCCCCACGCCATCCGCCGATCCCCTTGGTCCAGCAGCCGATAGTGGCCTGTCAACGCGTGCCGCTGGACGCGCCAGCCTGCAGCGATCAGCTCATCGGTCCAAAGCTGCTTGCCGCCTGCCGTGGCCGCGGCCACATTGTACAGACCTTCGCCGTCCGGCGACCGGGGCGACGCGTCCTCCGTCGCCAGCCATTCCGCACACGGCGCTTTCCCGGCGGCGATCACGCTCAGGCAAACCAGCCAGCCGGTCCAGGACCTTGCGTGCAACATATCTGCTCCCTTTCGCGGAAGAGTGGCCGTCGAGTCTAGGCGGAAGTCCGGTCGCGTGCAATCGCCTTGGGATAGCATTGGGACGCACTTGACAAGCCACCTTCTCGCTGACACTGCGGGTTCGACTGAACTCGAACTGCCGCGATAACTTAAGTTTCCCCGAGTGTGCGCTGGCCCCGCGTAATTCCCACGATTTGACCAGCGGCGATTCGCGACCTAGCCTTTCCATGCCAGCAGCCCCGAAGCCCCAAGAGTGTCTGCCATGCTCGAACAAACCTTGGATCCGCGTAACGCTGACCTGCTTCAGGACCGAATCGCGCCGCGATGGCTCGAGAACACTGCGCCGAGCCCGCATCGCACGGCAGGGGAAGGCCCCCGGGTGCTGTCATCCGAGGGAGCGTCGCGGATCGGCGGCCTGTTTTACGAGCACCTGCTGGAGACGATGCACGACGGGGTCGTGTTCGTCGACGTGTCGCTGCGGATCGTGAAGTGGAATCGGGCCATCGAGCTGCTGACGGGGATCGCGGCGGCCAACGCCGAGCAGCAGCTATGGGACCCGGCGATGCTGCAGCTGCGGGACGAGCATTACAAGTTGATCAAGGCCGAGCAGTGTCCGGTCGCGCGGGCGATCCGCGAAGGGAACAGGTCGTGCCAACGCGTGCTGGTGACGGACAGCAAGCAGGAGAAGATCTCGATCGACGCGTACATTACGCCCGTGGTCGGGGCGGACGGCGCGATCCACGGCGCCACGCTGTTGCTGCAAGACGCCTCGTCTCGAATCAGCTTGGAAGAACGCCTGCAGCGGTTGAACGAAAAGGCGACTCAGGACGGCCTGACGGGAATCGCCAATCGGGCCGAGTTCGACCGCGCCCATGAACGCTGCGTGACCCTGCACCAGGAACGCGGCCGCCCTTACAGCCTGATCATTTGCGACCTGGATCACTTCAAGCGGATCAACGATACCAACGGCCACCAAGCGGGCGACGAAGCGCTGATCGCCTTTGCCACGCTGCTGCGCCAGTGCTGCCGTGGCGGCGACATGGTCGCGCGGTACGGCGGCGACGAGTTCGTCGTGCTGTGCGAGGATTGCGACAGCGACGCGGCGGCCGAGCGGGCGGAAACCATGCGCGACGCCTGGTCCCGCCACCCGCTGTTGATGCTCAACGGCAAGTGCCTGACGGCCAGCTTTGGCGTCAGCGGACTGCAGACCGGCGACACCGGCGAGACGATGCTCCGCCGGGCGGATCGCGCGCTGCTGCAGGCCAAGAGCGAGGGCCGCAACACGGTCGTCATGCTGGGGGGCGGAACGCCTGAGCCGCAGGCCCAAGAACGGCGCGGCTGGCACTGGCTGTGGTCCTGGAAGCAACCGCCCGGCCAGCACCTGCTGCAGCGCCGGGTGGTGACCGTGGTCCCGCTGCACCTGGCCACGGAGAAGCTCCGCGGGTTCATCGCCGATCACGGCGCCGAAATCGTGGAAATCGCCAAGAACCGCGTCGTCCTGGAGATCGCCGGCAGGAACCTGCCGCTCATGCGCCGCAGCAGCGACCGCCCCACGCCCTTCCTCGTGGAACTGAATCTGGAGGAAGTCCACGCGGACCACGCCGTCCAGGCGCTGGGGAGCCAGCTGCGCACCCTGATCCAGATCACCGTTCGCCCCAAACGCCAGCGCGACCGCCGCCGCCTGGGTGTCGACGAGCGGGCTCGGTACTTGTTCCTCAGCCTCAAGTCCTACCTGATGGCACAAGATTATCCGGGCTAAGCTGGACAATCAGACAGCCAGACCTGCCTCTCCGCAGCTGCACTGCAGGTCACGGCCTCGCCGAACTGAATCTCCCCCAACTGACCGGGGCTGCGGGTTGCCTGCGTTTCTATAGTGTCACAGCGACTGGTCGCCGTTTCTGACCATTCGCGCCGGCGTTCGTCGGCTTGATCTGTCCCAGGTCCAATTTGACACAGAGGCAACCCATGGCTTACACACTTCCTGCTCTACCCTACGCTTACGACGCACTCGAGCCGCACCTCGACGCGCGGACGATGGAACTCCACCACACGAAGCACCATCAGGCGTACATCACGAACGTGAATGCGGCGCTGGCTGGGACGGAATTGGAGAGCAAGTCCGTCGAGGATTTGATTTCCCAGATGTACGCGGTCCCGGCCAATATCAAGACGGTGGTCCGCAACCACGGCGGCGGCCACGCCAATCATGCGCTGTTTTGGACGGTCATGAGTCCCCGGGGTGGCGGCCAGCCGACAGGCGAATTGGCCAAGGCGATCGACGCGGACCTGGGCGGCCTGGACGCCTTCCGGACCGCCTTTAACGATGCCGCCGCCAAGCGGTTCGGCAGCGGTTGGGCTTGGCTGGTCGTGGGCCAGAACGGCAAACTGGCGGTCGGCTCGACGGCCAACCAGGACAGTCCCTTGATGGGCGAAGCGATCGCAGGTCTGGCCGGCACGCCCATTCTGGGCTTGGACGTCTGGGAGCACGCGTACTATCTGAAGTACCAGAATCGGCGTCCGGATTACATTGCCGCGTTCTGGAACGTGATCCATTGGGATGCGGTGGCCGAACGGTTCGCCGCCGCGAAGCACAAGGCGTAGGACGGCCGGGAACTCAGACTCCGCCCAGGCGGTGAATTGGGGTTGGTGGCTGGGGTCGAGCCGCGAGGTACGAGTGGCGAGCCCCCAGTTC
>CAIYOB010000321.1 GCA_903927685.1 uncultured Planctomycetaceae bacterium
AGCAGTGCCATTGCGCGGCGTGCGAGGCGGCTCGGGAGCATGCGGCGATTCGGATTCCGAATTACGAAAACCCGCCGCTCACCTGAGGATGAATCAGCATGCAGCGCCCCATGATGCTATTTCTTGGATTGGCATTCGCAGCCTCTGGCGTATTCGGACGGGAACGTGGCGATGGCAGCCGGCGATGTGCCTATCCGGTTGTCATGAATGGCAAGTGGGGATGCATCGACCATGCCGGTAAGCTCATCATTCAACCGAAGTATGAGCTGATCCTCGCGTGCAAGGACGGACGAATGGCCTTCAATGTTGGAGGCGCCTTGAAGGAGCAACTAGATGGAGCGACGCACTTCACCGAAGGGCGGTGGGGCGTGTTGTCATGGAATGGGCGTGTCGTAGTGCCAGCGCAGTACATGCACGTAAACGGTTATCAGGAGGGCTACGCTGCCGTTGAGACTGAAGGCGGCTGGGGATTTATCGATAGGGACGGCAAAATGGTGGTCGGCCCGCGTTTTCTCGATGCGAAGTACTTTCGAGAGGGGCTTTGCCCTGTCGGCATGTCCGTTGCGAGACCGATAGGAGGTGCAAGCAAGCGGTTTGGTTTCGTAGACAAACATGGAGAGGTCGTCATTCCGGCGAAGTACGAGGACGTCGGGCATTTTTGTGAGGGGCTGGCACCCGTCAAGACTGAGGGAGCATGGGGCTATATTAACAAATCTGGCGCGGTCAAAATCGCGCCGACCTTTGGCTACGCTTCAGAGTTCACGCCGAGTGGTCTGGCCCGAGTCAGCGTAGGGCGTTCCGCTGTTTCGGCCAAGTTCGGTTTCATTGACCGCGAGGGAAACTGGGTGATTCTGCCTCGTTTTACCGCAGAGGTAGGACACTTCAGCGAGGGGCTCGCCCGTGTGCGTTGTGAACTGGGCTTCGGTTTCATGGATACGTCGGGAAAGGTGGTGATTCCTGGAAAGTACCGCCAGTGTTTCGCTTTCAGCGAGGGCCTCGCGGGGGTGGACTGCGGAATGGGAGAAACGAGTTACGGGGTCATCGACAAAACAGGCAAGATGGTCATCGAGCCTCGATTCGGTGCTGTCTACCTACCTTTTGATAACGGACTTAGCTGCGTACTCTTGAATGGTCAGGAAGGAGAAGAAACTGGCTATGTCGATAGGATGGGTAGGTGGGTGTGGCGCCCAACGAAGTGACTGAATGGCGTGTTGGTCCAGCGACTTCCGGATGGCTTAGTTGGGTGGATTGGCTGTGAATAAGATTGGTGGAAACAGGATGAAATGTGTACGGTGGCGAGCGCCACCGGAGATTGTCCATTGACAATTCGGTTGCAGGGCGTGGCCGACCGCTCGGTCGGCGCAGAACGCCATCGTGACAAGCATCGTCGGGGTTCGTCCGCTACGCCGCGCGACGCAGCGTGACAACCGGCAGATGTTTGCGATCGGTGTGGAACTTAAGATCCAATTGCAACCGTTCGCCGGGCCAACCACCGATGAGGACGCCAGGTCGAGCGGAAGGCGAGCCGGGTGGGCAACGGGCCCCGATGCCGACAGGCAGTTTCTCAGATTCCTGCTTGCCCGGTCGCAACCCGCAGCGGTACAATCACGACAGGCGTTTTTCCCCTCCGGTTCTGGATACTTCCGGTCCGTCCTGGCCCCCGGCAGGACGTTTCCCGGCCTGGTCAAGGAGTCCTGCCATGTCCGGCGATGTGGTCTGTGATTGTTCGGCCTGCCCGTGCGGCGCGCCGAAGAAGTTTAAGCTGACGATTTCCGGCGTGACCCCGTGCGGTGACACCCCGTGCGACGAGTGCGGGATCGATGGCACCTACATCCTCGAACAGGCGCCGGCGTGGTGCGGGTGGCGGTTTGACGAGCCCGGCCGATGTTGGAACAACGCCTGAACCTGAACATCCGTCAGAAGGAAGACTGTACGTTGGAACTGGCAGCCCCCTTGTCACGTCGCCGGTGGTTCTCGTTTACACTCCAAACGCTGTTCCTTGCTGTCACGGTGGTTTGCGTTGCGTTGGTCCCCATTGGTGCTGCATTCCTCCGACTTCGTGCGGCGAGGCAACTTCGGAAGAATGGAGTATCTGTGCAGTGGGAGGACGGGGACCGCGTCGATGACTGGGATCTCCAGCGAAGCCTCCAGGGATTTTCGATGTCCATTGAGACGGAAGAGGTGGAGATTCCTGTATCGCAGTTGGTCCGGATCAGGCCGGTGAGTGAAACGCGTTTCTGCGGTGTTGATTGTACGCTCGATGACGAGGACTTAGCGGTGATTGGAGGGTTCCGGGAGTTACGAAAACTGACCATCGATTCGTCACATGTCTCCACAGATGGAATCCGCAGTGTTTCGGAGTTACCACACATCGAGCGTCTGCTGTTGCGAGGCAGTGAGGCGGCGTGCGCGAAATAGAGTCCTCGTTTAACGCCAAGCCGGCAGGCGATGGCTGGGGTGGCCGCATCCCGCTGGTCCGTCGTCGCCCGCCGGCTCGGCGTTAAACGAACTACGCCGAAATGGGGAAGTTTTTCCGTCAGCGTTTCTGCCGCAAACCTCTACGCGAGATGGTACAATCCGTGGCTTACCTGAAGGCACGGCCACTACCTGCTTGCCTGGCACGATATCGGCGGGACAATATTGCCGGTAATGGTGTTGTCACCGAAGTGCTCAATGGCGTCAGGTTGGCAAGGCAAGTGTGTCGGAGGACGTCGGTGTCAATTGGAAACTGAGCACTTCACATGAGCACTTCTACAGCGAAGCACTTCCTGCTGGCAATCACCGTGATCGCCGGTGCCTCCATCGCACGCGGCGGGGAGCTTGTCGAACTGGTCAAGTTGTCCGGCTTGCAAGGCGGCCTCATCGTGCACGTGGATTGCGGCGATGCGGCACAGACGGGCTCGTTGCGGTGGAACGAGCGCTTCCTGGTGCAGGGTCTGGACGTCGACGAAGCGGACGTCCAGGCTGCCCGGGCGAAGCTCTTGGCCGCCGGCCAGTATGGCCCCGTGTCGGTGTCTGCATTTGACGGAGCGCATCTGCCTTACGTCGACAACCTGGTCAACCTGCTCATCGTCAGTGGTCCCACGACGCTCGATCCCGGCGAGATCCTGCGCGTGCTGTGCCCGGGCGGCGTGGCGCTGGTGACGCAGCCGGATTCGGCGGCCCGCGATCCGTCGGCGGACCGTTGGCGGCAGATCCGAAAACCGTGGCCGGCCGAGATTGACCAGTGGACGCACTTCCTGCACGGACCCGACAACAATGCGGTGGCCAGGGATCGCGTGGTGGCGAATCCGCGAGCCATGCAGTGGATCGCGGAGCCGCGGTGGGGCCGAAGCCACGAGGAGCTGGCGAGCATGAGCGCGGCGGTCACTGCCGGCGGGCGAGTGTTCTACATCCTGGACGAAGCGCCCCTGGCCTCGATCCGGTTCACGAGCCAATGGCAGCTGATCGCGCGGGACGCCTTCAACGGCCAGCTGCTGTGGAAGCAGGCGATCCCGGCCTGGACCGATCACCTGCGGCACTTCCGCTCCGGTCCGGTCCACCTGCCGCGCCGGCTGGTCGCTGTGGGGGATCGCGTGTATGTGACGCGGGGCTTGAACGCGGCCGTCACGGTGCTCGACGCCGCCACCGGCCAGACGCTGCGCACGGTCGAGGGCACAGAATTCACGGAAGAAATCGTCGTGGACGGCGGCCTGCTGTATCTCGTCGTGGGCACGTCCGAAGTGGAGCGGTTCGGCGGAGGTCTGTTTCGCCGGGGCGAACCCGAGCCGGCCGGCTTTCGCTACGTGACTGCGGTGGATGCCGAGACGGGCCTCGCACGCTGGAAGAAGACGTTCGGGGCGGACGAATTCCTGTTGCCTCAGACGCTGGCGGTAGCCGGCCGGAGCGTCTTCTGCCAGACTACGGCCGGCTTGGTGCGACTGGACGCGGGCACGGGCGACGAGCTGTGGCGAGCTTCTCGGCCGACGCCGCCGCGGCGGATGTCCTTCTCGGCTCCGACGCTGGTCGTGGCCGAGGACGTCGTGCTGCTGGCCGACCAGGACGTGGCTCATCCGGACAGCGAGTCGGGCCGAGCCCGCGGCGGCGTGCAATGGGGCGTGAACGGCTGGAACGAGCCCGGGTTCGAGCGTCAGAGGAAGAGCACGTTGCGGGCGTACGCCGTCGACACGGGCCGGGAACTCTGGTCCGCCCCGTGCAGCGAGGGCTACAACTCGCCCGTCGACGTCCTGGTCGTGAAAAACACGGTCTGGGTCGGCGCCGATTTTGCCGGCTACGACCTGAAGTCCGGTGAGCCGCGCGGCAAGCTGGCCTGGAAGGGCGATCCGGTGGGCATGGCGCACCACCGCTGCTATCGCAACAAGGCCACGGAAGACTACCTGCTGACCGGCCGGTCGGGCGTGGAAGTCGTCAGCTGGGAGCGCGGCTGGCTGGGGAACAACAGCTGGCTGCGGGGGACGTGCCAGTATGGAATCATGCCCGCCAACGGCCTGATCTACGCTCCACCCAATGCCTGTGCCTGCTTTGGCAAAGTGAAAACGCCGGGCTTCTTCGCGGCCGCGCCCCAACGCGGCCCGGATGCGCGCCTGCCGTTGCCGGACGAACCGGTTGTCCAGCAGGGCCGTGCGTACGCTCAAGGGACGCAATCGCAAGCCGCCACGGCGGAAGCGGACGACTGGCCGATGTATCGCCACGACCCGGGTCGCAGCGGCGCGACGGCCACGACGGTGCCCGCCGAGCTGGCGCGGCGCTGGTCGGCAACGCTCGGCGGACGACTGACTCAGGCCGTGATCGCCGCGGGTCGGGTGTTCGTGGCTTCGACCGACACCCATACGATCCATGCCCTTGATGTCCGGGATGGCAGCCCGCTGTGGCGCTTCACGGCGGGCGGCCGGATCGACAGTTCGCCGACGGTGTACGACGGCCAGGTGTTGTTCGGTTCGGCCGACGGCTGGGTCTACTGCCTGCGCGCCTCGGATGGCGAGTTGGCCTGGCGGTTCCGGGCGGCGCCGCGGGAGCAATTCGCCGCCGCGTACGGTCAATTGGAGTCTGTCTGGCCGGTGCATGGCGCGGTGCTCGTCCAGCACGGAATCCTGTACGCTTCCGCCGGCCGGTCGTCCTATCTGGACGGCGGGATCGTGCTGTACGCGTTAAACCCGGCCACGGGCGGGCAGCTCTCACGGTACGTCATCAGCCACCTGGACCCGGCTACGGGCCAGCAGATCGGCAAGGAGGGCCGCCAGGTCGGCGCGTTCGACATGGAAGGCGTCTACTCCGACATCCTGTCGGGTGACGGGACGGTGTTCCTCAAGCACCTGCGATTCGCCGAATCCTGCCTGCCGATGCCGGAGTCCAAGCCGCATTTGTTTGCCGTTACCGGATTCTTGGGCGAAGAGTGGTTTGTCCGTTCGTACTGGCTGGTCGCCGAAAACGTCGGCGCGGGTTGGAGTAACTGGGCCAAGCCGGCGGGCGATGTGCCGTTCGGACGGATCCTGTGCGTCGACGGGGATCACGTGTACGGCTATGGCCGCACGCAGATCTCGGGCGGCCCGACCGGCCACCGCGCCGACGCTTATCACTTGTACGCCCGAGACCGCACCGCGTCCACAGCCGAATCCGCAGTCAGGCCAGCCGTGAGCCGCAAGGGCAAAGCCAAACGCGACGCGGACACGAAGCAAGAGACCGCGTCGCCGGTTTGGTCGGCGCCGAGGTGGTCGGATCCCCAATCACTGATCGTCCGCGCGATGGTGCTGGCCGGTGACCAATTGATCGTCGCGGGGCCGCCGGACCTGGCCCGGAAGCAAGCGGATATTCTGGCGATGGCCAACGAGGAAGAGGCGTTGGCAGGATGGGAAGGCAAGCGTGGAGTCCAGCTTCGCGTGATCTCGGCCAGCGACGGAGTCCCGCGATTTCAGACCGAGTTGACCAGCCTGCCGGTTTTCGACGGCATGTCGGTCGCCGCCGGCCAGGTCTTCATCGCCCTGCAAGACGGAAGTGTTGAGTGTTGGTCGGGGAGGTAAGCACCGTTCGAGAAACAAGTGGCGCAAGCTTCCAGCTTGCGATACCACTACCTCCCGCAAGCTGGAAGCTTACGCCACGGAAAAACCGGACAGTTCCTCGCGGAATCGGTGCCAACAACGGCAAGCGGTGAGAAGCGAAGACCGGCAGGCTCATCCCGCATACGCCGGGGGCCTTGTAACTGGGGCCCGTAACAGCAATTGGTCTGCGAGCTGTCTGTTGAGATCTTGCGGCCTATTCGTTGGGAGCGCGACCATTGTTTCGTTCTAACGTATTCTGGCTCATATGCTCAGTAACGTCCGCGGCCATCGCAGCTTGGTCGTCTCTGAAATGGCGAACCAAGCCGTTCCTTGTCCCACCTGACACCCGCTATCTGTTCTACTTGTATCTGGCGTTCGGTTGTGCGGTAGTTGCTATAGGCGGTATGCTACTGGTGCTCTTCAGATGGAAAAAGCCTTCCGACTGATTGGCCGTTCGTGTCGGGCGCTGGTCCAGGTGCGCCGTGCCGTGAGCGTTCGTCGGCTGCGACGCCGGATGTGCC
>CAIYOB010000322.1 GCA_903927685.1 uncultured Planctomycetaceae bacterium
CCGCTTTCATCTCCTCGACCGCCCACGGTGCCAGCATCCGTCACTCCCTTGACTTGCTTCGCCCTCCTGCGTCAAATCACTAACTTCTGAGTATCCCATACCTCCCCGAAATCGCCTAGATCAGTTCTGACTTGTGTAGAACAACGAGGGCGTTGCCCCAGGCTGCGGTGAATATGGCCTTCGGCCAGAGTTACAGGCCGAAAATGCGCAACTTCGAAGTCCCGGGGGAGGCTGCCGAAAAACGGCCACGGGAAGCTCGTTTCGTGCGCGTTGCTAAAGCGTAAACCCCGGCCCCCGGGCATTCAAGTCTGGGGGCTCGCTGAACTCGACCCCAGGCACCCGTCAGTCCTGGATCTCGTACCGTTCCACCCCGCCCCGGCCACTCAGATCCGCCGGCCACGCTCAAGCGTGACCTCCAACTTGCCCGCGCTCAGCCGCCGGACGGCAGGTGCTCCAGGGCGAGCGTTTCCGTTGGCAAATCGCAGACTTCGGAGGGACCGAAGTACTGGATGGGACCGGGATAGACATAGTCGTCCTCCAGGGCCCAGGCGGCGCGCTTCGATGCCAGTTCCTTGAACGGCCGGCCGTCCAGTTCCACCAGGGCTTTGCGGATCACCGGCTTGCTCTTGCTTTGACGACGTTCCATGTTCATCATCATGGTCAGCGGCACGCCCATGGCGGTCCACTGGGATGCCGCACAGGTCAGATTGCGCACGGCCGCCAGGTAGCCGGTCTTGCCGCCCAGGACGAGCGTGGAAGCGGTATAGCCGAGGCTGTAGCAGTAGTCGGCGTCGAAGTTCGACGGGGCGGCACAGCGGCCTTCGTAGCCGAAGAAATGGCTCAGGGCGCTGAACTTGCCCCCGAACTTGCCTTCGGCTTTCCACTCGCGGAGCATGTCCCCGACCAGGTCGATCAGCAGTTTTTCCGTCTCGATGCGCGACACCTGGACGTTGCCGTGATCGTCGCGGTCGGCCAGCAGTTGCCGCCGGATCCAGGCGGGCAGCGAGCCGAACGTCTTCGTCGAGGCTGGGCTGATGCGGCCATTGACAAACTGCAGCTTGTCGTCGTCGCTGAGCGTCTCGAAATAGGCCTTATGTTCCCCCAGCAAGTCATTCAACTCGGCGATCAGCGCCTTGACTTCCGGAACGAACTCGACCAGCCCCTCGGGGACCAGGACGATCCCAAAGTTCCGTCCATTTTGGGCCCGCGCCGCAACGATCTTGGCGATCTCTTCGGCCACCTGATGCAGGGTCATCTGCCGGCTTTCCACTTCCTCGGACACGATGCAGACGTTGGGGTGCGTCTTCAAACCCGCTTCCAGCGCGATATGCGAAGCACTGCGGCCCATTAACTTGATGAAGTGCCAGTACTTCTTCGCCGAATTGGCATCCCGCTGAATGTTGCCGATCAACTCGGCATAGACCTTCGTCGCCGTATCAAAGCCGAACGAGGTCTCGATCCACTCGTTCTTCAGGTCGCCGTCAATGGTCTTGGGACAGCCGATCACCTGAATGCCCGCCCGCGTCCGGCAGAAATACTCGGCCAGCATGCAAGCGTTGGTGTTCGAGTCGTCGCCGCCGATCACGACCACGGCGGTAATCCCCAGCAGCTGGCAGTTGGCGGCCACCTTGGCAAACTGCTCTTCCGATTCCAGCTTGGTGCGGCCGCTGCCGATGATGTCAAAGCCACCCGTGTTCCGGTACGAGTCCATCAACTCGTCCGTCAAGACCACGAACTTCTTGTCGATCAAGCCGCTCGGGCCGCCGAGGAAACCGTACAGTTCGGAACCGGGATTCGCGGCCTTCAGGGCGTCGTATAGGCCCGCAATCACGTTGTGCCCACCGGGAGCTTGTCCGCCGGACAGGATCACGCCGACCTTGATCGCCGTCAGCGATTTCGCTTCGTGGCCCTCGATCGTGATCAGGGGCAGACCATAGGTGTTAGGGAACTTGGCCTTGATGTCGTCACGGTCGGCCACCGACTCGGTGGGCTCACCGACGGACAACTTGACGAAGGGACCGCTTTCCGCCAGGGCGGCAGGCAACTTGGGTCGATAGGCAGCACGTGCTTTCTGCACGGGGGAAATGGTGGACATAACCGCGCTCTTCACTCCTGAGATCTTCATCGGATAAAACAGCCAGAACCGACAGTGTAGCGCCTGGGCGGACGGACTTCAAGCCGAAACGGCACGGGGAAACGGCACGGGGGACCTGGGCGGATGCCAGGCACCGGGTGGCTGGGGTCGAGCGCAGCGAGCCCCCTGCGGCTTGCCGGGTGCCTGGGGTCGAGTGCAGCGAGCCCCCTGCGGCTTGCCCGACGGTAGGCTCACCGCGTTTCGCCACAGGCCCCCTGGTCATGCCGGCGCGTAGCAACGCTCACGAAATAGAGTCCTCGTTTAACGCCAAGCCGGCAGGCGACGGCTTGGGTGGCCGCATCCCGCTGATCCGCCGTCGCCTGCCGGCTCGGCGTTAAACGAACTGAGCCGAAATGGGGAAGCTGTTTCGTGAGCGTTCCTACCCGTTGGGCAGCGAACAGGAAATACAGTACAAAGGACCGGTGTCTCGGCGACTCGGCCGTGAATCGGGCGACCGCCGGTTGGCCGGGCGCACCGAGGCGTCGTGATGATGGAGTACTGCCTTGCCCCCCTGGAGATTCCAAGGAGCCCCGCGATGATTCGGCCCAGCGTTTTCTCCGCCGCCATGTGGATGCTGTTCGTCCCGAGTCTGCTTGCCGCCGCGGAGGCCGCGGACGCCCCGGGCTTGCGCGTGACGCACACGCTGAACGCCCAGACGCTGTCGCCTTACGACGTGTTGGAGATCACGTTCGATCACCCCAACCAGTACGACAATCCCTTTCGCGATGTGACTCTCGACGTGACCTTCGAGTCGCCTGGCGGCAAGCAGGTGCGGATCGGCGGCTTCCACTACGGCTCGCGGGAACCGCCGCGGATCAAGCTGCCGCCGGAGACGGGCAAAGGCAGGCCGGAGTACGAGTTCACGGACCAGTCGCTGTGGAAAGCCCGGTTTGCACCTGCGGCACTGGGGGCGTGGAAGTACGCGTTTACGCTGGCCAACGCCGCGGGCCAACGGACGGCGGGAAGCGGCGAGTTTCGCGTGGTGCAGGGACGCGTTGCCCAGCCCGGCTTTCTCCGCCAGAACCCGGCCAACCCCTTCCGCTGGGTCCACGACGACGGCTCGCCGTTCTATGGAGTCGGCATCCAGGAGTGCCTGGGCGACTCGGCGGGCACCGGTTCGGCACTGGCCGCCATGTCGCTCGAGGGCCCGTTTCGCACCGACCGGAGCGAGCCGGTCGAGCTGCCCACCGGGCCGTTGTACGTGCGCGGTCCGTCCCTGAACCCGCTGAACGGGGACGTCTACTTCCGCCGCTACGCCCGCTGCGGGTTCAACCTGTTCCGCATGTCGCAGCGCAACTGCTCGTACGACCTGTACCGCGACCTGGATCATTACCTGGTCCAGGAGGGCGTGATGACCGACGAACTGCTCCAGCACGTGCGCAAGTACGGCTATCGCGTGATGTACGGCCTGTTCGGCTACCAGCCCGTGTTCAACGATCATCCCGACGACGCGGCCGGGATGGCCAAGCTGCAGCGATTCATCAAGTACAGCGTCGACCGCTGGGGCGCGTACGTCGACGTGTGGGAGTTCCTGAACGAGCAGCAGGCTGCGGACGGCTGGTACGCCCAGTTGACGCCATATCTCCGCTCGATCGACCCGTATCAGCATCCGATCACCACCAGTTGGGAACGGCCCGAGTTGCCGGGCATCGAGGTGAATGCTCCGCACTGGTACGGCAACGAGGACGAGCGGCAGTCGGACGCCGTCACGGCCTCCCGGGCAGAATCCTGGAAGCGGCACAAGCTGCCGGTGATCGTGGGGGAGCAGGGCAACAGCGCCCCGCCCGGCAAGGACCGTGCGCCCGGCGTAGGCGGCGTATGGGACGCCGGCTCGGCGCGCCGCATGCGTCTGCGGCTGTGGTCGGCCATGTTCCACGAGATCTCCTTCATCTTCTGGAACACCAGCTACGCCCGTGACGGGCACTACATGAACATCTGGCTCGGGCCGCAGGAGCGGCAGTCCGTGCGGGCCCTGCAGGATTTTTCCTCGCGTTTGGATGCGGACGTGCGGACGGCTGCCGTGACGGTCTCTGATCCGGCGCGGGTCCGAGCCTACGGTCTGCGTTCGGCCAGGCAGGCCGCCGTCTACCTGCATCATTTTGCGGACCACCAGGCCGTCTGCCGCGGCGTGCAAGTGACCGTGGAAATCCCGGCGGACGGGACGGCTTACTGGTACGAGCCGGAAACCGCCGCAGTGCTGTCCGCCCAGCCGGTGGCCGCGGGGTCGCGAGAACTGGTCGCGCCCGAGTTCCGCGTGGATCTGGCCCTGCTGGTCACGCCGGCTGGTGCGCCCGATATCGATCGGGACGGGGTACCCAACCAGTTGGATGCCGACGATGACAACGACGGCGTCGCCGATCTTCAGGACGCATTTCCCCTGGAGCCGGAAGAGTGGTCGGACGAGGATCACGACCTGATCGGCGACAACTTGGACGCGGACGTCGACAGCGACGGCCAAGGGGATGATCGCAATCGCAACGGCACGCCGGACCACGAGGAGCTGGACCTGGACGGCGACGGCGTCCCACGCGCCAACGCCGTTCCCTGGGACGCTTTCCCCCTGGATCCCCGCGAGTGGCGAGACACCGACGGCGACGGGATCGGGGACAACGCCGACCTGGACGACGACGGCGACGGATTCCCCGACGCGGACGAGGAGCAGGCGGGAACGCGTCCGCGGGATTCCCTGAGTTCCCCGGATTGACTACCTAACCATGACTTCGCTTGCGTGCGCCGGCGAAAGTACGAGCCGGCGAAGCGCGATCGTGGTTCTCCCGAGGCCACTTCAAGTGTTCTCCCAACCCACGAGGTAACCATGAGACTTCGCACAATGACGCTGGTCTTCGGCACGCTGATTCTGGCCAGCCGGGTCGTGACGGCCGCGGACTTGTTTGTTGCCGTTCAGGGCAGCGACGCCAATCCGGGCACTGAGGAACGACCGTTTGCCACGCTGGAACGGGCGCGGGATGAGATCCGGCGTCTCAAGGCGGGAGGCTTGCTTCCGGCGCGGGGGATGACCGTCCAGGTTGGCGGCGGCGTCTACGAATTGCCGCGGCCGCTGACACTGACGGACCTGGACAGCGGCCGGGAGGGTGCGCCCGTCGAGTATCGAGCGCGGCGGGGCGAAGTGGTCCGGCTAACCGGCGGGCGCACGGTCACCGGCTGGAAGCCCGTTGACGATGCGGAGGTCCTGCGGCGTCTGGATCCGGCGGCGGCAGGCCAGGTCTTTCAGGCCGACCTCCGGGCGCTGGGCATCACGGATTTTGAGGGGATCGGAAACGCCAGGACGTACGAATCCGATCCGGGCCTGGAGTTGTTCTTTCAGGACCAGCCGATGACCGTAGCACGCTATCCGAACTCCGGCTACCTGCGGATCGCCGACGTGCTGGACGCCAACGGCGTCGCGGCGTCCGGGCGGGCCAACACGCCCGAGGGCCGGTTTGTGTGCGACGACCCGCGGCCGGCGCGGTGGGCGGGGGAAAAGGGCGTCTGGCTGCACGGGTTCTGGCTCTACGACTGGGCCGACTTGCGACTGCCTTTGGCCGCCGTGGACCCCGCGGCTCGCACGATCAGCCTGGGGTCGGGGAACGGCCGGTCGTTCGATCTCCGCAAAGGCCAGTGGTTCTACGCCGAAAACGTGCTCGCTGAACTGGATAGTCCCGGCGAGTGGCACCTGGACCGCGACGCGGGCCTGTTGTACTTCTGGCCACCGGCGCCGCTGGCCTCGGGACAAGCGGTCGTTTCGGTCGTCCGCGACTTGATCCGCTTGGACGGCGCCTCGTACATCACCTTCCGCGGCCTGCGAGTCGAGGCCGGGCGCGGCAGCGGCTTCCTCGTCCGCGGCGGCGCGCACGTCCGCGTCGTGGCGGGCACGATTCGCAACTTGGGCAACTGGGGCGTCAAGGTCTATGGCGGCACGAGTCACGGGGTGGTCGGCTGCGACATTGATCAGACCGGTCAAGGCGGCATTCATCTCGAAGGCGGTGACCGCAAGACGCTGACCTCGGCCGGGCACTACGCGGAAAACAACCACATCCACCACACGGCCCGCTGGGATCCGGTCTACCAGCAGGGGATCACGGTCTTCGGCGTCGGCAATCGGGCCACGCACAACCTGATCCATCACGTGCCGCACATCGCCATCGGCTTTACGGGCAACGAGCAGACCATCGAATACAACGAGATCCACACCGCTGTGTTCCAGTCGAACGACGCGGGCGCGATCTACACTTCGCCGCCCGACGAAACCTGGTCCATGCGCGGGCACAAGATCCGCTTCAATTACCTGCACAACATCCACGGCTTCGAGGGCAAGGGCTGCCTGGGCGTCTACCTGGACGACTGTTTTTCATCCGCCGACATTTCCAGCAACGTGTTCTACGACGTCGCGACCGCCATCCTGATCGGCGGCGGGCGGGACAA
>CAIYOB010000323.1 GCA_903927685.1 uncultured Planctomycetaceae bacterium
CTTCATAGTCTTCCCCGTTCCCCAGCGGCGGCGAAGCCGCCGCTGGGGAACGGGGAAGAGGGTGTGAGGAGCGTTCGTGTGTAGCCACGAGCGTAACCATCCCACGGGCAAGCCGTGGGCATTCGCTCATGCTGGCGGTGACTGCATTTCGCAAGAATGCGATCAAGGCCGCCGACGGGCTACCTGGTCTTGCCCTTGCGAGCCGGACTGCGGCGGGCCTGCTTGTCGTCCTCCGCGGGGTCCGACTCCGAGGCTCCGATGTCGATGACGGTCTCGTAGGACTCGCCGGGCAGGATGAAGATTTTGCCATCGCCCATGCGGCCGGTGCGGGCCACTTCGACCACGCGGCGGACGACTTCCTCGACCCGCGAGTCGTCGACCCACATGGTGATCTCGACTTTCGGCAGAAAGGCGGAACTGTACTCGGTCCGCCCGTATTCCTCCAGGTAGCTCTTCTGCCGCCCGTAGCCTTGGACTTCGCGAACGCACAGCGATTCGAGGGGCGCTCGCTTGAGGCCCTCCAAGACTTTCTCGGCCAGGAACGGTTTGAAGACGGCGACGACTTGTTTCACGCGGGCACGCTCGAATGAGAAAGCGGTATTCGGTCCGTGAACATCTTAGCGTGCCCGGGCGGCGAAATCCAGCGGCTTCGTGGGGTGCCTGGCCCAACGGGGTGCCTGGCTCAACGGGGTGCCTGGGGTCGAGCGCAGCGAGCCCCCAGAGTCATCAGGCCGGGGGCTCGTCACTCTTACCTCATGGCTCGCCTCCAGGCACCCAGCCCCAGTTCCTAGCCTGGACGAAGTACTAGCGTTTCTTGAGCGACACGCTCATCCCGCCGCCCTCCATGTAGAACAACGTTTCGAGGTCGGGATTGGTCGTGATCGCCTTGACAAAGTCCCCGCTGGCCTGGCGGGCATTCATGTTGTGCGCGCAGATCACACCGCCCGGGCGGACCAGTGGCAGCGTTTTCTGCAAGTAGTCCAAGTAGCCTTCCTTGTCAGCATCAATGAACACCAGGTCGATGGGGCCTTTCAACTCGGCCGCCTTCTCGTGCCCGTCGCCTTCGACCACGGTGATCCACTCGGCGACGCCCGCTTGGGCAAAGTTCTTGCGCGCCAGGGTGGCCGTCTCGGGATCGATCTCGTGGGTGAACAACTTACCGCCGGTCTTTCGCAGAGCCAGCGACATCCAGATGCCGGAGATGCCGTTGGACGTGCCGAATTCGACGACCGTTTTCGCGTCCAGGGATTCCGCCAGCGTCCGCAGCAGCCGGCCATCGGCCTCCGGTACGTTCATGCGCCGGCCTTGCTTCTGCTGGATGTCAGCCAGCGCCGCGAGGATCGCTCGTTCGCCGTCATCCTTGGGCTGCGTCTGGGCGGTGAACATCGTTGCGGAACCCTCGGCCGCGGGAGGCGGACCACCCGGGCCACCGAATCCGCCAGGGCCAGGGCCTTGTCCCGGTCCGCGGCCCGGGGCCCCTCCGGGGCCGCCTCGCCCGCCGAACGCCGGGGCCAGTTCCTCGCGTCCCAGCGTGCCGTCGCCGCTCTTGTCGAGCTTGCTCAACGCCTGGGAGGCTCCGGCGATCTCTGCGGCGGACAATTCGCCATCGCCGTTGGCATCCAGGGCCGTCATGAGGGGCAGCCGGAACGGGCCGAACGCGCCGGGCGGGACCTTTTGGCCCTCGGCACCGCCACGGCCGTCTCGAGAACCGTCAGGCCCCCGCTCGCGCCCCGGCGGCTGGGCCAGGACAACGAGCGAAGCGACCAGAAAGATCATGATGCTGACCGAAGCGATCACCTGTGGTTTCGTCTGTTTCATGACGTCGTTCCCTGGAACTGAGTGTTATTGGAGCGCCCCCGGGCGGGGCAAACATGCCATCGCTGTTCCAACTGTGGAACTTGGCGGCGTGTGACTGGAGAGGCTGTTCGTCACTGAATCCCCTCTGCGGCAGCCTCCGAACCTGGCGGCGGACCACCTCGATCCGGTCCGGCTTGCGGTCCGCGAGGCGGTCCGTCCGGGCCAGGTTGATCCTGCGGACCCCGGGCTCCACGCGGCAGCTCGCTACCGCGCCCCGCCGCTTCGCGCGGCGGACCTCGACGCCCCTCCGGTCCACGAGGGCGGTCCGAGCCACGTGCCTCGGGCTCGCCTGGCGGAGGTCCCTGCGGACCAGCTTCCGCGTCCGGCGTCCGGCCGTTTCGATCGGGCCGGGCTTGCGGTCGGCGAGGTGGGCCGACGGGCTGCGGCTGGTCCTGAGCGCCCCGCGGTCCGTGCGGCTGGTCGACGTCAGGTCCGGGTGCCCCCGGGCGAGGGCCTTGGCGTCCATCCGGCCCATGGCCGCCAGCCATGTTGCGTCCATTAGGTCCGCCCGGCGGCGGGCCCTGGCGTCCGGCTTCGGTGCCGGCCTGGGGTCCGCCCCAATCCGGCCGGAACTGCGGTCCGCGAGGCGGTCCGAAGGACTGCGGCTGGTCCGGCGCGCCCCACGGCCCACGCGGTTGGTCGACGTCGCGTCCGGGTGCTCCCGGCGGCGGGCCTTGGCGCCCTTCCGGTCCACCACGCCCGCCAGCCATGTTGCGTCCCTCATTGCGGTCACGTTCCACAGCCCAGGGCGGCGGTCCCATGTGGTCTCGCGGACCCCGGCGATGTTCAAGGGCGGGGCCTTCGGGTCGCCACTGCGGCGGACCCGGCGGGCCAGCCTGCGGGCCGCGCGGAGCGCCGTCCCAGCCCCAGGGGCCGTGTGGACCGCGAGCCATGACGGGTCGCTGCGGACGATCTTGCGGGCCCCGGGGGCCGCTGGGCCGATCCCACGTTGGTCCCGACATCAGCGGCGGCGGCCCCATCCGGTGCTGGGGACCCCCGCGATGCTCAAAGGCCGGCCCGGCACTTTGCCACGCTGGCGGCCCCAACGGTCCCGCCCCAGGAGTGCGACCCGCCCCGTCCCAAGTTCCGCGAGGTCCCCAGGGTGGGCCGAACGAAGGCGGCTGGTCCTGCGGGCCGCGGGGCCCACGGGGCCGATCGGAATCCTGTCCCGGCATTCCCGGGGGTGGTCCCGGAGGGGTGTCCCAGTCGCCCCAACTGCGATCGCCGAAAGCGGCAGGCGGCCCCGCACCAAAACCATCGTGGGCGGCCACCGCGCTGCCGGCCGAGGTGGCCACACAGCAGGCGGCCAGGGCGGCCACTGGCATCGCCTGCCACAGCCACCGCATGTCGCACTTCAAGATACCTGTACGCATCGTTCGTAACTCCTGTAACCAAGGACAGCGCGCACCGCGACCGCTCTGCACACTGCCAGCGTGTCGCCAATGCACAGTTCTAGTTCGGGGAAATGCTCACTTAGAACTGGGTGTCGTCTTCCAACCCCAGCAACTCAGAGACCCGGCGCTGGATGATCTGAGCCTGTGCTTCCTTCCGCTTGTCGATCGACTCGCGGAGCCGCTTCAGCTCTTCTTCCAGACGCTGGAGTTCAAGCAACCGCCGCTGCTGGCGGGCTTCGAAGTGCTCGGTAATCGTCTTCTCCAGCTTCTGCTTGATCGCCTCGCGTTGATCCTGCGGGGCCTGCCGGTACTGGACGGCCAGTTCCTGACTCTGGATGGCTAGGTTGAAATCCGCCTGCAGCAGCTTGTGCATCTCCGGATCATTCTGTTCCATGGACTGCCAGTCGCCGTGCGGCCAGCGGGGCGGGCCGGACATCGGGCCAAAGCCGGGCATCATTCCCGGGGTCATTCCAGGCGTCATCCCCGGACCCGCTCCCGGACTCATTCCCGGTCCCGGCATGCCGCCAGCCCCCTCGCCGGGCCGAAAACCGCCGCGCTCAAACGGCCCTGCTCCGGGGCCGCCGGCTCCCGGGCCGCCTTCGCCGGGTTGTCCGCCCGGCCGGTCGCCGGATTTGCCGCGCGGATGAAAGTGCGGCGATTGGTCGGGCCCCTGGCCGGGAAATCCGCCGGGACGCCCGAACTCCTTCGGCCCGCCTGGCCCGCGATCGGCCGGCTTGTCCCCGGGAGAACCGGGCCGGAAATCGTCGCCCACCTCGACAGACGCCTCCCGCTTGGGCTGCACGTCCGGCTTCATTTTAGGTCCCGCGTCCTGGGCGCTGGCCCAACTGCAAACCAACAGATACGCTGCCAGGCTCAGCGAGCCACGGCACATCCAGTTTCGGTTGACCATGATTCTATCTCCTAACCCAACAGGGTTCATAAAGTACCGTCTTCGATATCTTTCTTGACCTCATCCAGGGCCTGTCCCAACGCGTTCAACTTGCCCGCCTGGGCGTACCAGTCTTCGTGGACCAGGGCCGTGGCCTGAGCCAACGTGGTGATCTGGGCGTCGAGCGTGTCGTCCCACTCGAATCCGTCCGATCCGGCCGCAAGTTGCGTGTCCGGGCGGGCTTCGGCCGCCGGCGCCGCCACGGTTGCCGGCGTCGGTTCCACGACAGTGGCCGGCGTCGGCTCCGCGACAGTGGCCGGCGTGTGGGCGTCCCGAGCGATGGCCGGCGAATTCGGCCGCACGCCGTCCCCGCCATTCTGCAGCCGATAGGCCACGGCCAAGCCAGCGACGATCAACAGCGAAGCCGCCACAGCGAGCGCCCAGCGAATCGGCCGCCAGTGCCGCGTTGGACGCGGCGTGACCAGCCAGTTCTCCCACGGTTCGCTCGTCCCCGACTGGGCGTCTGTCAGCAGCTTGCTCAAGGCCAACCAACCCTCGCGCAGGGCCGCGGTCTCGGCGTCCAGGTCCTCCGGCAATGCGTCGCCGGGAGCCGTCGCTCGTTCCAGCATCTCCTGCAATCGCTTCGTGTCGTCGTTCACGGCTTGATCTCCGCGAGTTGTTTGCGCAACATTTCCAGTCCCCGTCGGCAATGGCTCAGGGCAGTGCTCAGCGGACAGCCCAGCGTCTGGGCAATCTCGTCAAACGTCAGCTGGCCATAGAACCGCAACAGCAGAACTCGCCGCTGGACAGGCGTGAGTTGATCGAGCGCCTCGGCCAGCCGTCCCGCAGCCTCCACCGCCATTGCCTTGGTCACAGGATCCCCCTCGTCGCTTCTGGGCTCGTTGAGGCGCCAGCCTTCCTCGCTCAAGGTCTCGACCGGCTTCTTGCGCCGCAGGCGATCACAGGCCAAGCGGTCAGCGATCCGCAGCAGATACGTCCTCGCATAGCCTTGTTCCTGGTAGCGTTGACGGCCCTGCCAGGCTCGGCAAAACACCTCCTGGGCCAGATCGTCGGCCTCGTCGGCGCGGCGCACGATCCCCAGCAAATACCCGCGGACGGCGGGTCCGTGCTCCCGGACCCACTCGGTCATACGCTCGGCATCGGGTGATTGTCGACTGCTGGCTGTCATCACTACCAGGATAAACGGTTGCCGCAGGGATTTATTGCGGGTTGTAGAAAAAGGCGGGAGGACGGGCTCGGATGTTCTGACCCATCGGCTTGCTTCTCCAGCCGACAGAACGTACCGTGATAGCACCCCATGACCTTATGTCTTCCCAAGGAGAACCTGAATGATCATCGGATGTTTCGCATTGGTCGAGCCGTTTACGCCGGTCCGGCGGCAGTTTCAGCTGATTCGCGAGATGGGAATCGACTACGTCGACCTGACCGACAGTCACGACGGAGCTTCCCTGGGCTCCGAGGCGGGTTTCGTGGCTTCGTTGAGTCTGGACAGCCACCCGGCCAAGATCCGGCAGATGGTCGAAGAATTCCGGCTGACCATGACCAGCGTTTGTGCCCACGCGAATCTGCTCGACCCGACGTCACCCGATCGCTACGGCACGGCCGAGATCATCAAAGCCATCCGCCTGGCCGACCTGCTGGATGTGAAACAAGTCATCACGACCGAACTGGAGCCGAAGACTGACTTCGGCCGCAATTTATCCCATTCCGAAAAGTTGTTCTCGATCCGTGAAAAGCTGTACGAGCCGGTACTGTGGGCGGAAGAACTGGAAATCGAGTTGCTGCTCGAACCACACGGCGAGCTGACGGACACCGTCGACGGCATGGCCGCGATCCTGGAGGCTCTCGGTCACGAAGCCACGGTTGGCGTCAACTTGGACACGGGCAACTCGTGGCTGGGCGGCGGCGATCCGCATGAGTTTGTCAAGGCGTTCGGGCCGCGGATCAAGCATGTGCACTGGAAGGACATGCCCGCCGAGTGGGAATCGCAACGCGGGACGCGATTCGGCTGCGGCATGGGGACCATCCCGCTGGGCGACGGCGTCGTCGGCATCCAGCAGCTCGTCGCCGAGTTGAAAGAGATCGGCTTCGCCGGCCCGACGACCCTGGAAGTCGCGGGCGTCGAGAACGTCAAGAAGTCCGTCGAACGATTGCGGCAGTGGAGCAGGTAATGGGCTGCCGTGGCTGGGCATCCTGCGGTGGTCCCACCGGTGACCTGGTAGCCGCCGCCACCCACGGCAAGCTCCGTTTTCAGAACGTGGCGGCTCGCGGAGTCCGATTGGGCCGTGACCGACGTTCCGCCCTGAGGCGTATGGATGACTGTGACGGCAGGCAGGCCGGGTTCGCCCGCGTCCTGGCTCGCATCCGATCTCGCCGGCCGAGTTCGACCGGACCGTGCAGACCACGACTGCGTCCGTCGCACGGCCTGGGGACTGCGATGACGCGGTCGATCTCATCCCCAACCCAATGCGTCTATTCTCGGGGAGAAATCGGCACGACATTTCCGCTCTGTGTGCAGCGCATTGGTTACGTCAGTCGTCAGCATCGGGTGTGTCTGTCTCTATTCCGGTGATTCCAATTCTGATGGTAGATTGCGTGCCGTACTTCTGTGGTTTGCCAATCGACAACTGCCACCGATCATATGCCGCTCTTGAGAGCCCCTCAGCCTTTACGACTCCAGCTTCAAAGGCTGACCTCGCCAAGTGGTGGGCGGATTCAAAATCCCCGCTCGAGTTTCCGTGCTGCAAGATCATTGCCGCATGATACATTGCTTCGCCACTCAACGAGTCGGCGTTCAGGCGGATGATCTCGCGTGCTCTGGAAAGCCGAGCCTTATCGCGGCCGGGCAGGAGGAGGAATCGTCCACTGTATCGATCCGATTGATCCACGTCGTACATGCACTTGAGCTCCCGCTCAACGGACACCCCGTTTTCGCGCTCCCAGCCAGGACGGGTTGAGAGAAGAATGCCCAAAATGCCGCTGGCCGCGAACGCACCTAGCAACAACGGCACGAACACCAGTGCTCTTACTGGTTTCCAACGCAAGACGCGAAAATGGGTAAGTATGCCCCATGCGAAATAGACTAATCCACCGGCCATCAGTAACCAGCACGAAATCATCAAGAGGCCCAGCGATAGAAGCCCTGCGATGTCCGTCGCGCATCCCAAGATGAGAAAAAGCAGGCAGGCAGAGATCAGGTATTTCGGCTTCATGCATGCAATTCGACGCGACAGGCCTTTTCTTGGAAAAACCTCTGCCGACGTGACGACCGGCGTCACCGAGCCGCGCCGATGACGCTCACCATTTTCCAAGATCCGATCGCGACTCCGCTACACGCCTTGGCTCGCCGGTCGCGGTGAGACTGACTGCGAACGATGGCGCCAATCCGCTCCCATCGCCACGCGACGGCCAGGACGACCAGTACGACGCCCGTCGGAATCAGGTGCAGCAGCAGGCCCAGAATCCACGGCGTCCAGGTCAAACAGGGTTTCATCTTTTGCATTCGGAGCACGGTTTCCACGTCCTTCTGAAACTGCCATTCTCGCCCCCCCTCGCGCACGGGTCGGCACTCGAGCGAGAGCGGGCACGGTCACGGGCGGTTCGGCGAATCGACGCGGTCGGCCGGCATACCGTTTCGGGTCCGGAAGGCCACGACGACAGGCGGCAGAGGGACGCCGTCCTGGCTCCGGAACCCTTGGAACCGGTCGGAGTTGAGCATGAACCGATAACTCCAGTTCGGCTTCAGCTTGACCGACACGGTCCAAGCGGTCCGTGCGGTATCGTACCGCGGCTGGCCCACGAGTTCCGGGAATTCCTGTCCGCCGCCGACCAGTGACCAGGACTCACCGGCCATCGGCCGGTCGAACACCACGCGGATGTTCTTCAGCCCCGGGTTGACGTCCGTCGCGCCGTTGGCCGGGGAGATCGAGACGACCTGGGGGCGGGCAGCGTCCGCAACGGACTGCTGGAACAGCTTCCGTCCGAACTCGGGCAGACCGGCCGCCCATCCGGGCGCCTGCTGGCGTTGCCGCTCGGCGAACTGGTCGGCAGAGGAGTTGAAGAACTCGACAATCCGCGGAAAGTACGCGTCAAGATCGGCGTACTTGTCTCGCTGGACCTCATACTCACCGAGCAGCTCCGACAGCTCTCCGATCCACAAGAACTGCCTCGCTTTCTCGGAGTCGATCGCTCGCCGAGCGGCTTCCGGGCCGAGGTGGGTGTGGGTGTAGCGGACCACGCACGCGCGGACCAGGGACTCGTACATCATGGTCTTCCACTGTCCGTAGGCCTGCCTCCGCATGGCCTGCTCGACGTGCGGAAAGAGCTTGTTGCCCGCGGCCTCCAGTTCGTCGGCATGCCGGTCGATGACGGGGTTGGTGTACGAGTGGCAGAATTCGTGGACGACGGTGCCGAGCATCTCCGGTTCGAACAGCGGCATTCCTTCGGCGTCCGTCTTCCAGACGCCGAGAATACAATACAGCTCCTGCCGACCGTCCGCAGTGCGGCAGCGCGTCCCGTAGTTCGAGCCGCCGTTGAGCGGCGCGAGCATGAACTTGAAGACCGCTTCCGTCCGTTGCCCGAAGAAATCGTCGAACCACTCGAGATGCGCATGCTTGTCGAGCACGTCCTGCATCCGCGACTCGGCCAGTTCATACAACGGGCGATGCTCCTGAATGAACTGGCGAAACGAAGTCTCGTCGACGAACCGCCCGGCTTGTTCCAGGAAGCGGCCGGCTCCTTCGACGCCCCACCGCGAGTCGAGATCGGCGGGCAAGGGATCGAACGGGACCTTGGCCTGCGGCGCGTACGCGTCGCTCAGGTGCACCGCCATGCTCATGCAGGCGTCATAAGACACGCCTCGCGTCCGCCGCAGTTCGGCCGCGCACTGCACGGCCGGATGGTCGCGAAACCGGCCAAAGTGCCTTTCCACGTCCTCCACGTACGATTCCACTCGTCCTTGCTGATACTCTGGATTGCCCGCGAGTCGAAAAATGATGCTCAAGAGTTCCACGCGAGGGTCAATCCGGACGGTCACCTGGCGCCCGGAAGCACCGCGCTCGGATTGTCCGAAGGCCGGATCGATGGGCGTCCCGGCAAGCACGCACGCCAGCACCCAGGGGAGGCGTCCGTACCAGGCACCAGCGTCTTCACGCGCAACGCCGACGCGCCGGGCGCCGACCGAGGGGACGGGCTTCCCAGGTGGTTCGGAAAGACCCGGGAAAGCCGTTCCGCTGCCGTGGCGGCGGCTGGCCGCATTCCGTCGCATCACACTGACCATCGCAGTTTCTGACATGGTTCACCAGGGGCCCATTTTCCACTCTTGGGGGACGAGGAACGGCCGTTCGAACGGTTCAGGTCGAGCCGGCGGTGTCCGGCAGCCGGAGCACCGTCAGGGTCTGGCCGGCGGCACTGGGGATCGCCGCCAGCAACCGGCCGTCGGGCGAGATCGCCAGCGTTTGAATGTACAGCACGCCGCCCAGGTCGATGGTAGCCAGCGAACGAGCCGTTTCCAGGTCCCAGACGCTGGCCTTGCCGCGCCCCCCGGAGATCAGCCAGCGCCCGCCGGGATGAAAGCGAACCGACCACTGGATCTCGCCGGCCTCTTGGGCCAGCGTCTGAATCTGGCGGCCCGTGGCCGTGTCCCACATGCACAATTCGCGACCCGTGCTGATCACGAGTTGCCCTCCGTCGTTCGAGAACGCCGCCGCGTGAGCGCTGGCGCGGGCGATCGGCTGGGACTGCAAGACCTCGGCGGCGCGGAGATCGAAACGCAGCAGCGTGCGGCCGTCGGTGGCCAACGCGTCGAATTCCGCGGCCGGCAAGTGCACCGCCAGCACGCTGCGATCGAGTGCCTTGAGCGTGCGCACGCTCGCCGTTTCCCGGTCATAGGTCTGCCAGGTCAGCGTCCCGTCTGCGGCGCCGCTGAGCACGAACGGGGAGGCCATGCTGGGCGACAACACGCGTGCCGACCGGGCATGGCGGTACAACGCTACGGCCGCGCCCAACTGGCCGCCTGGCTGGAAGGGCCAGACTTGCGTGGCACCGCTGCTTCCGCCTGCAAACAGATGCTCGCCGTCGGGCGCAAAGGCAACACACTCGATTTGTCCCAACTCGCCCAAGTCCGTCGCCCCGGCGATCCGGCTGCCCGTTTCCAGGTCGAAGATCAGAATCGTCTGATCCATCTTGCCGGCGGCCAGCCAGCGGGAATCGGCGGAAAACGCCAGCGATTGGACTTGCCAACCCAGCTCAGGAAACCGGTGGACGACCTGGATCTCGAGTTCATTCTCCACCGCCGGGACGCCGACCGGCTCCCTCGTCATGCCGCGGGGCGGGCGCAAATTCGTTTCGGCCACCGCGGCTGCGGGCTCCTCTCCCGGGGGCGCGGACGACAACGGAGACCGGCTCGGCAGCATCCCGTGCGTTTCCTCCAGCTCCAACACACGGTCCTTCGTGGTGGTGCCGGTCTCGTCCTTCATCGGATCAGGGGTGGGCTCGGCCTCCGTGGACGCGAGCGGAGCAGCGGTCTGGCGAGGATCCGGCTTGGGCCAGCTGTCCTGCGCGAACTGCTGCTCGGCGCTTTCGCCTGCGGAGTCGATGTCGCGTTCCGCGGCCGGGAAGAACGCGACGAGCGAGTCACGCTCGACGCGCTGAAAGGCTGCGCGTTGCTCCTCGTCCGACGCGACGCGGCCCATCATGACGGCGCCGTACAGCATCGAACCGCGCAGGCCGACCGCCAGCTGGTCCCCGGGCCGCAGCGAATCCTCGACCGTCTGCTGAGCGACCTGCCAAGCGATGGTCGCCAGCGCCTCCTTGGCCTCGGCAGCGAAATCGCGATAAGCCGGCACATGGACGATGAACGCGCAGCGGTCCCGGTGCAACTCGCAGTGCACGATGAACTGGCCGTCGGTCAACTGGAATACCCGGTCGCGATCGGCGGTGAACAGTGCCTCGCGCATCGTCTTCAGCGATTGCGAATACTCTGCGGCCAGTTGCCGGGCGGCGGGCGTGTTGCCGAAGGCCGGACCTTCCGAGCCGGCAGTCAGCGTGCCGAGTTCCGCGGCGTGCAGCCGGTCGGACGCCGTGTCCGCGGACGGCCTTGCGCGACCGTCGAGCGTACTCGCCGAGCCGTTGGTGCGGTCTTCTTTGGCCTGCTCCCACCCGCGCCGAAAAGATGTCGCGATGAATGCCACTCCCCCCACCGAAACCGCCAGCAGCAGGTAGCCGAAGACCAATCCGGTGAGCGCTTGCCCGCTCCCGCCGACCCGACCGCCGCTCGTCTTGATCTCCCGGCGGGCTAGGTGGCCCGTAATGATCGCAATCGACGAAGTGACCAGCGACAACCCGCAGAGGAACAGGAACAGGGGCGACAGCAATCCGGAAATCAGGCTCGTGATCGCCAGCGACGAAGTCCTGGGCGCCCTCGGCAGCAGCGGCGCGGAGCCGGGTTTCCCTCCCTCCGCGCCCGACACCTCGTGCCACGGGGGCGCCGCCGGCGATGATCGCGTCCCGTTGCGGTCGTCCGCCAACGCCGCCACGATCGGTTCGTCTTCGGCTGATCGCTCGAAGACTTGGGGCGAGAAGCGGCACAAGCACCCCTGGCACTCCAACTGTTCGCCGAGTTGCCCCAGCGGAATGACGGGCAGGAAGTACAGCGTGAACCAACGCCGATAGGTCACGTGCCGAGAGACCTGGGGCGTGCGGCAGTGAGGACAGACGAACGTCCCCGAGCCGGTGGTCGATTCGCGAGTCCGCCAGCCGAAGATGATCATGGCCGGTCCTAGCGGTCGATTTCACCCATGACGATATCCAACGAACCAACGATCGCGGGGATGTCGGCGATCAGGCAGCCGCGGCACAGTTCGGGAGTGACGGACAGATTGCAGAAACAGCTGCTGCGAGCCCTCGCTCGCCAGGGAATCGCCGTCCCATCGCCGACCAGGTAGAACCCCATCTGGCCCTTGGGGCATTCGGTTTCCAGATACACCTCGCCGACGGGCAGCTTCTGGATCAGCTTGATCGGCGTCCCGCAGTCGCCCTCCGCGGCGTGATAGAATTCAATCCCTTGCCGGATCAAGCCCATGGACTGGACAACCTCCAGCATCCGCACGTAGAAGCGATGCCAGCAGTCACCCAGCACGGCTTCCGGGGGAACGGGCGGATAGTCGTGGTCCTGCGGATAGTGGCCGTTGGTTTCCGCGATCACCTCGAACTTGTAGCCCTCATGCATCCGCGTATAGATCGGATCCCCGTCGCGGCGCAAGTCCCAATTCACACCGCTGCCGCGGAGCACGGGGCCCGTGCAACCGTAACTGATCGCCATCTCGGCGGGCAGGACGCCGATGCCGGCCGTCCGCTTGATGAACACGGCATTGCTGGTCA
>CAIYOB010000324.1 GCA_903927685.1 uncultured Planctomycetaceae bacterium
AAGCGGAAGATGCGGCCGGCCGGAACGCCGACTTCCTTCTGCCACAGGTCGAAGGCCTCGTCGTCCTCTTCGTAGACGGTGACGTAGAGGCGGGACTTGTCCAGCTTGAAGACCTCCGTGACCAGCTCCCAGGCGAACTGGACGGCCTCCCGCTTGAAATAGTCGCCGAAGGAGAAATTGCCCAGCATCTCGAAGAAGGTGTGGTGCTTGCTGGTCCGGCCGACCTGCTCCAGGTCGTTGTGCTTGCCGCTGACCCGCATGCACTTCTGGACGGTGGCCGCCCGGTTGTAGGTGCGCTTCTCCCGGCCCAGGAAGACGGCCTTGAACTGGTTCATGCCGGCGTTGGTGAAGAGCAGGGTGGGGTCGTCCTTGGGCAGGAGGGGCGCGCTGGGGACGATCTTGTGGCCCCGGCGGGCGAAGTAGTCGAGGTAGGTCTCTCGGATGCGTTGGGCGTTCATGGGCGGGTCCGTCCTTGGGGATTATTTCCGGGGCGCGCCGTCCTTGGCCGCCCGGTCCAGGCTCTTCTCCATCTCGGCCAGGGCGATGTCCTGGGTGGACTGCACGCCCTCCACCCGCAGCCGGAAGTTGTCCGGGCTGTTGGAGTAGCGCAGGCCCTGCTCGAAGGAGATGTAGTTCTGCTGGTAGAGGTCGGAAAGTCGGCGATGACGCCCACGCCTTTGTCGTGCGCAAACCAGCACTCGTCCACGCTGCGGGCTCGGACGTTGTTCGTGAAATCGCTCGGCAAGCCGGTCTCGTGGGCATAGAACCCCCGCCAGTGCCGGCCGTCGTAGCGGCAGCAGCCGAAGTACGACGAAACCCAGAACACGTCCTTTACTGGGCTGACCCCCGTGGTGATCACGTGGATCACGCCGTCGTCGCGGTACAAGTCGATTTCCATCTCGCCGTCCGGGTCCAGGTACACCTTCCAGGGATCGCCTTTTTGTTCCCGGTCCTTCTGGCAGTCGAATTCCAGGATCCCGCTGCCCCATACCGCCAGGTGGATCTTGTCCGTCGCCGGGTTGTAGGCGACGTTGTAGTTCCAGATCTCTTCCATGGGGGCGTTCTTCTCGGTGAACACCGCCCACTCCTTGGTCTTGGTGTTGTAGCGGCTGGAGCCGGCCGTCGTCGCCGCCCAGACGTTGTCCTTCTCCATGGCGATCGCGTAGACGACGTCGTTCACCAGGCCGCTGTTCAACTGGTGGTAATGGTCGAAACGCCCGCCGCTCAGCCGGGCCAAGCCGCGGCCGAACAGCCCCAGCCACACGTCGCCCGTCTTCGGGTCAACTTCGATCCCCGTGACCACGCGCCACGGCAGACCGTCTTTCTCCTTCCAGACGCGCACGACCTTGGCCGTCTTCTTGTCGATCAGCGCCAAGCCGTCGTCGGTGCCGACCCAGACGCGGTTGCCGTCCGCCTTGACCGCAAAGATGTGGTCGTTGGGCAGGCCGTCCGCGACGGTGAAGTGCTTCCACTTGGTGTAGACATAGGGCAGTTGGTCCGGCGTCGCCGCAACCGGCGGGGCCGTGGGGGGCGAGTTCGGGCCGGCCGACGGGATCGGCGATTTCGCAGCCGGATCCGGTTCGGCGGCAAGAGCGTTGGAGATCAGGCCCGCGAAGGCCAAGACGGCAAGTAAAAGGAAACGAGGATGCATAGGGTTCAGGCTTCCTGGAAAATGGTGACGGGGAAGGATCGGGCCGCTCACAGCGTCTTGAGGTATTCGATGAGATCGTTCAGCTGGTCCTTGGTCATGTCATTCGTCACGCCGTGCTTGTCCTGGCGGTTGAACACGGTCCAGATTTCTTCCAAAGTCGGCGCGGCCCCATTGTGCAGGTACGGGGCCGAATCGTAGATGTTGTTCAAGTGCGGGACGTCGAATTTGGACTCCGTGTCCAAGGCCATCTTCGTGCCCACGTCGTGCATGCGACGATCGGTGTACAGGGGCGGAAAGTGACACGTCACACAGCGGTTGTTGACGGGGATCACGCGGCCGTCGTTGGCTCGCGTCCGCTCGAAGAACGCCTTGCCGCGACGCTGCGCCTCGGTCAACGCCGCCCCGACCGGCCGGTAGCGATTGGGCGGCCGCTGGATGGTGCAGACGTACAAGTCCAGGGCGGCCAGTTGCTCCGGAGTGAAGGGCTCCAGACGCGTAAAGAACGCCGATAAGCGCGGACCGCATTGCCGCGAAAAGCTGGGGTTCTTGCCGCTCCACTTGAACGGCGCGGTGTCCAGGATTCCGCGGAGCGTCTTGTTGTCCACCGGATCGACGCCGATTCCGTCGGGCTCGGTGTCGTACGTGATCCCGTCCACGTGTCCGTCGGGATGGCACGAGTGGCAGGCGAACTGCCGCCGGAACGTGATCTTGGCATCGTGGAACAGATTCTCGCCGTAGCGGACCTTGGTCATCTCCCGCGGTCCGCCCAGGTCGATGCGCTCGCCGAGTTTCAGCTCGGCCAAGTCGATCACGGAGACCGAGTCGTCCAAGGCGTTGGCCACGTAAGCCGTCCGGCTGTCCGGCGTAATCGCGATATCGCGAGGACTCCGCAAGGTGGCGATCTCGCCGACGACGAATTTCGACGCCTGCCCCAAATGGTTCGGCAACACGTGCTGTCGGTCGTCCTCGGAAACCGCTTCCACCAAGCCGATCAGCTTGGCGACGTCCACCACGGCGATCCGATCGCTGGTCGAACTGGTCACCAGGGCCAGGCGGCCGTCCGGCGTGATGGCGACCGCGGCCGGGTCCGGGAAGCACATCCCGGGCTCGTCCAGCAGCGCCTGATCGGTTTTGCCGTCCGGCCACACGATGCCCAAGCCGTTGGTGATCGTCCAGCCCTGGGAGACGCGGGTCATCGGAACCACGTTCTTCGTGCGGAGCAGCGTGACCAAGGCGAACTTGCCGCTGGGGTGCCAGGCGACGCCTTGCAGCAGATTGGTCCCGGGCAGCGTCGGCCGATCGTCCACAATCGCTCGTTCGGTATCGAGTATCGTGACTTCCGAAATCGACGGCGTGCGGGGCTCGACAAACCGCGAGAACATGTTGGTGATGCAGATCCGCGAACCGTCAGGGGACATGGCCAGCGCCCAGGGGCCCCGACTGGCCGACAGCCGCTTAACTTCCTCCAGCGTCCCCGTGTCGATCACGGAAATGTCCTCGGTCGCCGTGTTCAGGACATACAGAAGCTTCCCCGCCTGGTCGGTCAGCACGCCATGCGGTTCGTCCCCTACGGCCAGCGTGGCCACGACCTGGCGCGAGCCCACGTCGATCACCGACAGCGAGTCGTCCAGGCGGTTGGTGACAAACGCCCGGCGGCCATCGGGACTGAAGCAGACGTCCATCGGTTGGCCGCCGACGGGAATCTCGGCGACCTTCGTGCGCGTCGCCGTGTCCAGAACGATCACGGAATGGGCTGCCTCGCACGTGACGTACAGTTCGCGACCGTCGGGGTGGAGGGCCAGGTTCAGGGGCGTCTTGTATCGCAGCTCGGCGACGATCTCCGGCGGAATCTTGGGATGGGCGATCGCCGCCACGGCGGCGGCGTAATCGAACGGCTTGCCATGCGCGTTCTCGTGGCAGGCGGCGCAGGTCTGCTCGGTGGTTTTCTGCAGGTGGACGGCGAGCGGTTCGCCAGCCTTCTTCTGCGCCGCGTCGTCGGCATGGTCGCTGCCCGCGCCGTGGCACGCCTCGCAACTGACGCCCTCATGCAATGCGTACGTGTCCAGCACTTCCGCAGCCGGCTGGTGATAGGCGGTGGCGTGGCATTTCAAGCACTGCATGCTGGTTCGCGGATCGCCCGTGACGCCCGCGGCCGCCGCCAGCTCGCGAGCCTTGGCCGTACCCAGCGTGGCATAGGCGTCCGCGTGGGGGCTCGCCTGCCACTTGCTGTACTGGTATCCCCAGGCCGCGCCTGCATGGCATTCGGCGCAGACAGCGACGCCCGTATGGGCCGGGCCGGGCTGCTGAGCCCGCGGCGGGTCCGGGGGCTGGAGCGTTTCGAGTTTCCAGTCCTGGGGCGTAGGATGCGCGATGGCCTGCCAAGCCTTGTCCAAATCGAAGTCGCTAGGGCCCAGGACAATCCGGTGAGACCCTTTCTCGGCGTGGCAGTTCAGACAGTCTTCCTTGGTGGGCATTTTCAGACCGGCGAGCATGGCCGCCTCGCGGTCCATCATGACCTCCTCGTCCATGTACTCACTGCCCGGCCCGTGGCACATCTCGCACTGCACGCCTTGGCGGAGGGAAAACGCGTCGTCCCGCTCCCAGGGCTCGGCCTGCGACGCCGTCGCATGGCAGCCCAGGCACATGGCCGACTCCTGCGGCTCCATCGGGATGCCGCTCCACTTGGCGATCTGCTTGGCCTCCGGCTTGGCCAAGCTGGTGTACGCTTTGGCATGCCGCGAGTGCAGCCACAACGTCAACTGGTCGCCCATGGCCTGGCCTTCGTGGCACTCGCCGCAAGCCTTGGAGCCGACGTAGACGGGCTGGCGATAAGCCTCGGCGCCCCACACGCCCGGGACAAGCAAGGCCAGCAACGGGAGGAGCCAGCGGGAAACTGACGGAAACAGGTAAGCAGCGGTCTGCCGCATCGTGGATATCCCTCCGTTACTTGGCCGGCTCGACGACGGTCAGAATCTGGTTCGCAGGCACCTCGCTCAATGGTGTCGTTCGGCCGTCCGGCCAGCGGATTTCGACGCGGTCGGCCTTGGCCGCCTGCCCCAAGCCGAAGTGCGGGCGAGGATCGGACTGGGACAGGTAGCCGCGAACGGGAATCAGGTCACGGATCTGGGTTTGCCCGCCAGCGGTAACGCTGATCCGTGCTCCGATCGCGTCCGATTTCCCGTTGGTCCGCTTGGCCGCGATGGTCAGCCAGGCGTTGCGGTTGCCGCCGTCGTTCCGCAACAACTTGGCCGGGCCGTTCAGATTGTTGATCAAGAGGTCCAAGTCCCCATCGTTGTCGTAATCGCCGCAGGCGGCGCCCCGGCCCACGAACTCTTCCTCGAAATAGGGCCCCGAGTCCTTGGCGACGTCCACGAACTTGCGCTTACCGACATTGCGGGCCAGCGTCGCTTCCTCGCCAAACTCCTTGTGCGCATCCCCGTTGGCCACAAACACATCCAGCAGGCCGTCGTTGTCATAATCGAACAGCAGGCCGCCCCAGCCGGTGAATTGGCCGCACATCAGGGCCAAGCCGTAGGACGTGGTAACGTCCTGAAAATACTCCTTCTTGTTCAGCATCAGGCAGCCGTAATCCATGTCCGGAACGTACAGGTCCAGCCAGCCATCGAGGTCGACGTCGCCGGCATCGGGCCCCATCGACGAGACGCCTTGCCCGGACTCGCCGAACGCCATTCCTCGTACCAACGCATCTTCAGCAAACTTGCCACCGCCCAGGTTCTGGAAAAAGTCGTTGGCCATCGCATCGTTCGTCACGTAAATGTCCAGCCGGCCATCGTTGTCCAGATCGGCGACCGTCGCCCCCATGCCGCGGCCATTGGGGTTGAACAGGCCCGCCTCTTTCGTGACCTCGACAAACGTCCCGTCGCCCTTGTTGCGGTACAAAGCATCGGGCTCGCCCTGGTACGTCAGCGGCCCGGGAAATCCCGTGGGAGCATAGAACGGGATCTTCGTGCCGTCGTACTTCAAGTAGTTCACCACGTACACGTCCAGCAGTCCGTCCCCGTCGTAGTCGAACCAGACCGCCTGCAAACCCCAGCGCGGGTCATTCAATCCGGACGCTTGCGAGATGTCGGTGAACGTGCCGTCGCCGTTGTTGCGGTAGAACTCGTCGGGACCAAAGCCCAACACGAGCAGGTCCGGGTCGCCGTCGTTGTCGAAATCGGCCGCCGAGCAGCCGAACGCCGAACCGCCCCCGGCCACGCCCGCTTTTTCCGTCGTGTCGGTGAACGTGCCGTCGCGATTGTTCCGGTACAGGGCGTTGCGCAGCTTGCCCCGCAGGTTCCGCCCGCGATTGCTGCAGATCTCCGGATTGTACCGGCCGTTGCACAAGTAGACGTCCAGCCAGCCGTCGCCGTCGTAGTCGAAGAACATCGCCCCGCCCCCCGAGGCCTTGACGATGTTGTCCATCTTGATGTCGCCGTAGCTGTGCTGGAAGGTGATGCCCGCCTGCTGGGTCACCTCGGCAAACTGCGGCAACGGAGGCTCGGCGGCGGGCGCCGCCCCGCTCAGGACCAGGATGACCGCTGCTGCCGGTAAAAGGTGTCTCATCGCGATTGTCGCCTCCGCATCGTTTGTCACGTTGGAGTTCACGCTTCAGCGTGCTGCAGCCGTGA
>CAIYOB010000325.1 GCA_903927685.1 uncultured Planctomycetaceae bacterium
CAACTTCGCGGCCTCGACGTCCCACAGTTCGAGCACGCGCCCCCGCGACTGGTCCCGTTCCAGCTCGGACACCGCGGGCGGCGTTTCGGCTTTCGCGGATGTACCCGGGCCGACGACGACTAGGCGTTTGCCGTCCGCGCTGAGTTGAAGCCCAAGCTCAGACGCTTGCGACGCCCCCCCATGCATGAGGAACCAGGACGATTCGAGTGGCACGGGTTGCGGCTTGCCCGGCGACCAAACGTGCGCCCGAACGCGGATCACTCCGGTTGGGTCGCGCACCTCTTGGGGCGTGTCGAAATAGGCAAAACTGCCATCTCGCGTGAAGGCCCACGGGAGTAGATCTTCGCCTGGTCTACCGATCGTGCGGTACTCGAAGAGTATCCGGGCCGTCGCCAACTCGACGAGGCGACAGACGGGCGGCTTCGCCGGGGTCCCTTCGCCGGGATCGTACACGAGAACGTGTTCGCCGCCCGGAGGAAAGGGCGCGAGCGGCTGCCCGGGCACTTCGCCGACCGTCTGGCCATCGGTCATGCGCACGACGATGGTGGTGGGACCCCGCATTTGCCTCCCGGCGAGCCGGGCCAACTCTTCCTTCGACATGGTCTCGGTCCACAGGGGATCTGGTCCGACAACCGCGAGCAAATACCGGTTGTGCGGGGCGAAGCGGAAGTCTACGGGGACCAAGCCCTGGAAGGCTGCCTGTTCCCGCGGGGCTCCGCGCGCGGCTTCGGCCGAAGCCAGGTCGAGGATCCGCACGCCGACACTGAGGGCCCGCCGCAACTGCCGGTGGAGCACGAGTTGCTGGTCGTAACTATCCATCATGATCCGTCCCTCCGGCGAGGGCTCGTCGAGGCCACGCTGGGACAGTGGTTCGTCGGCGAGACCGCGGTTTTTCGACGGCCGAGCGCTGGTCTCGGACCTGCCGAGCACGACGAGATACCGATAGTCCGCGCTGTACGCCAGAACTGGCGCGTCCACGTGCAGGACCTGCCGGCCGGTAGCCGCCTCCAAGACCTCCGTGGGTGCCTGACTGAGCGCGTCTTGCCCAGGGCCGATCTGATGGATGAAGTATTTCCCGGTGGCATCGAAATGGCCGTTGGGCGTGAGGGACACGCCCGCCGGAGGCAAGTCCTCGTCGGCCTGCCAGCGGTACGCGGGATACCATACGGAAATTTGGTCGTACCAGTTTGGCGGGAGGTAGGCCGGCCGGCTGGTCGACCACCTCAGCACCTGGTTCATCGGTGTTGCGGTCTGGGGTGGCTGACGGTCGGGACGAGCGGCGTTACCGAAGGACGTCGCCGGGTTGGGCTGCGGCCGCGTATCGAGCATCCCGACCGCACTTCCGGCAAAGTACAGCCCCTGGCCTTCCGCAGCCAAAGCCGTGGCGGCAACTTCTCCCTCGTGCCGAAACTGGCGCGGAGGCGGGATCTTGGGAACCGCGACATCCCAGACTCGGACCACTTCCTCCGAGGTCGGCAGTTGGTCGGGTGCCTGCTGGGGATAGGCCCGCAGACAGACTGCCAGCCGGGCGCAGTGGGCGGCAAACTCGCAGCGGCCAGGCAGCCATACAACGGGCTGCTGCGTCTGGGATTCGAGTCCGAGCGGCTGGCTGAGTACGGTTTGGTTGTCGGGGACCGTCAGAACCTGGATGTTCTCCGAGGTGACCACGGCCAGCACACGACTATCGGGGCTGAAGGCGAGGGAGGCGATGCGCGAGCCGACAAACGGCCTGGTGATGTCCCCCAGTTGGCGACTGAAAGCTTGCGACGAAGCGGTATCCACTACGAACAACTCCAGCGGTTTTCCGAAGGACGACGAGCAGCCAGCCAGCCAGCGTCCGTCTGGGCTCACGGCCCAGGCACCATTGGCCCTGATCGGGTAGATGCCCGGGGCACTCTCGGGGGCGGCCACACTCCGCGCCGGAGGCGACTGGTCGAACCGCCAGCATTCCAAGTTGCACTGCGTGTCGTTCTCGGACAAGGACGATTTACGCTGGACTCGCAGACCGACGACTTGCCCTGGCGGTCCGAACCCGCGCAGGAAGAGGCCTGCGAGCAGATCCTTGGCCGGGGCAAACTGGGCCAGCTTGCGCCCGTCCGCCGCGTCATAGATTGCAGCGGGCCTGAACGACGCCGCGCGCAGACTCTCGTCGATGCGCGGGTACGGCTCCAATCGAGATGGCATGAGGTCAAAATCCGCCAGCAGGTATTTCCCCTCGGCGCTGAACGCCAAGTGACGCGTGGCCCCAACAAAGCCGGACTGCGGCATGGGGACTATGACTCCGGGGGCCCGGCGAGGCGCGGATACTGTTGCCGCGGCGAGCCGGACCGTCTTCACCAGCCTGTCGGAGGCCACGTCGCAAGTCTGTACGAACAGTTCCTCGGTCTCCTGCCAAGGCGGGCTGCGACGCCGGACATGCTCCCGGTGGGCCACCAACAACCGCGTATCGGCGGCGAACGCCAAGGCCACACCATCCCAAGTCTTGCTGACCTCCGGGTCGGTGCTCGGCGTCGGCGTCAGATCGAATCGGCCGCGCACCTGGCCGGTCGCCGTATCATAGACCTCGACCAGCAAGCGGGATTTCGCGCCCGGGCCGGCGGGGTTGGGATCTGCGGGGGCGTAGCGCGCCAGCAGTTCGCCGTCAGCGCTCAGCACAATGGCCGTGGGGAGCAGCGACGGGTGAATAGCTCCTCCAGCATTGGCGTCCGTAAGGGGCTCACGGGGAAGATGCAATGTCGCGACCGGCTGGACCGATGTCTCGGCCAGCCAGTGGAGTGCCTCCTGACGCAGGGCTGGCTGCAACTTCTCGGCGAACTGGCGGACGTGCTCTTGCGCCGCCGCGTCCAGGCTGCGGGCCTGCTCAGCCATGCGCGTCAGGAGCGGCCCGGTGTCGCCGATCAGCCCCAAGGCACGCTCCTGGCGGTTGGGCTCCGTGGCTGTGCGTAGGACCTTGGACTGACTGAACTTGGCCGTGGCGGTTTGCTCCAGCGCGTCCAGGCCGATTCGGACCTGTTCGAGGTAGGCGGTCTGGAGTTTGGCCCCGGCCTCCGCCGCCGCCTGCTGTCCTTCTTCGGCCGCCTGGCGCAGGCCCGCTTCATGGACGGCCACGATCGAGCCCCCAATGGCGATGCCCACGATCGCCAAGCAAATGGCCGCACTCAACGACGCCACCACAGGATTTCGCTTGCACCAACGCCAGGCCCGTTCCACGCGGCCGACCGGCCGAGCCAGGATGGGCCGCCCAGCCAAGTAACGTTCCAATTCGTCGGCCAGCTCGCGCGCCGTGGCGTACCGCCGCGGCGGGCTTTTCACCAGGCACTTCAACGCAATCGTCTCAAGGTCCCAGGGGGTCTGGGCATTCAGCTGCCGCGGCGGCACCGGTTCCTGGTCCAACACCGCCAGGAGCGTGTCCATGGGATTGGACGACTGGAACGGCGGACGCCCGGTGAGCAGACAATACAGGATCGCCCCCAACGCGTACACGTCCGCCGCCGGACCGATCTCGTCGCTCTTCCCCGCCGCTTGCTCCGGCGGCATGTAGCTGGGGGTGCCGAGGATTTGCCCCGTGCCCGTCAGGCCGGAATCCACTTTCATCTGTTTGGCCAAGCCGAAGTCGGTCACGCGCGGCTGGCCGTTGGCGTCCAACAGCACGTTGGCCGGCTTGAGATCCCGGTGAATGATGCCCTGTTGGTGGGCGTACTCGACCGCCGCGGCAATCTTGACCACCATCTCGGCCGCTTCCCGCGGTGGCAGCGGACCGTCAGCCACTCTGTTCGCCAGACTCGAACCCTCGATGTAGCCCATCGAGAAATAATGCTGTCCCTCGTGCTCGCCGATCTCGAAGATGGGGACGATCCCCGGATGGTCAAGTTTGGCCGCCGCTTCGGCCTCGGTGTAGAACCGTTTCACGTCGTCTTCGCCGGCCAATTGCCCAGCCAGGATCATTTTCAGGGCCACGATCCGGTTCAGGTTCACCTGCCGGGCCTTATAGACGACTCCCATCCCGCCGCGAGCGATCTCCTCGACCAACTCGTAGTCGCCGAAGTAGCGAACCTTCGTGCCGGGCGGCGGCGGTGTCGGCCTTCCACTGGGTGGCAGCGTGGCTCCCTCCGTCTCCGCCGCCTGCGGCGGCAACGTGACGGCGCCGGGCGTACGCGGCGGCGCTGCGTTGGCTGCCGCGTCCAGCGGCGTGGAGACCGCGCGCATCCGATCGTGACCGGCGAAGAAGGCGACCAAGTCAGTGGCCAAGTCCGGGTGACGGTCCAATAACTCCTGCCGATCCGGCGAATTGCCTGTGGCGGTGGCCTCCAGATACGCGGCGATCACTTCATCCAGCCGCAAGTTCCGCGACGCCGATGGTTCTCTCCCGTCAGTCACTTTTCGATCTCCCTCGTCCGATCATCGCATCAAGACCCGGATCCCGATGAACGTCACGCAGCCCACAAATTTGAGAGATTCCTCAGGAGGCCAAAGAGCCGGTAACTGTGCGCGGAATGTCGCACTGTTTTCAGAACGTCGCCAGGTCGCGTCCCGTGGAGGCGTCGGTTAGCAAATCTGATCGAGGGGCAGCTGACCCGGCCTTAGCCATTCTCTAGTCTCCCAACGAAGTAAGGTAGCCCAACGTTCTGACGATCACGACCCCGTCGCTACTATCACACGGTCTGCATCCCACACCGTGCAGCCACAACGCCACCCGCGTCAAGTTGCGAGCTAAGCATTCGGCGTACAGTCGCCGCGCGCGGAACAACGTGCATGTGGCCACCAGCAACATCACCAGCGCGCCGCCCGCGAACAATGGAACGTAGAGCATGAAAGCGATGCCTTGCCGCAGTCGCACCGGCCACGTGGCGGCAGGGCGGGTAATGTCCAGGGTAATTCGCGGTGCGTCAACCATAGGCTTTCCCGAACTCTCCTACCTGTACCCTGCCTCCCTCGCATCGCGAGGCGGTGGACTCGGGCCCCCGCTGCCTGCCAAGGGAAGTGACCTCGCGACGCGGAAGCCGTGGTGCACGGCGCGGCAGCCAGGGTCGTCCCAGGCGCGATAGGACGCCCGTCCCCGGGACGCGTCGTAGTCCCAACCGCCGCCCCGGTACACGCGGGGCGAGCCTCCTGGCGCACCCGGCGGATCGTCCATCGGGGATGTGGCGTAGTAGGAATCGCCCCACCCGTCTTGACACCACTCCCAGACATTGCCGTGCAGATCGTACAGGCCCCACGCGTTCGGCGACTTCTGACCGACAGGATGCGTCTTTGCTCCGGCGTCGGCGTTGTACCAGGCATGCTCCTTCAACACCCCCTCATCGTCACCCGGATACCACGCGGTGATCGCTCC
>CAIYOB010000326.1 GCA_903927685.1 uncultured Planctomycetaceae bacterium
ATCTTGGGAATGTCCGTATACTCGGCGTCGACGTTGAATACAGGAGAGCCTTTGGTGTAGTAGAGCAACTCCTGACGAACCGCCATCCAGTTTCTCTGGGTTCCGTATCCCCGCTGATTACGCATGGTGATGAAACTGCGCGCCCTGTACGGTTCATCTCGCATCATCACCATAAAATCGGGCAGCGGCTGAAAACCGTCGTTTTGGTCCGCACCCAACCAAACGTAGAGCGACGCATCTGCCGCGGTCACCTCAGTCGTGTTCCGAATCCATTTCCGGCACCATTCGACGAATTCGCCAGTCGACCGGAGATCAAAGGCCACGAGGTTGTACGGCGGGTCGTGAATCGCAAGCGTCGGTTTCGCGTTGGCAACCAGTTCCCGGATCTGATCACGATCAGCCGCATCGTTGCAGCCAATTCGATGTCTGCCTTCGGGATCGTCCCAAATATCTCCCGGTTGTAGGCGGCAGAAGGCCAGCAGGCGTTCGCGTATCTCGGCATTGTTGTCCAACCGTGGAAGGGGATTATTCTTCATCAAGTTCGTCCTTATGGCTTGCCGCCCCACATCGTACTTCATTTTCGGTGGTTTCGATAGCCGTTGGGCTCCCACCGCGTCGGGCCAGGGCAGGCTGTGGCGACGAATGATACGACAGCCCTTCTCAAATCAACTTGCACAAGACCATTGAGGGATATGACATCGGAATCCGTCGGTGACCCGGGAATAGTTGCTGCGATGCGAGTCCGAAGCCGGGTGGTCCATTTCGGCCTGGACGCTCAGCTGCGCGGGGACGTGACGTAGCCCAGGATCATTCCGGCCAGCAGGCCGCTCAGGTGGGCCAGGTTGGCCATCGGCATGGTGTCCTGGAAGACGCCGGTCAGGCCCAAGGTCATCCAGCCCAGGAGAAACACGACCGTCCCGGGACTGACGAACAGCCCGGAGCCGGGATGGTACACCGTCTTCATCCAGAGATAGCCCAGCAGGCCGTAGACCACGCCGGACAAGCCGAGGAAATTCGGGCCCCCGCTGAGCGGTCCCCAATTCGAAGGCGCTAAGCCCTGGGCCGTGTTGGACGCCAGGGCGATCAGCAGGATCATCAAGCCCAGCACGCCCGCGCCGGTGCGCATTTCGATGGGCCGCGCAAAGACGTGAAACATGATCATGTTGAACAACAGGTGCAGCAGATCGCCGTGCAGGAAGATCGGCGTAATCAGCCGCCACCATTGGCCCTGGCGAATATCGATCAACCGGTCCGCCAAGCGGGATTGGTCCCAATCGCGGTCGCGGGTATGCCGGAGGTCGCAGAACGAGAGCGCCTTCAAGGGGCCGCTGGTGGTCTTCTTTCCCGAACCGGAAAGGAAAAACAGCACGACGCACAGCCCGATGATCACGGCGGTCAGCGGTGTGGCGCGACCGGCGAGCTGCCCGCCGCGGGCACCCATGGTGATCACGTTCTTGCGGGCCGTCTCCCGCCGCTTGGCTTCCTCTTGCAGCACCGCGCTCGCTTCACGAAGGACGCCGCGGTAACGGGCATCCTCGGGATTCCGGCGGAATTCCTCCAACGCCTCGCGAGCCGCCGGAACCTGGTCCTCGTCCCGCACCCAGAGCGCCCACCAACCGGCCTCCGGCTCGGCAACCGCCGAGATGCCTTGCGTGATCAGAAAGGCCGCAAAGCGGTCGGCTTGGGCCTCGGTTTGTAGCGTGCCGATCTGTCGCATGACTACGAATTGCCAATCCCCAGTTCGCCGAGTTGACCGGCCTCGAGCAGGGTCTGCGCCCGCTCGACTTCGGCATAATATTCCCGCCGCGTCAGCCAGCTGGCGGCCTCTTCATCCAGCACGACGACCACGTCCCGGTGCAGTTGCAGGGCCGAGGCGGTGATCTGGGCCGTGACCGGGCCTTCGATGGTGCTGCGGATCGCCGAGGCTTTCGCGGAACCGGTCGCCAGCAGCAGACAGCGCCGTGCCTCGAGGATCGTCCCCACGCCCATCGTAATGGCGAGCCGGGGAACTTGGTCTTCGCTCCCGAAAAACCGCGCGTTATCGCGGATCGTCTCGCCGGTCAAGGACTTGACGCGCGTGCGGCTGCCCAGCGACGAGCCCGGTTCATTAAAGGCGATGTGCCCGTCGCGGCCAATTCCCAGGACCTGCAGGTCAATGCCGCCCGCATCCTGGATCCGCTGCTCGTAACGCCGGCAACTGGCCTCGAAGTCCAGCGATCGGCCGTCCGGGACATGCGTCTTGGCGGGCACAAGATTCAGGTGCTGGAACAGGTTCTCCTGCATGAAGTAGCGGTAGCTCTGCGGATGGTCCTCCGGCACGCCGACGTACTCGTCCAGGTTGAAAGTCGTGACCTGGGAAAAGTCGAGTCCCTCGTCGCGATGCCACCGGATCAGCTCCCGATACAGGCCCAGCGGCGTGCTGCCGGTGGCCAGTCCCAAGACACAGGCCGGCTTGCGGCGGACCAGGTCCGCGACAAATCTCGCGGCCCGAACCGCTACCTCGTTCTCGCCTTTCTCGATGACTACCCGCACGCCGGTCGCTCCTCTTGCGTGGATGATTCAATTAGCTTATCCAGTCGCTATGTTTTAGCCCATCTTACGCGGGAAACCAACGGGTGCTAGCGGACCAGCCCGGGATTCGTCTGGTGCCAACGGGGATGCCGAGTCTATAATCCTGGATCGATTGGCGGAAGAAGCCTGCCACAACCTGCGATTTCAGGTCCGCACCCGACGGAAACGGAGTTCCCACGATGCGAACGATTGCCATCATCAATCAAAAAGGGGGCGTCGGCAAGACGACGACGGCGGTCAATCTGAGCGCGGCGCTCGCCGAGCGGGGCCAGCGGGTCTGCTTGATCGACTTGGATCCCCAGGCCCACGCGTCGCTGCACCTGGGCGCCGCGGTGCGCGAAGACCACCGTTCCGTCTACCAGGTTCTGACCGGCCAGACCCGGTTGTCCGAGGTCCGCCTGGAGGTCGACCAGCGGCTGTGGCTGGTCCCGTCGCATTTGGACTTGGCCGCCGCCGAACTGGAACTGGCCGGAGAAGTTGGCCGCGAACTGATCCTGCGGGACAAGCTGGTGCTGGACGACGGCGAGTTCGACTATCTGATCATCGATTGTCCGCCGTCGCTGGGAGTCCTGACGCTGAACGCCCTGACGGCGGTCAAGGAGATCTTCTTGCCGCTGCAGCCGCACTTCCTGGCGTTGCACGGATTCGGCAAGCTGCTGCGGACCGTGGACATCGTCGCCCAGCGGCTGAATCCCGGCCTGCGGCTGGCGGGCGTCGTGCTGTGCATGTACGAATCGGGGACGCGGCTGGCCGCGGAAGTCACGTCCGACGTCCAGGAGTTTCTCGAACAGCAACGTTCGCCCAGTGCCGTCTGGGCGGGAGCCAAGAGCTTTGCGACGCGGATCCGCCGCAACATTCGCCTGGCGGAAGCGCCCAGCTTCGGGCAGACCATCTTTCAATACGCGCCGGATTCCAACGGAGCCAAGGACTATCGCCAGTTGGCCCGCGAGGTACTCGGGTTGCCGCTGGACGAGCCGGCGGTGACTCCCGCCCTCGCCGTCACCGCGTCGGCCGTGGAGTCCGTCGAACCCAGCTTGCTGTAGCAGCGCTCACCAAGCGGTGCCCAACCGTACTTACTATGCCTGACGACCGCCCGCCAGCGTTGCTCCTGCTCGGTCCGACCGGGTCCGGCAAGACGCCGCTGGGGCAATTGCTGGAACGGCGCGGCTGGGCGGGATGTCCCTGCGTCCACTTCGACTTTGGCGAAAACCTGCGCCGGGCTGCGGCCAGCGACGAACCCGATGCCGTGGTGTCGCTGGCGGACATCGAGTTCTTGCGGCAGGTGCTGGCGACGGGAGCGTTGCTGGAAGACGAGCAGTTCCCGCTGGCCGCGCGAATCCTGCGCGGCTTCCTGGCCCGTCGCGGCGTCGCTCCGGCCACCTGGGTCGTACTGAACGGCCTGCCCCGCCACGAGGGCCAGGCGGAGCGGATCTCCGCGATCGTCGACGTGCGGACCGTGGTCGTTCTGCAGTGTTCGCCCGACACGGTCCTGACGCGCATCCAGGCGGACACGGGCGGCGACCGGCGCGGCCGGCCGGACGACGGCCTGGACGACATTCGCCGCAAACTGGCGATCTTCGCGGCCCGCACGCAGCCCCTGCTGGATTACTATCGCCGCCGCAACGTGCTCGTCGCCGAGCTGGCCGTGACCGGCACCGCGACGGCCGCGGAAATGTACGCGCGTCTCTCGGCCGCGTGCCTGTTGCCGTCGGGGCCTTTGTTCTAGAATGTCCGCAAGGAGGCAACGAGTTGCGAACATGAACGTCGAAGAGAATCCGAGTTTGGACGTGATCGCCGTGGGGGCTCATCCCGACGACGCGGAAATCGCGTGCGGCGGGACGTTGGCGCGGTTGGCCCAGCAGGGTTACCAGGTCGGGATTATCGACCTAACGGACGGCGAGCCGACGCCGCATTCGCCGGGGCCGCACGTGCGTCTGGAAGAGGCGCGGCAGGCGGCCGAGTTGCTGGGGGTCTGCCGCCGCGTGACGCTGGATTTGCCCAACCGGCGGCTGTTCGATTCGTTCGAGGCCCGGGTGGCGCTGGCCAAGGAGTTCCGCAAGTACCGGCCCAAGGTGGTGATCGGGTTCGGCGACAAGACGCCGCTGGCTTCGCCGGATCACTGGCAGGCCATGCAGATCACCGACGCCGCGGTGTTCTATGCGCGGCTGACCAAGTGGGACGAGTATTTTGACGGGTTGCCGGTGCATTCCATCTCGGCCCAGTTGTACTTCCGCCTGGCCTTTGAACCGGCGACGCTGCACAACTACAGCAGCCATTTCACGGTGGACATTACGGACACGCTGGACACGAAACTGGCGGCCATCCGCTGTTACCAGACCCAGTTTCCGCCGGCCAAAGCGTACGTTTTCGAGCGGATTCGCGGGGCCGCCCTGATCGCGGGGGCGGCGGCCGGGTTCGCCGCCGGCGAGACGTTTGTCTCGACGCGTCCCCTGGGCACCCGGGACTTGATGAGTTTCATCTTCTCACGCTAAATGGACGCGCAGCCCAGCCCCCGATTCCCCGGCCTGCAGACGATCGCGGCCCGCGAGGCGGTTCTGCTGGCGCCCTGGGCCATGCGCAGCGTGGATTCGCGGGGCCGCAAGTACCCTGAGACGGAACATGCTTATCGAGGCCCGTTCCAGCGGGACCGGGATCGCGTGGTCCACAGTTCGGCGTTCCGGCGGCTGAGCGGCAAGATGCAGGTCTTTACCGGGGACATGGGGGATTACCACCGGACCCGGCTGACGCACACCCATGAAGTGGCTTCGATCGCCCGGACCATGGGCCGCGCCCTGCGACTGAACGAGGACTTGATCGAGGCGCTGGCCTTGTTCCACGACATCGGCCATCCGCCGTTCGGACACGCCGGCGAAGACGCGCTCAACCGCTGCCTGGCCGACTGCGGCGGTTTTTCGCACAACCGCTATGCGCTCACCATTGCTGAAGAATTGGAGGTTCGGTATCAGAGTTTTCCGGGCTTGAACCTGAGCCGCGAGGTGTTGGAAAGCCAAGCGACCCGGATCGACAAACGGGCCGCCGACGTTGTTCCGCTGCTGGAAGCCCAACTGGTCGACGTGGCGGACAGCATGACCTACGACGCGCACGATACGGACGATTCGGTCAAGCTGCAATTGGTCACGATCGACGAGTTGGCGGAAATCCCCTTGATCCGCGACACCGTGGCGCGGGTCCACCAGCGGTTCGGGACGCTCCGCGGCGACCTGCTGCGAAAGGCCGTCGTCCATGAATTGGTCGACCGGCAGGTGACCGATGTGCTGCAGACGGTGGGGAATGTGCTGCTGCAGCGGCGGTTCGAGAGCGCCGAGGAGGCGCGCCGGTCGGGATATCGGATGGAACCTAGCCGCGAATTGGCCGAACTCAAGGCCGAATTGGAGGCGTTCCTGTACCAGCGCGTGTATCGGCACCCGCGGTTGATCGAAGTCCGCCGCCGCGCTCAGGACCGGCTGCAAGCCATGTTTCACGGCTACTGCCGCCGTCCGGCCTTGCTGCCGCCCGAGTTCCGCACGCGCGCGGAAGCGGTGGGGATCGGTCGTAGCGTGGTCGAGTACCTGGCCGGCATGACCGATCGCTACTGCGTCCAGCAATCCGAACTGCACTTCTCGGCCGAGTCGCGGTGAACCACGCCCGGGCGACGCGCAGCCTGCCTTGCCTCGCGGTGATGCACCCCCGCAGACGTCCGAGCGTCAATTCGTGGCGTCTGGCGACTCGCCCGTGGGGTGATCCGCGTCCGGGGCCGCGTCCGTGGACTGCGCCGGAGCGGGCGCGGCCTGTGCGACGACGGTGGTGGGATCAGGAATCACGATCTCGACACCGATGGGAATCAGCCGGGGATCGAACAGGACTTCGGCATTGGCCTGGAACAAGTCCAAGTAGCGGTCCCGGCTGCCGAGGTATTTTTCCGCCAAGCGAGTCAGGGTATCGCCTTCGGCAATCCGATGCCGTCGCGGGGTTGACTCCGGCGCGGTCTTCCTGGATTTGGGCTTGGGTTTGGCTTGGGCAATCGCAGGCTTGGCAGGCGCGGTGTCCGGGCGGGCCGGAGCGTCCGCGGGCCGGGAACTTGTTTCCTTCTTCTGCTTCTTGCCCTTGGGCTTATCCTCCGGCTGCGGACTCGCATCGGCCTTGGCCGCCGTCGCGTCGGCGGTCTTCAGCGCGTCGCTCGCAGGGGGCGGTGCACCTGGCCGCTCGGCCCGCAAGGTTGGCTGGTGCGTGACGCTCGCCGACTCGAAGGACTTCGCGGCAGCGGATGCCGGCAACCGATCGGAGCCGACCAGCGGCACGCGGTCGACGTCCGCCAGGGCGGCGACGGGCAACTGGGACGACGATGACGTCGGCGCGGGCCGCTCGGGCTTGACACCCAGGGATGCTACGTCCGCCGGCTCCCCAGCGGCCAGCGTTTCCCGGGGAGGACTGCCGCCGGGATGACGATGCTGTTGAGCAGCGTAGAAGCCGCCCCCCATGACCGCCAATGCCAGGATGTATTTGACGAAGTTGCGCATCGCCCGCCTCCGAAGGTCGTTCGTCCTCCTGGTTGATTCCTATCGGAAGGCGCTCTGCAGTCAATTTATGGCGAGAATCTTCTGCGCACAGAACTTGAAAAAGTCGGAGAGACTGCACGCAAAATGACGATTATCCCCAGTTCCTTTGCTCGTCGCGGATGGTATTCTGGCATTCTTGCAAAAAAACTTGCTTGCCGTGTTGACAAATGCAAACGATAGGTCTAAAGTGGACGAGGTTATCCCAATGTCTCGTTGAAGGGGTGTTCCATGATTTCACAGACGGCCGAATACGCTTTGCGGGCAATTGTTTACTTGGCAGATCAGCGCGGGTCGCCTCGGACCACGGCGCAGATCGCGGAAGCGACTCAGGTTCCCCCGGGATACTTGGCGAAAGTGATGCAGTCGCTGAGTCGCACGAGACTGGTGCATTCCCAGCGCGGCCTGAACGGTGGCTTCACGTTGACTCGTGATCCGGCGGGACTTCCGATGCTCGAGATTATCGAGGCGGTGGATCCGATTCGCCGATTTCACGAGTGTCCGCTGGGCCTGCCCACGCACCACGAAGACTTGTGCCCGCTGCACCGGACTCTGGAAGAAGCGGCACAGTTGCTCGCCCAGAAGTTCACGACGACTTCGGTTGCGGACTTGCTGAACGCTCCCGGCGACAAGAAGCCGTTGTGCCACTTCCCTTCGATGCCGCCGAAAAAAGAGGAACCGAAACCTGAGACTCCCGAAGCCGGGAAATAGCCCGCTGACGGACTCCAGCTTTGCTCTGCGTCTTGGTCTTCGTTACCTTCCCGGGAGGAGTACGTGCGCACATGATCAGCCGAGTCTCCAATGTGGTCACGAGTGAAAGCGGCGAAGAAGTCCCTGGACGCGGGTCCGGGACGGTCATCCGGGATTTGGCTCAGCTGTTCAAAGTTTTGGCGGACGAGACGCGGTTGCGGATTCTCGAGATGCTGGGACGCCGCAAAGAGTTGTGCGTTCGCGATCTGTGGGAACGCCTGGGACAAAGCCAGCCAGCCGTCAGTCATCATCTGGGCTTGCTCCGGATGGCTGGCTTGGTCGACACGCGGCATGAAGGCAAGCATATTTACTATCGGATCGACGAGCAGCGGTTTGACGAATTGATGACGTTGATCCAGAGCACCCAAGTGGGGACGGAGATGTTGTCGCACGCCCCGCAAGAGTCCCAGTTGCCCAGTAGCGTGTCATGAGTTCCATGGACTCGGAAATGGACGCCCGTTGCGGCCTGCTGGCGGCTCTGTTGGCCGAAGCCGACCGCCGCCTGGTTCTGGCCGAAAGCTGCACCGCCGGTCTGGTTGCCGCGTCACTCGGCCGCGTGCCCGGCATCTCGCGGCAGCTGTGTGGCTCGCTCGTCAGCTATCGCGAATCCGCCAAGACGCATTGGCTGGGGATTCCGCCTGCGATCTTCGAGCGACACACGGTGGCCAGCGAGGCGGTCGCCCGGCTGATGGCCGGCGGGGCGCTGATGGCAACTCCCGAGGCCGATCTCGCGGCCTCCGTCACGGGACACCTGGGCCCGAATGCTCCGCCGGAGCAAGACGGCTTGATCTACATCGGCCTGGCCGAGCGGAACGCGGAAACGGGCGAAGTCCTCCCGACGAAACTGCGCCGCTGCCGGTTGGTGAACCGCGACCGCCTGCTCCGCCAGCGCGAAGCGGCCCTGTGCGTGCTGGCCCTGTTGCTGGAAACGTTGGAGGAGCGCCGCTAGGGTCTTATCCCGACGACGCGGCCGTCATCTGCCGGAGCAGCCAATCCAGCCGCTGCCCATACTGGGCGCTCTCCTCGTCCGTCAGCGGCGTGTGATGGTCGGCCTGCGGCAGGCACAGCACCTGTTTCGGCCCGCCGTACGCGTCGGCGATCTGCCGCTGACAACGGGGCGGAACGACGCGGTCCTGTTGGGCCGTGAGAAACACGGCCGGGGCGGTCGCCAGGGCCGCGTTGCGAATCGCGCACAGTTCCGGGCGAATCTGCCGGGCCAGCAACGAAACACCCGGTTTCAGCGGCCAGCGGCCGTACCGGGCCAGCATGACCTCGCGCAACGGCGGCGGATTGCGGAGGATCAGCCCCGCCAGCGCGTGCCGTGCGGCCAGATACAGGGC
>CAIYOB010000327.1 GCA_903927685.1 uncultured Planctomycetaceae bacterium
CGCCGCGATGCGGCTGTGACGCCTCAGCCGGACGCGGAGAGCAACATCGACGCGCCGTTCGCCGTGTTGAACGCCCGCACGGGCCTGGGGACCGAGGGCAATCTGTTCGAAACGCGGCTGACGCGACTGGAGGCCAGTTCGCTGTTCGGCGACATCTGGCTGCAGAACTTCGGCGACATGGAAATCGGCAAAATCTCGGACCAGGTCGGGATCGAAGCCCACGGCACGGCGCACATCTTCTTGGCGAGCACCTTGAGCATCGACGAGCCGATCGCCTCCGCGGGCGGCGACGTCGACCTGCGGGCCAGCGAGGGGATTCTCGTCAACGTCGACCTGGAGAACCCGGGACGGAACATCACGCTGGGGGCGGGCACGTGCATCCAAGTCGCCCCCGGCGTCAGCATCAGCGCCGGCGCCGTCTTGCTGCGCGTGGCGGACACCGCTGGCAACGAGGACGTGGTCGAGGTGGGTGCCGGAGCGACGCTGGATGCCACGGGCGAGCTGACCCTGGCCGCCGGAGACGGGATCTCGCTGGCCGCCGGAGCGGTCGTGCATTCACCGATCTCGGTCACCCTGGAACTCGACGCCGCAGCAGATGATCTTGATCCTGATACGGGGGTGACGCTGGACTTCTCCGGCGGCTTCTTCTCGGACACGCCCGTAATCCGGATCCGGACGGGAGCGGACGACGATACCATCCGGGTTGCCGATCTAACGGAGGCGGCGACGGTTCTCGACGTCAATGCCGGCGGCGGCAGCGATCAATTGCGGCTGGGCGGCGCGGACCATGTCCTCCGGTGGCTCAACGGCATCATCCTGTTCGACGGCGGAGCGGGTACGGACGCGATCGCCGTCGACCATTCGGGAGCGGCCATTATCGGCACCGGGACGCTGTGGCTGGACAACGCTTCGACCATGGCTTACCGCGGTGTCACGACACCGCTCGTCCGGATGTCCGGCATGGGGGACCTGTGGTATCTGGGGGTCGAGGATCTGGATCTCACCCTGGGCCTGCCCACGCTGGAGAGCCTGGTCGACGTGGACGGCACCGGCGCCGAGGTGGCGACGGTCACCATCACAGGGACCCCGGCTCGGGACCGGTTCCGCGTGGGGAACGGGTCAGCCCTGCGGTTGTCGGGCGTTCACGGCCTGCTCACGCTGGACGGCGGCGCGGCCGGCACGGACAGCGTCGAGATCATCGAAAACAACCTGCAGGCGGGCGTCTCGTTCAGCGACGATCGGTTGACAGCCACAACGTTTACCGGCCAGGGAATGGACCGCGGGGTGACGTGGGAGCGAATTGCCGCCTTGGACATTTCTCTGCTGGGCAATACCGACCTGACGATCACGGCGGCGCCGATCCCCGCTACCACGGTGGCCGTCGGCTCCGGTGCCGACGAGCACTTTGTCAGGATCGGCGAAGGAAACTTCAGCAGCGCGGCGGGCCAGGCTGCATTCCCGGCGGGCCGGAGTCTGACGGTGAGCACCACCGGCGGCAATTACACGCTCGAAGTCGATGACCATCTGAACACCTCGGCCTACACCGCGTTGCTGAACGGCGCTGGGCTGTCCATCAACGGTTTCTGGCCGCTGTCGACGGGGTTCAGCAAGCACCGGCTGCGGTTGGGCTCCGGCGGCGGCATGGTGACCGTCCTGGGAGCCCCCGCCGATCTCCGGCGGGCGACGCTGGTCGGCGGCTCCGGCGCGGACATCGTCATGGTGGCGGGGCTTCCGTCCACGGCGGTGCTCGATGTCCAGGCGGGCGCGGGCGATGACGAGCTGCGGATTCTCGGGGCGGCCGCGCTCGAGGCCACCGTCGCGGCGGTCTTCTTCCAGGGCGACGAGGGCACGGACACGATCCGATTGAGCGCCAGCGATGCCTCCAAGGCGCTGGCCGCGCTGTATCTGGACCGACCCGAGACGACGCCGTGGCCGTACCTGGGATCCACGGATCCCGCCTTTGCCGCGATCCGCGGGCTCGGCATGAACAACGGCGTTTTCTACGAGGCCGAAACGCTCCACCTCACCCTCACCGCACTGGCAGACCATTCCTATCTGAAAGCGACCACGGCGGGTACCCAGAACGTGACCATCTACGGCGTGGGCGGGGACGACGCGTTCTATCTGGGCGGCGAGAACGCCCTGACCGAGCTGCACGGTGCGATTTTCCTGGATGGGGGAGCGAACGCGAGTGGAACGGCTGGAGACCGCATGTGGATCGAGAACCAGCTGGCGACGGCGGATTTCGACAGCGGCGGCGGATATGACAGCGTGCTGGACCTGGGCACGTTCACCGGTCAGGGGCTTGAGGATGAACTGACCTTCAGCAATTTCGAGGACCTGGGCCTCTTCCTCGGCCACGGCAAAGACTCGCTTGCCGTCGGCTTCGTCGGCGCCTCGACGGCCTCGCTCCAGATCAACTCCGGTGCCGGCGACGACCGCCTGGCCATCGACACCAGCCAGAGTCGCGTTGCGGTCATGGCGCTGGCCGGCGGCGATGGCAGCGACGTCATGGTGCTGGACGACCGGGCCGCTTCCCTGGCCCGCTCGCTGGTGATCAACGGCAGAACGATCTCGGGCCTGCCTTCCTCGGCGGGACAGATTCCCATCAGCAGTGATTTCGAATCCGCGCAACTGCTGCTCAGCAACCTGGGAAACACGGTCGAGTTTTGCGATGTGGCCGTGCCGTTGAATGTCGTGAGCGGTTACGGCGGAAACGTCTTTGTGGTGACGATGTTGGAATCCGGCCGGGAACTCGATCTGACGGGAGGAACGGGCGCCGACACCCTGCAAGTGGGCGCCTTCGGCGACGGCCAGGCGGTCAACGGCACGGTGACCTTCCACGGCGGCGACGGCAACGACAAGGTTCAAATCAATGAACTTGGTGCGGGAGGAAAGGTCTGGTTTGACGGCGACGCTGGCAACGACTTCCTCGTGAACTACGGTGAATACACGTATCCCGGCGGCGCCACGGGCGACACGGCCATGGATGTCGATGGCGCGGTGGTCTTTGTCGGTGGCGAGGGGCGAGACGGGATCGAGATCCGGCACACACTCGTGCAGGAGACGGCGAGCACCGTTCGCTTCGACCGCAGCGCGGCACCGGAACCGGACGCCTCGCCGATGGCCCACATCGGCGGACTGCTGATGGACAAGGGTGTCTGGTACGACGTCGATTGGATCAGCCTCCAGTTGGACTGGGATCCCGATCAAGCGAACCAGATCTACATCGACGCCACGGCCGCAGGTCTCGAAGACCTGACCGTCATCGGCGGCCCGGGCGAGGACCATTTTCATGTGGGCACCGACACGACCCTCGGCCTGTCCGCCATTCATGGAACCTTGGACTTGCGTGGCAGCAACGCGCCGGTGGCTTCCGGTGACGGGTACGAGGACCGCCTGTTCATCGACAACCGCGGCGACACGGCGGGCCCTACCGACACCACGCTCACCTCCCACGACTTCACGGGCATGGGCTTGGGCGGTTCCATCAACATCTACAACATTGCCTGGGTCACCGTGACGCCCGGTAGTGGCCGCGACCAGATCAGGCTCGAATCCGTCCCGTTTATGGTGTATCCCGCCGGATATGGCCGCACGAACAGCTACTTGACCATCAACGACTTGAACGCCGACGACCTTGTGACCATGACCCCGGAGGTGGCGGCCGGGCTGTACGACTACGTCAACTGGCGGCTCAACGATTCCTTGCCTCCCGGTTCGTTCGACGGAATCGGCGTCGAGTGCGATCCGGAGAACATCACGATCGACGCGGACCTGAATGTCTCGGCGACGATCGGCCTGTACGACTACGCAGCGGCGGAGATCGAAAGCGTTTGGGCCTCGAGCGGGCGGTTGGAGTATTGGGCCTCGAGCCCGAACGGAAACGTCTTGCTGTACGACTGGCAATCCGCCACCAACCAGAGCCAGGACGTCACCGTGTTCGTCCGCTCCAGCGGGGGCCTGGTGACGGCCGGGACCTTGCACGTGGTGGTGCCCGACAACGTGCACGTACCGGATCGGACAGGCAACGAGGGCCAAGTCGCGTTGCGCGGCGTCGTCGCTGCCGCCGGGTTGGCGACGGGCGAGACCTTCAGCGCGTCGTGGTCCGTTCAGAGTGCCGAAACCGGAGTGTTCGCCGACG